>NC_013939.1:1227500-1547500 GCF_000010985.1 Deferribacter desulfuricans SSM1
TTTAGAAAATATAAAAGAAATAATAGATTTTGAAAAAAAGATAAAAGAAACAAAAAAATTAGATGAAAACACGCTAATAGAAGCAAAAAAGTTAGGTTTTTCTGATAAAAGATTGGCAAAACTACTTAATTTAAAAGAAGAAGATATTAGAGAAAAAAGAAATACTTACAATTTAAAACCTGTCTACAAAAGGGTAGATACTTGTGCCGCTGAATTTGAATCAAATACTCCATATATGTACTCCACATTTGAAGAAGAATGTGAATCATACCCAACAAACAATAAAAAAGTTGTAATATTAGGTGGTGGACCAAATAGAATAGGGCAGGGGATAGAATTTGATTACTGTTGCGTTCACGCATCATATGCACTTAGGGAAGTAGGTTATGAAACTATTATGGTAAACTGTAACCCAGAAACTGTGAGTACAGATTATGACACATCAGATAGACTCTATTTTGAACCTTTAACATTTGAACATGTAATGAATATTATCGAAAAAGAAAACCCTTATGGTGTTATAGTCCAATTTGGTGGTCAAACTCCATTGAAATTAGCAGTACCTTTAGAAAAAGCAGGAGTCAATATATTAGGTACTTCTCCTGATAGTATTGATATTGCTGAAGATAGAGAAAGATTTCAAAAACTTTTAAAAGATATAAACTTGAAACAACCAGATAATGGAATAGCCAAAAACTTTGAAGAAGCTCTAAATATTGCAGAAAATATTGGTTATCCTGTCGTAGTAAGGCCTTCCTATGTTTTGGGTGGCAGGGCTATGGAAATTGTTTATGACCAGGATTCATTAAAAAACTATATGAAATATGCAGTGGAAGCAAGTGAAGAACATCCCGTATTAATTGATAAATTTTTAGAAAATGCCATTGAGGTAGATGTTGATGCTATAAGTGATGGTGAATCCACAATAGTAGCAGGGATTATGCAGCATATAGAAGAAGCTGGAATACATTCAGGTGATTCTGCTTGCTCAATTCCACCTAGATCATTAAGTGATGAGATTATAGAAGAAATCAAAAGGGCTACTATAAGCCTTGCAGAAAAATTAAATGTTAAAGGTTTAATGAATGTTCAATATGCCATAAAGGATAATCAACTTTACGTATTAGAAGTAAATCCTAGGGCATCAAGGACTGTTCCCTACGTCAGTAAATCGATTGGTAAATCATTAGCAAAGTTAGCGTCCAAAGTGATGGTTGGCTACAAGCTAAAAGATTTAGGTTTTACAAAAGAAGTAAACATTCCATATTTTACAGTAAAAGAATCTGTTTTCCCTTTTACAAAGTTTCCAGGGACAGATCCAATTTTAGGTCCAGAGATGAAATCTACTGGAGAAGTAATGGGGATAGATAAAACTTTTGGAAGGGCATATTATAAAGCACAAATTGCCGCAAACAATTCTTTACCAACAACTGGTACAGTTTTCATAAGTGTCAAGGATAGAGTAAAAAAAGATATCTTACCTGTTGCAAAAAAGCTTGAAAAACTTGGTTTTAAAATTGTAGCTACAACAGGTACATATAAGTTTCTGAGAGAAAATGGTATAAATGCTGAACATGTATTAAAAGTACAAGAAGGTAGACCTAATATTGTTGACCTCATAAAAAGTGACAAGATTGATTTCGTTATAAATGTGCCAGAAGGTAAAAAATCAAGACTTGACTCGAATTCAATCAGAAGAGTTATTTTAAATTACAATATACCATATGTAACAACAGTAGAAGCAGCAATAGCAAGCGTAAATGGAGTAGAAGCATATCTAAATGAAGGCCTATCTGTGAAATCACTTCAAGAATACTATAAAGAAATTGTTTATTAAGGTGTTATATGACAGGAAAAATAGTTTTTAATAAAAAACTTAGCGATAAATACTACTATATGAAAATAGAATCTCCAGAATTTGTAAAAAATGCAAAACCAGGGCAGTTTTTTATGTTGAAAACTCAAAGTTTTGATTATTTAGTTGACCCCTTATTGCGAAGACCATTTGGTGTCTGCGATATAGAAGAAGATTGTTTTACAATTTTATATACCTTAGTTGGAAAAGGTACGTATCTCTTATCGAACTTACAAACTAGCACAGAAATCTCTTTTTCAAATCCACTTGGAAATGGATTTAGTATTGTTAAAAATAAAAATGTAGCACTAGTTGGTGGTGGAGTAGGTATAGCACCGTTACTTTATTTATCAAAAGCACTTAAAGATAATAACAATAGTATTACTTTATATTATGGTGGTAAATCTATAGGAGATATACATTTATTGGAATATTTTGAAAACACATGTGATTACATAAAGATTTCCACAGAAGATGGCAGCCTTGGTGAAAAAGCTCTTATAACAGACATAATAACTAATTTTGATTATGATATAGTTTATACTTGTGGACCAAAACCTATGATGAAAAATGTAGTATCTGTTTTTCAAGATAAAGTTGAAAACATAGAAGTATCTCTTGATGAAAGAATGGCATGTGGGCTTGGAGCATGCTTAGGATGCATTATTTATGTTAAAGAAGGGGACAATATAGTCCAAAAAAGATGTTGTGTAGAAGGGCCAGTTTTTGATGGTAATAAAGTAGTTTGGGAGCTGTAAATGGCTAAAAATAGATTAGAAGTTGAAATTTGTGGTATTAAATTTAAAAATCCCATAATCACAGCAAGTGGAACTTTTGGATATGGAATTGAATACTCAAGATTTATAGATATTTCTAAACTTGGTGGAATAAGCGTAAAAGGTCTCTCATTAAATGAAGTATCAGGTAATATGATGCCTAGAATAATAGAGACACCTGCAGGAATGCTCAATGCAATAGGTTTACAAAATATAGGAGTAAATAGATTTATTGAAGAAAAACTCCCAATTTTAAAAAAATATGATACAAGAATTATCGTAAATTTTTGGGGCAAAACTATAGAAGAGTATGTTGAAGTAGCTAAGATTCTTGATTCAGTTGATATAGATATGCTAGAAATTAATATATCTTGTCCTAATATCAAAGAAGGTGGCATAGCTTTTGGTACAGATCATAAAATGACGGAAAAAGTTGTTTCTTCAGTTAAAAAGAACATAAAAAATAAACCATTAATAGTAAAATTATCACCAAATGTCACAGATATAAAGCTTTTTGCAAAAATATGTGAAGATTCAGGAGCAGATGCAATTAGCGCAATAAATACACTTCTTGGCATGTCAATAGATATTGAAACAAAAAAACCACATCTTTCAAATATTACAGGAGGACTAAGCGGTCCAGCGATAAAGCCAGTTGCAGTAAGAATGGTTTATGAAACATATAAAACGGTAAAAATACCTATCATAGGGATAGGTGGCATTATAAATTATAAAGATGTCATAGAATTTTTTATTGCTGGATCAACAGCAGTACAAATAGGTACAGCAAATTTTGTAGATCCAGAAATACCAATAAAAATCATTAATGATTTAAAAACCTATTTAGAAAACAAAAATATTGATAAAATTTCGTCATTAACGGGCTCAATAAAAATAAATTAAGATAAATACCATCCTTTATCATCATGTTTAGACTGCTTATCTGACGCTCGCAAAGACAGCAAAACAGTCATCGAGAGTAAGTGCAAGCTGACGAAGCAATCTCTCCTAAGTCTTGAGTTAGGTGACAGGAGGCTGTTGCACAATGGAACAATTTTCTGATATCATTATAGTTTTGAGATTGCTTCGGCAACTTTTGATGCCTCGCAATGACCCAAAATTGCTGTCATTGCGAGCGTTAGCGAAGCAATCTGAGGTGCTTAAGTATTATTATTGTGCAACATCCTCGACAGAATTATTCACAAATAAAAACAGCTATTTTGCGATATAATAAAAAAATTCAGAAACTCTTCTCAATATTCAAAACGTCCGATAAGATATATTATGTTAAGTTAAATTTTTATTGATATGTTTTTTATTATGGATTATTATGCAGCTGGTTTTTAGATTTTTATTTGAGGTAACCTATGAAATATAAAAGCTTTTATTTAATAGATAAAATAATAGATTCACTGAAAAAGCAATTCCCTAAAAAATGTTCTTGTGGAAAAGAATTTAAGGATTTTAAAGAATTTATTGAAAACACTTCTTTACCTGCTCCTCAAAATCTCCAAATTTTTGATTGTGATGACGTTCATGAGGTTTTATCACTAAGAAATTGTAATAATTGCAACTCAACGATTGCTATCAGATGTGCCTTAGACGATATTGATAAAAAAGTTTTATTAGATTTAATTAAAGAAGATATCAAAATTAATAATATAGAAGAAGACGAATTTTTGCAGATATTAAGAAACGAAGTATTATCCTGTGCAAAAAAGAAATTAAATATAAATAATGAAAATTCACAAAAATAGTTTCATATTCTTAGATTTAGATGGAACAATTATTGATACTTTGGAAGATATACACAATTCTTTAATGCTGACTCTTGAAAAATACGGTTTTCAAAAATTTTCTATCGATACAACAAAAAGTTATGTAGGAGATGGAATTAAAAAGCTCATAGAAAGATCTGTTGGTAAAGAAAACTATAGGTTAGAAATAGAAAAATATTTTCGTAATATTTACAATCAAAAAATTATTGAAACATCTAATATGTATAAAGATATGGATTATGTATTGTCTACTTTAAGAAATATTACAGATTATTTATTCATAATTTCAAATAAATCATTTGATTTCACTGATAAAATAGTTAAACATTTTGGACTTGATAAATACTTTCTTAAATGGTTTGGTGGGGATAGCTTTAGTGAAAAAAAGCCTTCCCCTATTCCAGTCTTAGAAATATTTAAAATATATAATAAAACTCCAGATAAAAATTCATTTATTATAGGCGATAATTATACAGATATAGAATCAGGTTATTATGCAGGTATATCAACCATTTTTTGCAATTATGGTTATGGAAAAATAAAAGAAGTAAAACCTGACTATGAAGTAAATAATCCATTAGAAATTCTCGATGTATTGGAGGTAACAAACTGTGAGTAAAATAGCAATTTTTGGAAATTACATATATTATGACAATAAAATAGTAAGAGATAGTTATCTTTTAATTGAAAATGAATATATAGCTGGTATTGAAAAAAATATAAATAAAAATGATTATGACGAAGTAATCATAAAAAAAGATTCAGCAATTTTTCCAGGGTTTATTAACACTCATACTCATTTACCAATGGTTTATTTTAGAGGTCTTGCGGATGATTTACCACTTATGGATTGGCTACAAAAGCACATATGGCCTGCTGAAAATAAGTGGCTAAGCGATGAGTTTGTTTATGATGCCACTCTGCTTGCAGCGTGCGAACTAATAAGGTGTGGTACTATTTGTGCAAATGATATGTATTTTTATTCAAAATCAATAGCAGATGCTCTTATCAAAGCTGGTGTTAAAGGGGTAATAGGTGCAGGAGTCTTAGATTTTCCAACAAAATTTGCCAAAAATTTAAATGAATACCTAAATAATGCAGAGAAACTAATTGATAGGTATAATGATAATCCACTAATAAGGGTTGCTATCTGTCCTCATGCTCCTTATACTGTCTCTCCTGAAAGCTATAAAGAATGTATTAAGTTTGCTGAAAAACATAATTTATTGATTCATACTCACTTAGCAGAAACAGAGTGGGAAATTAATGAAATAAAAAACAAATATGGTAAATCCCCTATTCAACTTATGAATGAAGTGGGAATGTTTGACACTAAAGCCATTTTTGCTCACATGGTTCACCTAAATCAAAATGAAATAGAATTAATAGGCAAAAAATCTGTAAACATATCGCATTGCCTTGAAAGTAACTTCAAACTTGCAAGTGGTTTTGCACCTATAAAAGATATGCTAGAAAATGGTGTAAATGTAACAATTGGAACTGATGGTGCAGCAAGTAATAACGACCTTGATATTTTGGCTGAAACCTCTACTGTGGCAAAATTTCACAAAGCTTTTAGTAAAGATGCAACCGCTTTAAATGCAGAAACAGTTTTAAAAATGCTCACAAGAAATGCTGCTAAAGCTCTTTATTTGGATAAAATGGGTATCATTAAAAAAGGTTATTACGCAGATTTTATAGTTATTGATCTAAACAAACCTCATTTACAACCAATTTATAATCCAATATCTCATTTAATTTATTCTACAAAGTCTTCTGATATTACTGATGTCTTTATAAATGGTAAGCATATCTTAAAAGATGGTATCATAACCACTATTGATGAAGAAGAAATTTTAGAAAAAGCTAAATACTGGTCAAACAAAATAAAAAACGAAAACTAATGGAGGGCTATTAATGGTTTATAATGAATATAAAAATCCACTGACAGAAAGATATTGTTGTAAAGAAATGAATTATATTTTTTCACCAGAAAAAAAGTTTACCACTTGGAGAAAATTGTGGGTTGCATTAGCTGAGGCAGAAAAAGAGCTCGGTTTGCCAATTACAGATGAACAAATTGAAGAAATGAAACAAAATATCAACAATATAGATTTTGAATATGCTAAAGAAATGGAAAAAAAATTTAGACATGATGTAATGGCTCATGTTCACACTTTTGGAAAAGTTGCTCCAAAGGCCATGCCGATAATACATCTTGGCGCCACATCAGCATACGTGGGCGATAATGCAGATCTTATCATAATGAAAGAAGCCTTACTGCATATAAGAAAAAAAATGGTTAACCTGCTAAATAATCTCAAAAACTTTGCTTTGAAATATAAAGACTTACCTACTCTAGGATTTACACATTTTCAGCCTGCACAACTTACCACTGTTGGTAAAAGAGCTGCTTTATGGCTTCAAGATTTCGTTATGGACTTTGAAGAATTAGAATATGTATTGGATAATCTCAGATTTAGAGGCGTTAAAGGTACAACTGGCACTCAGGCTTCTTTTATGAAGCTTTTTAACAATGACAGTGAAAAAGTAAAAAAGTTGGATTTGCTGGTAAGCAAAAAAATGGGGTTTGATAAAGTCTTAAAAATTACAGGGCAAACGTATACTAGAAAACAGGATACAAAAGTACTTACTGTATTGGCAAAAATAGCTGAAAGTGCTCACAAAATGGCTACAGACATCAGATTATTACAAAATCTTAAAGAGGTTGAAGAGCCTTTTGAAAAAACACAGATTGGCTCAAGTGCTATGGCTTACAAAAGAAACCCTATGAGAAGTGAAAGGGTATGTTCTTTATCAAGATATGTTATCTCTTTAGTTTTTAACCCTTTTATGACACAAGCTACACAATGGTTTGAGAGGACTCTTGATGACTCTGCAAACCGTAGAATCTCAATTCCAGAATCTTTTATGGGGGTTGATTCTATTTTAAATCTTTTAATTAATATTACAGATGGGATGGTTGTATATGAGAAAATGATTGAGAAGCATATAAATGATGAGCTACCTTTTATGGCTACAGAAAATATAATTATGGAAGCTGTTAAAAAAGGTGGTAATAGACAGGAAATGCACGAAATAATAAGGGTTCATTCGATGGAAGCTGGTAAAAGGGTCAAAATGGAAGGTAAACAAAATGATTTATTAGAAAGGCTTGCAAATGATGATAGAGTCCCTCTATCTATGGAAGAAATTAAATCTTTGCTCAATCCAAGAGATTTTGTAGGTAGAGCACCAGAACAGGTAGAAGAATTTATAAAAGAGGAAGTTCAGCCAATTATAGAAAAATACTCAAACGATTTAGGAGTAGATGTAGAAATAAAAGTTTAAAAAGGCAGGGTCTCCCCCTGCCCTATTTTTTACAGCACAATATTTTCTTTATATTCTCCAAAGACATTTTTTAAAGATTTTACAATTTCACCAAGAGTAGCATAGTTTTTAGCACAATTGATAATATGTGGCATAAGATTTTCGTTTGTTTTTGCAACTTCTTCTAATTTCTTCAAAGAATTCTGCACAGCTATATTATCCCGTTTTTCTCTAAGCTCCTTCAATTTTCTTTTTTGATTTTCTTCAACTTTAGGGTCTATCTTTAGAATATCCTTTGGTGGTTCTTCTTCAATCTGATATTTATTTACACCAACTACAATCTGCTCCCCTTTTTCAATTGCCAATTGACATTCATAGGCACTATTTTGTATCTCCTTTTGGACATAACCCATCTCTATAGCTTTTACCATACCACCGAGTTCATCTATTTTATTAATATATTCTTCAGCTTTTCTCTCTATTTCATTAGTCCAATTTTCTATTAAATAGGAACCAGCCAACGGATCTATTGTATCAGCTACACCACTTTCATGAGCAATAATCTGCTGTGTCCTCAGTGCAATCCTTACAGATTTTTCTGTAGGCAAAGCCAGTGCTTCGTCAAATGAATTTGTATGTAGAGATTGAGTGCCTCCCAGCACAGCAGCAAGAGCTTGTATTGCAACCCTTACAATATTGTTTTCTGGCTGTTGAGCTGTCAATGTGCTACCAGCTGTCTGAGTATGAAAACGCAACATGCAGGATCTTGGATTTCTAGCTCCAAAGCGTTCTTTCATTATTTTAGCCCACAATCTTCTTGCTGCCCTAAACTTTGCTATTTCTTCAAGAAAATTGTTATGTCCATTAAAGAAAAATGATAATCTTCCTGCAAACTCGTCAACATCAAGCCCTGCTTCAATTGCTGATTTTACATACTCAATGCCATCAGCAAGGGTAAATGCAACTTCTTGAACCGCAGTGGAACCAGCTTCTCTAATGTGATAACCACTTATACTTATTGTATTCCATTTTGGCACATGATCTTTACAAAAAGCAAAAATATCTGTGATAATCCTCATCGATTCCTTTGGAGGGAATATATATGTCCCTCTTGCTATATATTCTTTTAAAATATCATTTTGTATTGTACCGCTAAGTTTATCTGATGATACACCCTGTTTCTCTGCTACAGCAATATAAAAAGCAAGTAAAATTGAA
Organism: Deferribacter desulfuricans SSM1; assembly: GCF_000010985.1. Taxonomy (NCBI): domain Bacteria; kingdom Pseudomonadati; phylum Deferribacterota; class Deferribacteres; order Deferribacterales; family Deferribacteraceae; genus Deferribacter; species Deferribacter desulfuricans. Next base: position 1,236,458 of record NC_013939.1, read on the forward strand.
GCTGTCGCATTAATTGTCATTGAGGTGGAAACCTTATCAAGAGGGATGCCATCAAAAAGTATCTCCATATCAGCTAAAGAATCAATAGCAACCCCAACTCTTCCAACCTCCCCTTCTGCCATTGGGTCATCAGAATCATAACCGATTTGAGTAGGGAGATCAAAAGCAACGGAAAGCCCCATTGTTCCTTGTTGTAGTAAATAATGATATCTTTTATTAGATTCCTCAGCTGTAGCAAAACCTGCATACTGCCTCATAGTCCAAAATCGGCTTCTATACATCGTTGGCTGAACGCCTCTTGTAAATGGGTATAAACCAGGATAACCCAATTGCTCATCATAATTTAAATCTTTAATATCATCAGGAGTATAAAAAGGCTTTATCTTGATACCACTCGTTGTTTGAAATTCCTTTTTTCTCTCAGGAAACCTCTCGATAGATTTTTTATACAACTCTTCCCACTTTTTATACATAGCTCCTCCTGCAAAAAAGAAAAGCCGCTTTAAGCGGCTTTTTAACCTTTATTCTACGATAAACAGCTTATCTCCAATTGTCACTGTACTCTCATTTGGATCTTCACTTGCTTCTACAAATATTTCAGTAATAACACCCTTTTTTGGTGATTTAATTTCATTTTCCATTTTCATAGCAACTAATATCATTACGGTTTCACCCTCTTCCACTTCATCACCAACATCCTTTAAACGCTTCCATATATATCCAGGCATCTGAGCTTCCACAACCTGACGACCTTCTACCGATGCAGAAGTTCTCATCTTCATAAAACGCTTCATTTCATCTAAAACTTCTACTTTATAATTATCACCGTCTACAATAACCTCGAAATTATTCCCTTTTTCACTTATTTCAACAGCATATGATCTGCCATCTATAATTATAGAGTAAATTGCTTCATTTATCTGAGCAAAATCCACATTATACTTATTACCGTCAACTTCTACTTCATAGATAAACGGTTCTTTCTCTTCGAGATCAACTTTGATCTCCTCTTCTCTACCGTCTACAGTTACATAATAATCTCTTTTAACTGGCATGATAACCTCCTAAGCTAACCTGTTGCAAATATTGTAGAGCTTTCCAGATCTTTTCCAGTTTGATTCACCCACATCTGGTCTTGTAACGGCTCTTTCAGCTGCAATTTTTTCTGATAACAACTGTTTAATAGCAGCAGCAATAACTGGAACAGTAACATCTTCATTCTCTTTTCTCTTTAAATCTTCAAAGTCAAATTTATTATCAATAAAGCCTGTATCATAATTACCTGACAAAAATGTCTCATTTTTCAATACTCTCAAATGAAATGGGATTGAAGTTTTAATACCAGCAATTTTGTACTCACTCAAAGCTCGCCTCATATTTCTAATAGCATACTCCCTATCTTTCCCTACTGTACAAAGCTTAGCAATCATTGGGTCATAGTATAAAGGCACTTCATACCCCTGATATGCACCACTATCAACTCTCACATTTGGGCCACCTGGCTCTTCATAAACTGTGATAAGTCCAGGTGAAGGAGCAAAATTATTTGATGGATCTTCTGCATAAATCCTACATTCTATAGCATGCCCTCTTCTGATAATTTCATCCTGTTTATAAAGAAGTTCTTTCCCTTCAGCTACTCGAATCATCTGATTTACAAGGTCTACTCCAGTAATAAGCTCAGTAACTGGATGCTCCACCTGCAACCTTGTGTTCATTTCAAGGAAATAAAAATTTTGGTCAGCACCAACAATAAATTCTAATGTACCAGCGCTATAATATCCTAGCTTTTTAACAGCTTTCACAGCAACTTCATACATTTTAGCTCTGGTTTCGTCATTTATAAATGGTGATGGAGCTTCTTCAATAACCTTTTGATGTCTTCTTTGTATAGAGCACTCTCTTTCAAAAAAATGAAGAGCATTACCGTGCATATCACCCATCACCTGAATTTCTACGTGATGAGGTTGAACAATAAACTTTTCTATATAAACTTCACTACTACCAAAAGCATTTAAAGCTTCTGATTGAGCAGTTCTAAACGCAGATTCAAGGTCTTCGGGCTTTTCCACAAGCCTCATCCCTTTACCACCACCACCGTGAACAGCTTTGAGCATTATAGGATAACCAATTTCATCTGCTACTTTTTTAGCTTCTTCCAAATCTTCTACAGGATCTTTAGTACCTGGTACAACAGGTACACCAGCCTCTTGCATAGCTTTTCTAGCACCTGTTTTACTACCCATGAGTTCAATATGCTCAGGCGATGGCCCAATAAAAATAATACCTTCATCTGCACATGCTCTTGCAAAATCAGCGTTTTCTGCATAAAACCCGTATCCTGGATGAATAGCAGCACCAGTTTTTTTAGCTATATCGATTATTCTATCCATTTTTAAATATGTTGTATCAGCAGGGCTATCTGTGATACAATAAGCTTCATCAGCATATCTCACATGAGGCGCTTTTCTATCAGCATGAGTATATATTGCTACAGTACCAATCCCCATTTTTCTACAGGTTCTAAAAACCCTTATTGCTATTTCACCTCTATTTGCAACTAATACTTTTTTTATCTCAGGCATAGTTTTCCTCCATAATTTTAAAGTGGTATATTGCCGTGTTTTTTAGGTGGATTGGACTGTCTCTTATTTGCAAGCAATTCAAATGCCTGAATCAGTTTTGGTCTAGTCACTTCAGGAACAATAACCTCATCTATAAATCCTAATTCAGCAGCTCTGTATGGATTTGCAAAAGTTTTTCTATATTCTTCAACAAGTCTCTTCTTCATAGCATCTGGATCATCTGCTTTTGCAACTTCTTTAGCAAAAAGTATCTGCACAGCACCATCTGGCCCCATAACAGCAATCTCAGCAGTTGGATATGCAAAGTTTATATCTCCTCTTACATGTTTTGAACTTAAAACATCGTAAGCTCCACCATAAGCCTTTCTTGTTATGACAGTCACTTTTGGCACAGTAGCCTCACAATAAGCATAAAGAAGTTTTGCACCATGCTTGATAATACCGCCATACTCTTGAGCAGTACCAGGCATAAAACCAGGAACATCAACAAAAGTTAATAAAGGAATATTAAATGCATCACAGAACCTTACAAACCTAGCACCTTTAATTGATGAATCTATATCAAGAGCACCAGCTAAAACTGCTGGTTGATTTGCTACAATTCCAACAGTTTTACCATTTAATCTAGCAAAACCTACAATAAGATTTTTAGCATAATGTTCATGAATTTCAAAGAAATTGCCATCATCCACAACAAGCTTAATTATATCATGCATATCATAAGGCTTATTAGGATCTGTTGGAACCACATCATTTAAAGACTTTTCTATTCTGTTTGGATCATCTTTACATGGTACTACTGGTGGATCTTCCATGTTGTTTGATGGTATATAGCTCAACAATTCTCTAATTCTAAGCAAACATTCCTCATCATTTTCAGCAGCAAAATGAGCAACACCACTCTTAGTATTGTGAGTCATAGCTCCACCGAGCTCTTCTTTTGTAACTACTTCATTGGTAACAGTTTTTACAACTTCTGGACCAGTAATGAACATATAACTGGTTTCTTTAACCATAAAAATGAAATCAGTCAAAGCAGGTGAATAAACCGCACCACCAGCACATGGCCCCATAATTGCACTAATCTGAGGGATAACCCCAGATGCAAGTGTATTTCTTAAAAATATATCAGCATAACCAGCCAAAGATAGAACACCTTCCTGAATTCTCGCACCACCAGAGTCGTTCAATCCGATAACAGGTGCGCCAACCTCCATTGCAAGATCCATAATCTTGCAAATCTTTTTAGCGAACATTTCAGAAAGTGAACCACCAAATACAGTAAAATCCTGAGAAAAAACAAATACTGTTCTACCGTTTATTTTACCATAACCAGTTACAACCCCATCACCAAGAATTTTATTCTTTTCCATACCAAAATAATTACATCTGTGTACAACAAACTTATCAAGCTCAACAAATGTACCCTTATCAAGCAGTTTATCAATTCTTTCCCTCGCAGTTAGTTTCCCTTTTTCGTGCTGTTTTTCAATTCTCGCTGGGCCACCGCCCAATTCTGCCTGGCGATTTAATTCCTGAAGCTCTTTGATTTTATCTTCCATAAAACTCCCCCTGAGTTTATTTTATCAATAATAAAACACAATTTTTATTTTTAGTCAACATAAAAATGTGTTGATAATTTAAGTTAAAAAATCATTATGATTAAAAGAAAAAGATAATTAGTATTATTCAAATATTTTTTATATAACCAGCAGATAACAACAAGAATTAATTTATTATAAATAAACTGTATAGTGTATTTTTCAAATTCTTTAAGGCTTTACCTGGATCCCATTTTTGTTTTTCTCTTTTTCCACAAAAGTTTGAAATTCCCCTTATCTGATAGGATGTTACACTAAATTTTTCGCAAACCAGACCAAAGGATGCACCTTCCATCGACTCAATTGAAGCACCAGTTTTTTCATGATAAAGTTTACTTAAGTTATCATCACCAGAAATTAATGAAATAGTATTTGCATCCACAACTTTTAAATGCTCATTAATTAAAAAAGTTGTTTTATTTTCTAAACAAACAGGGAATTCTATCTCATTACTCATCTTTATAGATTTTCCGAGAAAAAGTGCTTCATCAACAAAAAAATCATTTCTAACAGTAACCACATCTCCAATATTAAGCCCAGACTCTCTATATGCCCCAGCAATTCCAGCTAAAATCAGGTTTTCAAAAAAAATATTTTGGCTTAATAGATATGTCATAGCTATCGCAATATTAACTTTACCAATACCTGTAACTACCACCAACAAATCATTATTCATTGCATAGCTAAAAATATTTTTATAATTAATAAGCTCATAGTCAAAAAGCTTTTCATACTCTTTTATTGTAGGAATGACGATAATATTTTTAATTATCATATTGTTAAACATAACTACTCCAAAGTGTTGATAAAGCTACCCCAACCTAAAGACCTTTTTACTGCTTCCTTCCACACTTTATAACTTTTTTGATAATAATGATAATCTTTATCTGGATTAAAAATATATTCAATTTCTCTAATTTTCAAAATATCACTTTTATCCCAAACTCCGGCGACAATGCCTGCCAAAGCTGCAGCACCAAATGCTGTGGATTCTTTAACTGTTGTTTTTTCCACAGATAACCCCAGCATATCAGCCTGAATTTGCAATAATAATCTGTTTTCTGATGCTCCACCATCTACAGAAAGTGTTTTAAACTCTATTTTTGTATCTTTTCTTAATTCCTCAAATATATCTTTTACCTGAAATGCAATTGCTTCAAGAGCTGCCCTTGCTATATGCTCTTTCGTTGTTCCTCTAGTAATTCCAATGATTACTCCCCTAGCAGAATGATCCCAGTAAGGAGCTCCAATACCACTGAAAGCAGGAACAATATAAACTCCATTTGAATTTTCTACATTAGCAGCAATATGCTCAATATCAGGACTTTTTTCAATAAGGTTTAAATTATCTCTTAGCCACTGTACAAGCGAACCACCAATAAAAACACTACCTTCTAAAGCATATTCAACATCATCTTCTATTTGCCATGCTACAGTAGATATCAGATTGTTACTTTTGAAAATATTATTTTTCGTAGATGTCATTAAAAACAAACCAGTTCCATAGGTATTTTTGATAAGACCTTCTCTCCATCCTCCATGAGCAAATAGTGCCGATTGCTGATCGCCTATTACTGCAGTAATTGGTATCTCTTTTCCAAAATATTTCTTATCAATTACGCCAAAATTGGCACCAGATGGCTTAACCTCAGGTAAAATATAATCTGGAATCTCAAATAATTTTAATAAATCTCTATCATAGTCTAATGTATTTATATTAAAAAACATAGTCCTAGAAGCATTTGTAATATCTGTTAAGTGCAATTTGTCTGACGTAAGATTATAAAGTAACCAACTATCAACTGTACCTAATAAAACATTTCCTTTTGAAATCAAGTTTCTAACCTTTTCTATATTTTCATTTAACCAAATCACCTTTGTAGCACTAAAATATGGATCTAAAAAAAGCCCTGTTTTATCTTTTATCATATTTTTGTTATCTGATAATCTTTCACAAATTTCAGCTGATCTTCTGCATTGCCAAACGATCGCGTTGTAAAGAGGTTCTCCAGTTTCTTTATCCCATAATATTGTCGTTTCCCTTTGATTTGTTATCCCCAACGCTAATACATTTTCAACACCTACTTTTTCAATAACATCTTTTAAAACTTTTAAGGCACTGTTTAATATATCATAGGGATTTTGCTCCACCCATCCACTTTTTGGAAATATTTGAGGAAACTCTGTATAAGAATAAGCTGCAATATTACCTTGCAAGTCAAAAGCTATAGCTTTATTGCCAGTAGTCCCAGAATCTAAAGCTACAATATACTTACTCATTATCCACCTCTACTTTTTATTAATGATACCCGAATTCAAATTCAACTTCAAATAAAAAAATGTTGCCAAAATTAAAAATTGAATCTAAAAAGCTCATATGGAAAGCTTAAGATTATATTTACCACATTCAACAAAATGTTTTGTATGCGGCAGCCAGAATGAAGTTGGACTAAAACATATCTTTTATGTGGAAAATGACAAAGTCTGTTCAGATATTTCTATCCCTGATGGCTATAACGGTTTTAAAAATATTGTGCATGGTGGGATAGCTACAGCACTCCTTGATGAAACTATGGGTTGGTGTGCCTATGTATTTAGTAGCGCAAAAAATCTTTGTTTTACAAGAACATTGCAAGTAAAATTTAAAAAATCACTTCAAATTATGAATAAATATAAAGTAATCACTGAATTAATTGATGAAAAAAGAGGGTTATATAAAGTTAAAGGTCAAATTGTTGATAATAATAACGTTAAATATTTAGAAGCTGAGGGTCTTTTTGTAGAGATACCAGATGATAAAATGAAAGAAACCATAAAATACCTACTTTTTGATGATAATAAAAAATATTTCCCGAAGATAGTTAGTCGAATTAAAGAATTGCAGGAAGTAAATTCACAATAAAAAAAGCAAGTAATACATTGATTGTAGAATAAACGTAATTTGCACGATTTATTTTACTATAGGCAAAAACAGCCAGCGCCAAATACCACCCAATATGCAATGAATAAAAAGTAGATATAAAATTAGTGGGCAAAACTAAACTTATTAAAGCAAAAATATCAATGCACTCATATGCCATAAAAACCCTTAAAAAAGCTAAAAACCCAAATTTCTTATTAGGAGATAAAAGAAACAAAAAAACTATGAAAAATAGAGTTAGCAAAATAGTTTCTATAATATGACCAAAAGAGTATGCAATTTTACCATCTAATCCTTTTACAGGTAGTGAAGTCATAAATAGAAAAACCGTAATCAAATTGAAGGTATGTCTGTTATTTAACAACAAAAATAACAAACCTTTTTCACTAAAAAAGGAAGCACTAAATGCTAATTTTATTGTTTTTAAAAGTGATGGATACTCAGTATTAATTTTTTTTCTTTTCATCAGTAATGAAGACATCCTATTGCACCATTATATTGTGCATTTTTCACAACTAATATTTTATCATCTAGCAATCTTTCAAGAAAATACATCACCCCTTTAAGATTTGCAACACCACCAGAAGCAAAATATTTTTCATTTTTAAATCTTTTTATCATAGGGAATATTCTTTTAGCAATTGATTCGTTTATCCCTGCTGCAATCTCAGAGATTTTATACCCTTCTGCAATTTTACCAACTATTTCTGACTCGCTAAAAATAGCACAGGTACTATTTAATTTTACAGGATTTTTTATCTCATTTGCTAATTCATCAAGAGTTATTCCAAGTATATTAGCACTGTTTTCTAAAAACCTCCCTGTACTTGCTGCACATTTATCATTCATAACAAAATCTTCTATATAACCATTTTTTACATAAATAACCTTGGAATCTTGCCCACCGATATCGATTAGAGTGAAGTTTTCATGGTTCATCTGTATGAGAGCACCTTTAAAGTGAGCTTTGATTTCAGAAACGATATTTGCGTTTTTGAAAGCAAGGACATTTCTTCCATATCCAGTTGCAGTTATATCAACATCATCTATATTTAAAAATGCTTCCGTATCCACAAAAATATTTCCATCTTTTTTAAAGACATATTTTTTGTAAAATTCTATTGTATCAATTTTATCAAGATAAAGATTATTGGCTTCATCACTATAAGCTATTTTTACAAATCGGCTTCCTAAATCAATACCTACTTTCATCCCTTTTTACTCAAAAGCATCTCAATAAAAGACTCTAATCTAATCTTTGTCCTTGCATCGATACCTTCCGGATCATTACCCTCGATAGTAATAACGGGTACATCCAACTCTTCTTTAATAATCATATCTTGAATCTGCCTATAACAGAAAGATTGAACATAATGAATTATACCATCAATTTCTCTATTTTTTATTTCTCTTTTTATATCTTCCAGCCGAAATTTTATATCATAAGGGTAAGTGTATTTTACAAATCTCTCAATATAATCATCTTCGATATAAGGGATAGAAAACTGCCGCTGAACCTCATTAAACACTATTTGACAATCTCTTTTCTCAATAAATTGATATATATCTGTAAAAATAGTTGGCACCCCTATAAATCCCAGCCTTATTTTTTTATTTACTGGTTTTCTGTTTGAAACTTCATCTAAAAACTTATCAAGCTCTTTTTCATAACGGATATAATCAGAGTTAAAATCTGTAGAAGTTACTAACCATAAATGATTTTCAAAACCGGAAACATAGCCATTAACCGTATATTCATCAAGCTTAATCAACTTTTCTCTTATTTTGTCAATCCTATCTATAATGGTTTTTACTTTATTCCACCCTACATTCATTTCTTTCATCAAATTTTCTATCTGATGTTTTAAAAAATTTACTTTATCTTTTTCACCATAAGGGTACGCAAAAGGGATAACTTTCTTTGCTTTAGCTCTAAAAATTTCTATTAATGCATGAGTATTGGAGCAATCCCCTTCAATAACTCCTATTACTGTATCGATCCCGTTTTCAAAAACAGCCGTATAAATCCCTTTTATCCAGCTACATGTGTTTCTTGGGAGACCATCCTCTTCAGCCTTTTCTATATATTTATAAGGTGATTTACTTGTTATAAAAATATTGTTTAAGTCAACGGGCACTTTTTCAGCAGCAAAAATTATTTCTACTGGAATTGTTGTTGTAAAACCGACTTTATTCACGATAAAGAAAACTCAATGTATCTTTTTATCTCTTTGTGTAAACCTTTTCTATTTTGAAAAAGGATATTGTTGTTTTCAAAAAATGCATCCATTTCATGAAAATCAACTACTGCAACTTCTGTCCCATCATCGAGAGAAATTTTATAAACTTTAGTAAAATCATTATATTTAACTATATTCCCGTGCATTTTCTTTCTTCTCTTTAAAAATAAAACATCTATTTCAGAATTTTCTAAAATATCAAACTTTACTTCTTCAAATCTCATATCATCAAAAACTGCCATCCACTTTTCCATTTTTTACCCCTTGATTACACACAATGGTTTTAATTTAGCCACTTTTTTAGCAATGTCTAAATAATCTACAATTTCTACTACTTTTGAAACATCTTTATAAGCATCAGGCATCTCTTCTTTCAATGTTTTTTTACCTCTACTAATTACAATAATGCCTTCCTGCTTCAACTCTGTGGCTATATTTCTATTTTGAGCCATTTTTATAGCTTTATGCCTGCTCAAGACTCTACCAGCACCATGACAAGCAGAATTAAAACTTCTAACTGGTGCTTTATCACCACCTACTAAAATATATGAGTATCTACCCATATCTCCAGGTATAATTACAGGTTGACCTGTATTTTTATAATGTGTAGGCAATAATTCAGAGCCTCTCGGTAAAGATCTTGTAGCCCCTTTTCTATGAACTGCTAAAAGCTTTTCCTCTCCATCAATTTCAAATTTTTCAAATTTTACTATATTGTGGGCAACATCATATAAAAGTGATGGATTTAAATTTTTAACCTTTACTTTAAGTATATCAGCTAACGTATTTATAGCTAATGATTGTAAAATCTGTCTGTTAGCCCATGCAAAATTTGCAGCACAACTTAAAGCAGCAAGATACTCCTGCCCCTCAGGAGACAAAACAGGAGCGCAAGCAAGTTGTTTATCAGGTACATCTATTTGATACTTTTTCAATGCTTTTTCAAAAACATCAAGAAAGTCACTACAAATCTGATGTCCAAGCCCTCTTGAGCCAGAATGGATTAAAAGGGTTAACTGACCTTTAAACAAGCCCCACTCTTTTGCAATATCTTCTAAAAATATCTCTTCTACATAACCTAACTCTAAAAAATGATTCCCACTTCCAAGTGTCCCTAATTGGTCATAACCTCTTTCATAGGCTTTATTAGAAACAATATCAGGATTTGCTTCGTCTAACTTGCCAGAAGACTCAGTGTTTAATAAATCATTCTCATTACCATACCCTTCTTCAACGGCCCAGTAAGAACCTTTTTTCAGTACATTTTTCAACTCTTTCTTTTTAAGTTTTATATTGCCACCCTCACCTACTCCGCAAGGGATATTGTTATATAAATGTTTTGCAACATCTTTTAAATCCGTTTTAATTTCATCTTTTCCCAAATCAAACTTGATAAGTCTAACACCACAATTGATATCAAAACCAACACCACCAGGCGTAATTACACCCTCTTTAACATCTGTAGCTACAACACCGCCAATGGGTAACCCATAACCATAATGAATATCAGGCATTGCTATAGAAGCTTTTTTAATACCAGGTAACGTGGCAGCATTGACTACTTGATTAGCTGAACCCTCATTTAAGATATCTTCTAGCATACTTTGATCAGCATAAATGATACCGGGAACTTTCATCCCAATCTTTCCATCTTTTTCAATTTCAAAGATATATCTATCCAGCTGTTTTATTTTCATACAAGCTAATTTAGATATTTTTTTTAATATTGCAATCTAATTTAAAATTAGGTTGTTATATAATAGACTAAAGTACTAATAATTAAATAAATCATGAGATTGCTTTGGTAACTTTTGTTGCTTAGTAAAAACGAAAAATTTGTCATTGCGAACGAAGTGAAGCAATCTCCTACTTCAATGTTTTATATGAGATCGCTTCGTCAGCTTGCGCTTCCTCGCGATGACGGTTTTGTCGTCATTGCGAGCGTTAGCGAAGCAATCTGTAATAATGAACAACTATTACTTTACAAAACCTCAAAATAAGCTTGATTTATCTTATTAGTAGTATAATATTTTCCTGATGACAGTCAAAAAATTATTGCAAGTTTTTGCTTTTTTATTTTTATTATCAATTTTTATTTTTGCTGTTTTCAAAGGTGCCACAAGCTCAGGGTACAACTGGCAGTGGTTTAGAGTAAAAAAACTTTTTTTCGAAGTTAATGAAGGAAAACTTATATTTGGGCCATTAATCAAGGGCTTGTTCGTTACATTTAAAATATCTTTTTTCTCTTTTATAATTACCAATATCTTCGGTTTTGTTTTTGGTATTTTTAGAACATTAAATTCTTTCTCAGCGCGATTATTAGGCTATTTATATGTTGAAATCTTTAGAAACACACCACTTTTAATTCAAATACTTTTCTTTTACTTTGTAATTGCTCCTGTATTTAATATTTCAGCTTTCTGGTCTGCTATAATAGCAGTTAGTATGTTTGAAGGCGCCTACGCCTGTGAAATAATAAGAGCAGGTATAGAGAATGTCGATACAGGTCAGTGGGAAGCATCTTATAGTTTAGGACTAAACACTTTTAAGACTTTCATCTATATTATACTTCCACAAGCAATAAAAACAGTTATTTACCCACTCACAAATATTTTTGTTTCTTTGATAAAGGATTCAGCCTTAGTGAGTGTCATTGCGATATATGATTTAACGATGGAAGCCCAAAAAGCTATTTCTGAAACATTCATGACTTTTGAAATTTGGATAATAGTTGCCTTTACATATCTGTTTATAAATATTATTATAACATTTACAATTAAAGTGTTACATAAAAAATCGTTGAGAGGTGCTTAAATGAAATTTTTAAAAAAGTTGTTATTCTTAATGATAATTTTTGCTTTTGTTGCACAAACTTCTTTTGCGACAGAAAGCACATTGGATAAGGTCTTGAAAAAAGGTGTATTAAAAGTTGGGATGTCAACTTTTGTTCCATGGGCAATGTATGATAAAAATGGAAACTTAATCGGTTTTGAAATCGATGTGGCTAAAAGATTAGCAAAAGATATGGGAGTCAAAATAGAATTTGTGCCCACTAAATGGTCTGGAATTATCCCTGCACTTTTAACTGGAAAATTTGATATCATCATTGGTGGTATGAGTATAACACCTCAAAGAGCATTGAAGGTCAATTTCTCTATCCCTTATGATTATTCAGGAATGTCAATTGTGGCCAATAAATTTAAAGCCAAAGGATGGAATAAATTATCAGACTTTAATAAAAAGAATGTGATAATAGCAGTAAGAATCGGTACAACTGCTGAAGTAGCTTCAAAGAGGTTTTTTCCAAATGCAAAAATAAAACTATTTGATGATGAATCTCAAGCGATACAAGAATTACTTTTAGGAAGGGCTCACGCAGTTGTAGCTTCCGCTCCAATGCCAGCTTTTCAAGCAATAGAACATCCTGATAGACTTTATCTACCGATTAAAGATACTTTTACCAAAGAGCCTATTGGTTTTGCAGTTAGAAAAGGGGATTATGACTTTTTAAACTTTTTAAACAGCTGGATAAGATATGTAAAAGCTGAAGGGTTTTTAAAAGAGAGGAAACAATACTGGTTTTATACAAGAGATTGGGAAAAATTGATAAAATAATTTATTAGAGGTGTTGCATATTAATAATTGTTCAAATTGTTTAGATTGCTTCGCTAACGCTCGCAATGACAGCAATACAGTCATCTCGAGGAAACGCAAACTGACGAAGCGATCTCAAATAAAACTTTTGAAACAGGAGATTGCTTCACTTTGTTCGCAAGGGCGGAAATTTTAGTCTTTGCGAGGCAACGAATGTTACCGAAGCAATATCAAAATTATATTGACTTAAATGCAACAGCCTCTACTAATAAATAATGGTGAGAAAGCAATATTAACAAATTGGACTCTTTAATGTAAAACAAGTTGTATTAGTTTGATTATGAAAAAAAAGATAACCTTTACAAAACTCGATTTAATTATATTGGGTATTTTGTTTATATTTATTTATTACTTTTTTTATAAAGTTAATAATAACCTACATTATAACTGGCAATGGGAAAAAATCCTTCAATATTTTTTCAAAGAAAAAGATGGGAAAATAGTCCCAAATGTAATTATGATCGGAGTCATAAACACATTAAAAATAAGTATCTACTCAATCATATTGTCAACTATCATAGGTTTTATATTCGGTATTATGAAGGCTTCAAAAAACACTTTTTTTAGATTAATTTCAATAAGCTATGTGGAAAGTATTCGAAACATTCCATCAATTGTAGTGATATTTGTTGTTTACTTTTTTCTTGGAGATATATTTTTAAAAATATTTCATATCGAAATGGCTCTAAATTTTCTTTACACAAAATATCCTGATTTTCTAAAACTAATTTTAATTGATAAAGGTAAAGCCCAGGTTTTTGTGATAGGGATATTGGCATTATCTTTATACGAAAGTGCATATATCTCAGAGATAGTTAAAGGTGCAATTTTGGCAATTAAGAAAGAACAAATTGATTCTGCAAAAAGCCTTGGAATGAACAAATGGCAAAGATTAAAATACATAATCCTGCCACAAGCAATGCCACTTATAATACCACCTTTAACAGGACAAATGGTATCAACAATCAAAGATTCCGCTATACTTTCTGTGATTTCTATTCCAGAATTAACATTTCAAGGGATGGAATTAATGGCCTCAACGTATCTAATATTTGAAATATGGATAATTATTACAGTTATATATCTTTTAATAAATACAATATTATCTCATTTTTCTTCGTTTCTTGAAAAAAGAATGACTACAAAATAAATTTTACATTACTGTATTTTTTAAATGATGAGCATAAATCGCATTTGCACAAATAGTAAGGAATTTCACCATATCACTATCGCTTCTTGAAGTTATTACAATGGGTGATTTTGCACCAACAACAATATTTGCCACATCTGCTCCCATCGTCATTGCCCAAGATTTATAAAGGAAATTACCAGCTTCAATATGTGGAACAACAAGTATATCAGCATTTCCAGCCACAGGATTGTCTTTTAAACCTTTTTTCTTGGCTGCTTCCTCATAAAGAGCTAAATCATAAGATAGTGGACCATAAACATAAACATTATCATGCCATCTAAGTTTTGACAGTTTTTGCTCCAAAATCGTAGAAGGGATTTTTTCTGTTGGAATTTCGTTGGCATCTAAAAGAGCCACTCGCACCTCATTCATCCCCAGTGCAAATGCCACATCAATCGCATTATTAACGATATCCTTTGCAAGCTCTAAATCTCCCCCTGGGAACAGCTCTGGATTTATGGCTGGATCTGTAAGTAATATAAACTTTTCCCTATCAAACAATTCAAATATACTGACAAGACTTATTCTTCTACCTGTAGGGATACCGTGTTCTTTATTCAAGATCTCTTTCAACATAATAGCTGTGTTAATATTACCTTTCATTAAATAATCAGCTTTTTTCTCTTTTATTAATTCAACAGCTTTCTTTGCACATGTTTGATAGTAATCGCTTACCTCATTATCTATATGGACAAAATCATAATGGTTTGAAAAAGATAACAAATTGCTGTATTTATCCAAAAGGTTTGTATTATCACCCACTAAAAAAGCTCTATTTATTAAGCCTTCTATAATCGCTTTATTCAATGCTTCTATTGACGAATCATCGGGATTTATAAGTACAATGTTCTGCTTGCCAATCGCTTTTGCAGCACTAATTAAATCTTTCATCTTTTTACCTTTAGTTTTATAAAGCATTGTATCACCATAATAAATGGTAGCAAAAATTCTTGATTTGTCTGTAAGTGATTCAATTTTGTGTTTTAAAGATGAATCAAAATATATCGTATCCCCAACATCCAAAATATATTCTTTTTCATCAATTGTAAGCTTTACTTTACCTTCTATCAGATAAATAAACTCTTCTCCATTGTGCACACTTTCATCGATATCGATAGCTTTAGTTTTATAAATATCAACAAGAAAAGGCTCTACTTCTTTATTTGAAAATTTGGGAGCAAGATTTTCATAAACTAGATATTCTTTCCTTTTGATAACAACTCTTTCCTGAGGTGTTGTTTTTACCACTTTTTTCTCATAATCATCCGTACCATACAAAAGCTGAGAGACCGTGACATTTAAAAATGATGAAATTTTTAAAAGTTGTGAAACAGAAGGTTGAACTTCCCCATTTAATATTAAATTAAACTCTTCCTCATCTATTTTCAGTAAATCTAAAATCTCTTCTTTATCCAACCCCTTTTTAGCGAGCAACTTTTTAATATTATCACCTGTATTTATAAACTTATTTGTAAATCTTTGCATTTTCTTCCCCTTTCAAAACTCTTAATGCTCCATTTACAAGAGCCTCTATCTCATATTCTCCTGGTATAACAAAAACTTTATCTATAAATTTTAAATAGTCTTTTACTTTACTCATAAAAAATTCACTTTTTGCAAGACCACCAGTAAAAACAACAGCATCAACATCACCTTTTGCAACAGAAAAGAGTGAACCTATCTCTTTAACAATATTGTATATAAAAGCATCAACAACCTTTTTTACATAATCATCATTATGATATTTACTTTCCACTTCCTTCATATTTTTGGTTTTTAAATGGGAATAAATACCAGCCTCTTTTGATATTATTCTTTTAAGTTGATTTAAATCTAAAGAATTTTGCTGGAGATACTCAATCAAACCATCTAAAGGTAATCCACCTGCTCTTTCCACAGCAAACGGACCATCACCATCAAGCCCATTATTAACATCTACAACTTTCCCATATTTATGTAAGCCAATTGTAATTCCACCACCAAGATGGGCAACAATAAGTACGCAATCATGATATTTCTTCTTTAATTCATTTTCAGCAACTCTTCTTGCCACCTCCTTATGATTCAGAGCGTGAAATTTACTCTTTCTTTCTATATCTTTTAAACCTGTAATTTTGGCAATTTCCCACATTTCATCAATCACAGGAGGATCAACAATGTATGCGTTACAACCGTATATATCTGCAAATCGTTTTGCAAGAGTTCCTCCAAGATTTGCAGGATGCTCCCCATTTAAGCCATTTCTTAAATCTGCTAACATCTTATCATTTACTAAATAAACTCCACCTTCAATTGGCTTCAACAATCCGCCCCTTGCAACCACTGCATCAAACTGCAAATCTCCAAATCCATTTTCGTTCAAAAACTGTTTAATATTATTAAACCTTATCTCTTCTTGATCTATTACATTTTTTATTTTTAAGAATTCATCACTTAGATGCTCCACACTATTTTTGATTAATTTTTTATTATGAGATACACCAACTTTAGTGCTGGTAGATCCAGGATCAATAGCTAATATATACATAATCTACCTCTAATAGTTTTTAATAATACTTAACATAAAATATATAATTTGACAACTAAATCGTTGCCGTTTCAATATGATAATTACCTTGAAATAGAGTTTACAATAAATTATAATAAACTTAGTTAGATGAATAACGAATTAATAAATTTTAAGGCTTTTAAGGTTAAAATTTCAAGGAGTCAAAAATGAGTCCACTGGCAAAGAAAATTGATAAAAAATACACTTATCAAGATTATCTCACATGGCCTGATGAAGAAAGATGGGAAATTATCGACGGCAATGCTTACAATATGAGCCCTGCTCCATCTACTAAACATCAAAAAATTAGTAGAAACTTAATTGTCGAAATTGGAAAACAAAAAAACAACCTTAAAAATTGTGAGCTTTTTGAAGCTCCAACTGATGTTGTTTTAGATGATTTTAATGTAGTACAACCAGACATTTTTATTGTTTGTGATAAAAATAAGATAACAGATAAAAATATTCAAGGTGCTCCTGACTTAGTCATTGAAATAGTTTTAAAATCTACTGCTTACAAAGATACAAAAATCAAAAAAGATTTATACGAAGCTTTTGGTGTTAAAGAGTATATTCTTGTATTTCCTGAACTTGAGATTGTAGAAAGATATGTTTTATCTGATGGAAAATATGGAACTCCAGAAAGATTTAACTGGGATGAAGCATTAAAACTAAAAATATTTGATATTGAAATACCCTTATGGGAAGTATTTGAAAAAGAAATAAAGGAAGAAGAACAAGAAAATAAATAAGTTGCTAACAGTATAGTAAAGCTGGAAAATACGTTTTAAAAATTCTTTACTATTTGAATATTATTTATTGAGATTGCTTAGTCGTTTCACTCCTCGCAATGACCGCAATTTATGGTCATTGTCAGCGTTAGCGAAGCAATCTAAGAAGCTATAAAAGTTACTACTGTTCTACGCCATTAAGAATTTTTTAACTTTTTGTTATATTTGCTTTCAAAGATATTGACAGTTAAAAATATTTAAATTAAAATTAAGTTAAGTTTAACATAGGAGGTACAAATTTCATGGACAAAAAAGGTTTTACATTAATTGAGTTGGTAATCGTAATAGTTATTTTGGGTATCTTAGCAGCTGTTGCTGTACCAAAGTTTGCAAACTTAAGTAAAGACGCTAAAATATCCGTAGTTAAAGGATTGGGTGGTGCTGTAAACGCAGCAAAAGATATTGTAAGAGCTAAATGGTTGATTTTAGATAATCAAAGTGCTGATAATGTAACAGTTGATGGAAAAACAATAAAAGTAAATAGCAAAGGTTATCCTACTGCTGATGCAGATGGTATAGCAAAAGCAGTAGATTATGATAAAGATAAATTTGATAATAAATCAGATAGTAATGCTTTTATCTTTTATTATAAAGGCACAACTGCATCTGCTTATAACAATGTTGAATGTGGTGTAGTCTATAAAGAAAACGATGACAATTCAACAGAAGTTAAAATTTATACAGACGGTTGTGAATAATATCTTTTATATATGAAGTTTAAATACCTTGGTGAAAAGGGTGTTGAAAAGGTTTCAGGGATTATAGAGGCGGCAGATGAAAATGTCGCCTTTTTGCTTTTGATTGACCAAGGTATAGAAGTCTTAGATTTAAAACAATCAAGTTTATTTGACGAAATCTTCTATAGTTTAAAAAATCTAAAAAGCAGATTCTCAAAAGTAAAATTAGAAGAGCTCATAGTTTTTACCAGGCAATTTGCCACACTATTTGAAGCAGGTATCCCTGTAATCAAAATTCTTGAAAGATTATCTACTCAGAGCTTTACCGAAAAACTCACTCAAAGTATTCACCAGATAAAAAATGATGTGGATGCTGGTCTTCCACTTTCAAACGCATTTAATAGACAAAAACATATATTTTCACCCCTTTATGTAAATATGATAAAGGTTGGTGAAGAAGGTGGTGTGCTTGATATCACCTTGCAAAGACTAGCAGCCATATTAGAGTCAGAGCTTGAAACGAAAAACAGGATAAAAACAGCCACAAGATATCCCAAAATTGTCATTGGAGCTATTATAATTGCTTTTAGTATATTAGTTACCTTTGTCATACCCAAGTTTGCTAGTATGTTTGCAAAATTTAATACCGAGCTACCACTACCCACAAAAATTCTTATATGGATAAATAGTTTTGTTCAAAACTTTTGGTATGTAATAATTTTGATAATTTTAGGTGCTATTATCAGTTTTAATAAATTTAAACAAACTGAAAAAGGGAAAAATTATATCGATGAAAATATTTTCAAAATCCCAATTATTGGCCAATTGATCCAAAAAATATATTTATCTAGGATATCAAGAGTTTTGGCATTACTTTATAGAAGTGGGATAAATATTACAGCAAGTTTTGATATAGTATCAGAAATAACAGGAAACAACATTTTAAAAAGAGAATTATTATACATAAAAGAGCAGATAAGCAGAGGATCAAATATCGCATCAGCTTTTAGGAGATCAAAATATTTTCCGCCAGTGGTTTCAGATATGGTGGAATCTGGTGAAGAAACAGGTAGGCTTGATGAAATGCTCATAAAGTTATCAGATTATTATGATGAAGAGGTTGATTACTCTATCAAGACACTTTCTCAAGCTCTTGAGCCAATTTTACTTGTATTTATTGCTGGTATGGTATTACTGCTTGCACTTGGCGTATTCTTGCCAATGTGGGATATGATTAAAGCTGTAAGATAGTGCCCATGTTTAAGAAAAAAAATGATAAAAAAGGCTTTTCACCAATTGAAGTTGTCATTGTTTTATTAGTCGTAGCTGTAATGATTGCTGTTATTTACAAAAGATATGAAATATACAGAGAAAAGATGTTTCAAACTGCTATTACTTATGACATTAAAAATATTAACTTAATTTTGACACTTTACAAAGTAAAAAATGGGAAATACCCTGAAAAATTGGATGAAATTTATAAAAGTGGTTATTTACTTAATGAAGATAATAAATCTATTTTAAGTGTGATTAAATTTGAAAATGGTCATTTTATTGTAAATGGAAATGTGCTAAAATATGATAAAAACAAAGGGAAAGTTTATATTGAAAAAAACGAATAAAGATGCTGTTCAACAACCATACATGTTGAGAATTAACATAATAATGAGATTTCTTCGGCAACTTTTGTTGCCTCGCCATGCCTCGAAAATACAGTCATTGCGAGCGTTAGCGAAGCAATCTGGACAATTGAGCAATTTTTATTCTTCAAAAACTTCAAATAATTCAGGTTTTACACTTATTGAGTTAATTATCATCATAATTCTTGTAGGTATTCTAGCAATTGTTATCTCTCCAAAAATTGAGATAGGCTCTTTTAGTGAAGATACTGATATTATGCAGCTATATTCTGATATCAGATATGTTCAGCACAAATCGATGGTGGATGGTGGTGGATGGTCGATAAAACTCGATGGTACAAATAAAAAATATACCATTTATGATAACAATGGAAATGTTGCAAATATCCCATCGGTTGATAATCCTGTAAAATTAAAAAATAAATTTTCATCAAATATAAATCAGTTATATTTTGACTATCTTGGAAGACCAGATAGCGATACTGATTCAACAAATAATAATTTATTAAATACAGAAACAACTATAACATTGGGTAATAGAAAAATTTTAATAGTCCCCTACTCTGGAGGTATAATTGTCCACTAAAAACAAAGGATTCACACTTATTGAAATTATAATTTTTATTGTTGTGTTTACTGTTGGTGTTATGGGTATAATGATTTTATTTTACAATACACTTGGTAAAACAAGCGACCCAATTATCAGACACAAAGCTATTGTTGCTGCTCAAACAGTTTTAGAAGAAATCATATCAAAAAAGTTTGATGAAGATACTCTAAATGGTGGTGGAACTATAAATTTAGATAAAATAAATATTGGTAATGAAAATAATGAAAATAGTATGAATAAATATGATGATGTGGATGATTATGTAGATAGTTGTGATACAGAAAAAGAGTATCAACCTTCTGATTTTGGGCTAAATGGTAATTATAAAATATTTGTAAATGTCCATTTTGTCAAAATAGAAAATGGTAAAATTGTTTCAAACAGTTGTACAGCAACAAATTACAAACTAATTCAGGTGAGTGTGGAATCAGACTTATTAAAAGAAAGGTACACTTTAGAGTATGTCAAAGGTAATTTTTAGAAACAAAAAAGGGTTTACACTAGTTGAGCTTATAATTGTAATTGTGTTGCTTGGAATTGTATCCTTTTTAGGTGTTAATCTACTTTTGCCCATTATGACAGGTTACACAGATACTAAAGTAAAAGATTTATTATACAATGAAGCAAAATTTATCACAGAAAGAATGGCTAAAGAGCTTAAATATGCTATACCAAACACCGTTGCAGATTTTAATAATAGTTGCCAGCCAAAAAACTCAAACAACATAAAGTTTGCATCATTTAAAGATGTGTATTTTTATACAAAAAATGAAAAGGACAATATCAGCTTAACAGAAAATGTATCAATTAATAACTATGACATTTTAAGCATATATGTTACAAAATGTAACCAATTTTATAATGAGCAAAGAGTTTACTCAGTCACAGATAACGACTCCGGCAACTATTTAATTTTAGATAAAAATCTGAAAAAAGACTCCCCTTATAAAAGGGTTTTTCTTTTTGACAAAGTTATTGCTTATAAATTGCTAAATAATCAACTTTATTGGTGTAATGGAAATATTGATACGGATTTTAACAGTGAGGGCAATTGCTATATTTTTGGTAATTTTTTAGATAGTGTAGAATTTACTTATGATGCTGGAAATAGATGGAGAAATGCTGCTGTAAAAATCAGTTTAACTCTTAAAAAAAATGATGTGAGTATAAATTATGAAAAAGTTGTCCATATTAGAAATACTCCATGATAAAAAAGGTTCATCTTTAATATTTGCTGTTTTTCTCCTTGTGATATTTGGGTTTATCGGAGTTACACTTATAACAATTTTATCAAACGAATCCATATCAAGTAGCGAAGAGTTACTTTCCACAAAAGCTTTTTATTTAGCTGAATCCAGTTGCGAAATTACTATTGCTGACAATCTGACTGGAACCAATGAACTGATTTATGATGAAAACAATAAAACCTCTTTAACTTACAACAACTTTACTATTGAAATTATTAGAGAAATAAAAGATAATGTAACAGTTTATGAATGTATGGCTTATAATGATTTGGTAAAAAGAAAAATTAAGGTAAAAATACAAAACTAATGAGTGTTTACACAGAATTTTTTAATTTTAAAGAAGAGCCATTTAAATTAACCCCAGACCCAGACTTTTTTTACTGCTCTACCAGTCATGAAGAAGCGATTCAACTTATAGAATATTCTATAAAAACCAGAAAAGGTTTTATGGCTTTAATTGGGGAAGTGGGAACTGGGAAAACAACACTTACAAGAGTGTTATTAAACTCATTAACTGACGTAGAAACATGCCTTGTGCTAAACCCTTTTTTATCCCCTGATGAAATGTTAAAATATATATGCAGCGACTTTGGAATTGTAGTTTCAAATGATTTAGACAAAGGTAAAATTTATGACGAGCTAGCAAAATACTTTTTAAAATTATACGAAGAAGGTAAAAACGCATTATTGATAATTGATGAAGCTCAAAACCTCCCTTTTGAAACTATTGAGCTAATAAGACAACTATCCAACATTGAAAAAGAGGATGCAAAGCTATTGCAAATTCTGTTTGTCGGTCAGCCTGAATTTTTGGAGCTTTTAAACAAATATGAACTTAGACAGGTTAGACAAAGAATTTCAGTAATAATCCAACTAAAAACTTTAACAGAGGAAGATGTTGAAAATTATATCAATTATAGAATCCAAAAAGCATCCAAATATAACAAAACAATTTTTACTAAAGAAGCCATCAAAGCAGTTTATAAATATACTAAAGGTAATCCAAGAGATATTAATAAGCTCTGCGAATACGCTTTAATAGCTGCCTTTAATGATGAATCAAAAAAAATAGAAAAAAAGCATATCGAAAAAGCAATTTTAGAAATTAATCCAATTTTGGTCTCTTCTGAGATAACACCAGCTACTACAAGAAAAAATAGTTTAATAAAAAAAGTTATAATACTTTTTATTTTAATAGTTATAACTGGATTATTAATATATTATTTTTCTTTTTTGATAAAATGTCCCGTTAAAAAAGTAAGTAATATAGAAAATAAAACTTATTCAAACATAAATCTAAATCAACAACCAGCTAAAACAGTTACTATCCAAAAAGAAAAAGTTAAAAAAGAAATAATATCAGAGAATAACACAATTAAAACAAAAACAATACAACCAGTTAGTCAAGATAATATTTCATCAAAAAAATTAATAAAAGAAGAAAAAAATAGAACTAAATCAAAGTGTATTAAATTTCTTGTTAATCAAAAGGTAAGAATAAATCCAGATTTAAACTCAAAATATTTAACGATTATTAAAAAAAACAAAGTATTGAAAATTGAAAAAGTTGTAAATGACTGGGCAATGATTAATATTGACAATAAAATAGGATGGGTGTTATTATACGATAAATACAACAATGTTATTAACTGTGAGGATTAATGAGTTTAATTGCAAACGCATTAAAAAAGAATAAAAACAAAAAACAAACAGTTATTTATAAAAACAAAAAAGTAGTTCAATTTAATCTTCAATTTATTTTCCTGATAATTTTCATTATATTTGTAATTATCGTTTTATTAGATTATAAGCTAATAAATAATTTTTATTCCAAGGTTAAAGCCAAAACATTTACACCTATATCAGAGCTAAAGAAAAATAAATTTGATGCAATAAGCAAACTTAATAAAAACTTGCAATCTTTATATGATGACGAAATTTATATAAATCTCGCATCAAATGAAAAAGATAAAGCTTTAAAAGTTATCAATGATTTAAAAGATTATAGTCTAATTGGGATATATTATTTTAAAGAGAATAATATACCTCAAGCAAAAAAATACCTATCTAAATGTGTTGAATCTACTGAAAGTCCAAAACATAAAGTATTGTGCAGCTATTATCTAGCATTGTTAGAGTATAAATTAAGAAATTATTCTAAATCTTTAGATTTAATAAAAAGTTTAGATAAAAATAAATACAAAAATTTAGAATGTGAAATTAATATTTTGTATGCCACTAATTATGAAAAGCTTGGCAAATATAATTTTGCAAAAATATATTATGATAAATCTAAAAATTCATGTAATATACCACCTGTAAACCATAAAATTAGTATCAAACAGTTTTTATTAAAGCTAAAAGGTATTAATAATGAAAGTTAGTAGTTTATCTGTAGTTTGCTTTGACGATAACAACTATGAGTTTATAAATGGTTCTTTAAAAAATGATATTCTTTACCCATCTTTTGCGATTAAAAATGAATATAACAGCCTTGATGAATTAATAAGTGAGTTAAATGCAAATATAATTGAATCAAAATCAAAATATATAACATTTGTTTATGGCGGCTCTGATCTTTTGGATAGAGTTGAATTTTTAAATAGAAACATTATGAACCATTCTGCAGAGATTTTGAAAAGATTTAAAAGCTCCTTTGATATAGAATTAAAAGATTATCTCATCGATTATTCTTTATATGAAAGTGAAAATGAATATGTTGCTTATATTTGTGGTATTCCTAAGCACTTTGAAGAACTTTTCCATAAAATAAAAAATGCAAAATTTATATCATGTTTTAGTGATATTTACGCTACAAGTCTCTTCTTCACAAATGAAAATGAAATTAGTTTAAAATTAAATGTCAGAAACAACAATACAGTTTTATGTATCACAGAGAGCAATAATATTTTATTTACTAGAGGTTTAAATATAGGATTAAAAAGTATTGCTCAAAAAATAGCAACTGATGGAGGCGTGAGTATAAACTCTGTTTTTGATTATTTGGCTGATGTAGGCGTTGATGACTATGAAACAGAAGAAAAACAAGCTATTTCAACCACAATTAGAGACAATATAGATA
This sequence comes from Deferribacter desulfuricans SSM1, assembly GCF_000010985.1. Taxonomy (NCBI): domain Bacteria; kingdom Pseudomonadati; phylum Deferribacterota; class Deferribacteres; order Deferribacterales; family Deferribacteraceae; genus Deferribacter; species Deferribacter desulfuricans. The sequence goes on from NC_013939.1 coordinate 1,261,245, forward strand.
GAGTCAGTTTAGAAATACAAAGAACACTTGATTATTACAACAGATATATCTCTAAAGGGAAAGTTGAATCAATCAACATTATAGGTAAGTTTAACAGTATCAAATCTATTGAAAAATATTATAATAAACTTTTTAATTTAAAAATAAATAAAACGATTCCTGAAAATTTTATCGCTGAAAGTAATCATGAATTTGATGATTTTGATTATTTAATAGAAATTTTGGGAGCATTTAAAGAAATATGAGATATAAAAAAGTAAAAAAATTAAATCTAATACCTGAAAATCTACGTTATGATCTTATAAAAGACCAGCTTATAAAATCATCTATTTTTATTATTATATTAGCATTTTTGCTTATTATTTTCGATTATAGCCTATTAGCTTTTAAAAATAAGCAGTTAGAAGATATACTAAAAAAACATACTGTATATAAAAATAATCTTGAAAGAGAGATAGCAAGCCTAGATAAATATGAAAAAAACTATAAAAATCTAAAAAATGAGCTACAAAATTTATTAAAAGAGAAAAATAAGCTCTTTAGATTTTATACTATTAATTACTCACCTTTAATTTCTACAATTTTTTACCTCACAACAAAACCGTCAGACATCTATTTCAAAAATATTTCTTACAGTAAAAACACAATTACATTAGAAGGTTATGCAAACAAAACAAACTCATTTTATAAATACTATAAGTCATTAGAAACAAACAAATATCTGAATAAACTTGAGTTTTATTTTATTAAAAGGGATGAAAATAATAATTTATATACTTTTAAAATAACTATGAAGGTAAAAGAAATAGATGAAATCAATTAAAAGATCTCATGTGATAATTTTATTAATATTGATATTGGTCTTTATCTTTTTAATTTATCTGAAATATATCCGAATTATTCAAATTATAAAGCTGCACTCTTTAAAGATGCAAATAAGTCAAATAGAAGGTAAAATTGACACCTATATAATCGAATTTTACAGAAAACTAAACACTACCAGTAAAATTTATTCAATAAAAAAGGAGATTTTAAAAAACAAGTTGGAAATGGCAAATTTATTAGAAAATATAAAAGATAAAACTTATGTCTCATCCGTAATAAAAAATATCATTTTCAATAGTGGCGTTAAAATAGATGAATTTAACTTTTCTGGTTTTGATGTTAAAGGGCTAAGATATAATAATCATTACTCAGTAAAAGTTACAGGGCAAATTTACAATATCTTGAAATTACTGGAAAACATAGAGTATGAAAATGAATGGTTGTCATTGGATTCTTATAGCATAAGTTTTAATGAAAATGGGCTTATAAATATGAGTTTTAATCTTACAGCATATGGAAGGGTAAAGTGAAAAAGTTAATAGTTGTTTATTCCTTATTAATTGCAGTAAATGCTTTTAGTTGGGACATTGCCAATATACCTAAGAATAACTTATCATTTATAAAAAGATATACTTTTATCAAACCAAAACCGTTAGTTAAAGAAAAATCAAACCAAAATGAAACAAAAACTAAAGCTTTTAATTTAACTGGAATCATTAAACTCGATGATGAATTTTATGCTATAATAAATAACGAAAGTTACAAAACAGGTGATATAATTGATGGTTATAAAGTAACAAAAATAGATATGAAAGAAGTAATCTTAACAAAAAATAAAAAAAATAGGGTAGTGCTCTATGTGGACAAAAATTAAACAAATATTACTGATCTTATCAATATCATCGTTACTTTTTGCAGCAGATTTAAGTAAAAGTATTTCTGTAAATTTTAAAGATGCTGATATTAAAGATGTAATGATAACATTATCAAAGCTGTCTAAAATCAATATTGTTTTACCAAAAAATATTAACGGGAAATTGACTCTCTATTTAGAAAATGTAGCACTTAAAGATGTAATAGATAATATAGCAAAACAGTTTAATTTAAGCTATGACATAAAAAACAATATTATATATTTTTATAATTCTGGGACTAAAAATGATACAGCACCTGTAGTAGATTATTTTTACGCTCCAAAAAACATCAAGTTAGCCGATTTAGTAAAAATTTTAGAAAACTTCAAAAGTGATAAAGGGAAAATTGTAGTTGATGACTACAGTGGGACATTAATTATCACAGACACAAAAGAAAATATCGAAAAAATGAAGTATTACATTTCGAAAATTGATGTCCCTATAAAACAGGTTATGATAGAAGCAAAAATTGTTGAGGTTTCAAAAACTGGGAGCAGAGAACTTGGCCTTCAATGGTCAGCAAATACAAATATAAACTCAACAAATAAATATTTTCCAAACACCATATCTATTGGGGGAGATACATCAGGATACATGGTAAACCTACCTATAACTAATCCAGGAGGCACCTTATCCTTATTACTCGGGAACTATTCAGGCTCTTTTATCTTAGATGCAAAACTTCAAGCATTGGAGCAACAGGGGTTAGCTAAAATTGTTTCACAACCTAAAATTGTAACAATGAACAATAAAGAAGCTAAAATAGAAAGTGGCTTTGAGTTTCATTATAAAGTAATAGATGATGATGACACCGATGTAGAATCAGATGAAGCAAAATTATCTTTGACAGTTACCCCACAGGTAACCCCAGATAATAATATACTTTTAAAAATAGTTGTTGATAAAAGTGAGCTTGATTTCTCAAAAACTGTAGATGGATATCCTTTAAAATTTACAAGAAAAGCTGAAACTTATGTAAAACTCAAAGATGGAGAAACCACTGTAATTGGTGGATTAGTGCAAGAAAAACAATCAAATAGTACTTCAGCAGTGCCAGGTTTGAGTAAAATACCTTTGATTGGCTGGTTATTCAAAAGTAAAACAAACAGTCATGATTTAAACGACCTTGTGATTTTTATTACACCAAAAATCATAAAGGAATAAAAATATGAAATTGAAAAACATCAGAATTGGTGATTTACTTGTTTCAAAAGGGTATCTAACAGAAGCTCAACTTAAAGTTGCCCTTGAAGAGCAGAAAAAAACAGGGAAAAAAATAGGCGAAGTCTTAATAGACCTGGGATATATTACAGAAGATTTTCTCCTCGATATTTTATCAGAACAGCTTGGAATAGAACGTGTTACGTTAGATGAACTAGATTTAAACCCAAGCTTTAAAAATATAATACCAGAAAATGTTGCAAGAAAATACAAAGTTATCCCTGTAAAAGTAGAAGGGAGCACTCTTTATATTGCAATGAGCGACCCAAACAATATCATTGCCATTGATGAAATAACAAGGCTCACAAAAAAAGATGTAATACCAATGCTTATTTCAAATGATGAATTTTTGGCTGCATTTAATAAAATATACGGTGGTGAAGACCATCTTTACAACATTGCAAAAACGGTTGAAAAAGAGATCTCTGTGCTGTCAGCAGAAGATGACAGTGTTTATGAATCGTTAGCAGAAAGTTCATCAGCAATAGATCTTGTAAACAGTATTATAGCCAAGGCAATAAATGAAAAAGCATCAGATATACATATAGAGCCAGATGAAGATATATTGAGAGTAAGATTCAGAATAGATGGTATTTTACACGAAATTTTAACGTTAAACAAAATCTTAGCTCCAGCAATAATTTCAAGAATTAAGATTATGTCAAATATGAACATTGCAGAAAAAAGAGTTCCTCAAGATGGCAGATTTAAAATTAAGATAAACTTTCAAGAAATAGATTTTAGGGTATCCACTTTACCAACAAACTTTGGTGAAAAAGCAGTATTAAGAGTACTCGATAGGAGCAAAGCATTGTTAGAACTTCACCATATTGGTATGGATAATCATTCATTAGAAATCTATGATTCAATAATCTCAAAACCTTATGGAATCATATTGATTTCAGGGCCAACTGGTAGTGGTAAAACTACAACTTTGTATGCCACATTAAATAAACTTAATAGTTTAGAGAAGAATATTGTTACCATAGAAGATCCTATTGAATATAATTTTAAAATTATTAATCAAGTTCAGGTGGATGAAACAGCTGGTGTCACATTCGCTTCAGCTTTGAGATCCATTTTAAGACAAGACCCAGATATTATTATGGTCGGGGAAATAAGGGATAAAGAAACTGCCCAAATTTCTATTCAAGCCTCTCTAACAGGTCATTTGGTTCTTGCAACTATACACACGAACGATGCTGTAAGTAGTGTTGTAAGACTCGTAGATATGGGTATAGAACCATATTTAGTATCTTCCTCTTTAATAGGGGTAGTAGCTCAACGACTTGTTAGAAAAGTATGTTTAAACTGTGCTGTAGAATACACTCCTGATGAATCAATATTAAAACGGCTTGATATTAAATATCAAAATGCAAAGTTTGTTAGAGGCGAAGGCTGTCCTGATTGTCACTACACAGGTTACAAAGGGCGAATAGGTATTTATGAAGTTTTAAAAATCGATACAGAAATGAGAGAAATGATAAGTAAAAATGCTACAACGGAAACCATTAGAAAGTATGCTTTAAGCAAAGGATTTCAAACTCTTTATGACTCTGGTATGAAACTAGCTTCTGTTGGAATAACTACTCTTGAAGAAGTCTTGAGAGTAACGACTATAGAAAACGACTAAATCTATAAATTAGTTGAAGGTGTTGCACAATAATAATTGCTTAAACACCTCAGATTGCTTCGCTAATGCTCGCAATGTCGGCAATTTTGGGGTCATTGCGACCTCGCCATTCAGTAGTAAATTTTAAGTTTAAAACTTTTTGTGTGTATAGTATTTGCATGTATAATTTTAAATATTTGAAGCTTAATGGCGGGGGAAGCAATCTCAAATAATCAAAATCTATCTTTTATTTTATTTGCAATTATTGAAGCTACTATCAACTTTACAATATCAAAAAGTAAAGGTGTTAAAAAACCGATATATAATATTTTTCTGAAAGCTATGGCTTTATGCTGTATATAATTCAAATTAAAATACAAATATGTCACACCCAAACCATAAATTACAACCAAACCTAACAAACCACCTAAAAGATAGAAAAATATCTTCTTATATTTTGCAAAATATCCAATAGGGATTGAAGCCAACACAAAACCAACAAGATAGCCAAAAGTAGGCTGTAAAACATATCCTATTCCACCACCATGAGCAAAAATAGGCAATCCTATCAAACCAAGTATCAAATAAACTAATCCTCCCATAAAAGCTGGTTTTATACCAAATATCATTGGCATTAATAAAACTACAAAAGGTTGCAATGTGAGGGGCACAGGCTCTAACGGTATTCTGATAAAAGTACTAACAGCCAAAAAAGCAGCAACTAGCGCAGAATAAACAATTTTATTTTGATTCATAAACATCCTCCATACTAATCAATTGGTTAACAAGTCTATAGCCTTCTTCATATCCAATAGAAATAATCTCTTTAGCTTTAGTAAAGTCTGTCAATTTATAACCATCTAAATCAGGTTTCACTTTAATACAATCCACATCATCCATCACATATTCAGCAGTAGCTTCCTGCATTATAGCAATACTTTGAACCAATATTTCAAAGATATTTGGATATTTGACCTTTCCATTATCAATATTAATTCTTAATATCTCTTTAAGCAATTTATTAATGGAATTAACAAATATATTATTATCTTTTACAAAATTTTCACCATTTGAGTAATATTTATTTATAAAATCATCCTTTTCCGCAAAGGGCCCAACATGTACTGCAATTTTAACATCGCAATCTTCAGGCAGTCTATTTACAGGAACAGGATTTTTTAGCCCACCATCTACCAAAAACATTCCATCCAAATATGCTGGAATAAATACTCCTGGAAAAGAGATACTTGCCCTAATAGCTTTTATTAAAGAACCGGAGTTAAAAATTATCTCTTTACCTGTGAAAAGATCTGTTGCCACACAACAAAATTTCAAATCAAGGTTTTCAATTTTGACATCACCAATAAATTCATAGATAAATCTATCTATCTTTTTACCATCAACTAACCCTGATTTAGTAATTTTTAAATCAAAAAATTCCGTAAAAATTTTCCAGTCTAACTCATAAATGAGTTTTTCCATTTGAAAAACATCATAACCAGCAGCATAAAGCCCACCTATAAAAGCCCCCATACTCGAACCACTTATGGCATAAACTGGGATTTCAGCTTCTTGAAACGCTTTCAAAACCCCGATATGAGCAAGCCCTCTCGCTGCTCCACTACCAAGTGCCAAACCAATTTTCATATTTTCACCCTACTCTCTCAATCTTTACAGCACACACTTTATATTCAGGTATTTTTGCTACACTATCCAAAGCTTTTATTGTCAATTTATTAACATTTCCATCAGGAAAATGAAAATTACCAAAAATTTCACCACTTTTCAGCCTTTCAGTTACAAAGGCTCTACCAATTATTTTCCCTCTTCTTGATATGACTTTTATCAGCTCACCATCCTTAATACCAAAACTTTTAGCATCATTGGTATTCAGCATCACAATCGGTTCTGAGCAGACTTTTAGCAACTCTTTTACTCTTCTTGTCAACTCACCACCATGCCAGTGATAAAGCTCTCTACCTGTATTTAAAACAAATGGAAATTCTTCATTAGGTCTTTCCTTAGGCGGTTTATTTAAAACTATATGAAGTTTCCCCTTCCCTCTCGAAAACTTTTTTTGGTGTAAAATCGATGTCTCATTTCCAGTTTCCTTATAAACTGGCCAATATAAATCTTCACCATTTAGTAATCTTTCATATTTTGCATAGCCATAAATAGGGGTTGTTGCATTTATTTCATCAAGTACATCTTTTGCACTTTCATAATCCCATTTTGCATAAACTCCCATAGGTTTTAAACTAAGCATTTTAATCAAACGGTTTGCGAGCTCAGACAAAATAAATAAATCAGGTTTAGAATTATAAAGTGGCTTGATAACAGGTTTTATGAGATTAATTTTTCTCTCAGTATTTGTAAAAGTACCCTCTTTTTCAGCAAACGATGAAGCCGGCAAAATAACATCTGCAAACTTTGATGTTTCTGTAGGGAATATATCCTGCACCACCAAAAAATCAGCATTTTTTAAACTTTCAACAACCCTATTAACATCTGGCTCAGTCATAACAGGATTTTCACCCATGATGTAAAGGGCTCTAATCGATTTATCGTTTAAACTATCCACCATCTCAGTAACAGTTTTTCCAACAACTCTACTCAGCTTAAAATCACCATCCATTTTCCAGAAATTTTCAAATTTCTTCACAATCTCTTCATCCATTACCCTTTGATACCCATTAAAAACATCAGGCAAACAACCCATATCACAGGCACCCTGAACATTATTTTGCCCTCTCAAAGGATTAAGACCACCACCAGAAACCCCAATATTGCCAGTAAGCAGTTGTAAATTTGATAAAGCAAAGACATTATCAACGCCATGGTTATGTTGTGTAATCCCCATCGCCCAGATTAAAGCAGTAGGCTTTTCAAGTGCAACTTTTTTGGCTACTTTATATAAGATTTCATAATCAATACCAGTAACTTTGACACATTCATCTAAATTAATACTTAATATATACTTTTTAAATTCTTCATAATTTTCGCATCTTTCATTAATATAATCTTTATCTTCCCAACCATTTTCAATGATAATTTTACACAATGCATTCATTAAAGCCACATCAGACCCAGGTTTTATTGGTAAATAAATATCTGAAAAATCTACAATATCAATATATCGAGGATCTGCTACAATAAGATTAATTTTTCTATTCATTACGGCTCTTCTAATTTTTACACCAAAAACAGGGTGTTGCTCTGTAACATTGGAACCAATAATAAAAACAGTGGAGGCATTTTCCACAATATCATCCATTGTGTTGGTCATAGCACCTGAGCCAACGCTCTGGATAAGACCAACAACAGTAGAAGAGTGACAAAGTCTTGCACAGTGATCCACATTATTCGTCCCAATTATTTGCCTGGCCAGTTTTTGCAAAAGATAGTTCTCTTCATTTGTGCATTTTGCTGATGAGAAAAAACCTATACTATCTCCACCAAAAGTCCTTTTTATTTCAACCAATTTTTTTGAAACAATATCAAGTGCTGTGTCCCAATCAACTTCGATAAATTCACTTTTTAAATCTTTCTTTCCATCATCAAGCAAATATTTTCTAACAAGTGGAGATTTCAAACGATCCTCACTAAAAATATATGAATGCCCGTATCTCCCTTTTACACATAAAGAATTGTATTTATCATCTGTTTGTTTTGGTGTCACCAAAACATTTTCACCATCAACAGAAAGGTTGATTTTGCAGCCAACTCCACAATATGAACAAACAGTTTCAACAGATTTTTTGTTATATTCATCAAGCAAAATGTTATTTTTTATAGCCCCTGTTGGGCAAAAATCTACACAAGTCCCACAAAATTCACATAGAGCTTCTTCAAAAGATTCATCAGCTCCAATGGTTAATTTTTGATTTTTACCCTTGTAAGCAAAGTTCCAGACAAATCTACATTGCAATTCTTTGCATGCAGAAACACACCTTCCGCACTGCACACATAAATTATTATCAAAGCTAAAAAAAGGGTTGCTAACTATTCTATTTTCACTGAAACATCTGCTGGAAATTGATTTATAACCAAAATACTTAAATAACTTACTAAGTTCAGAAATATCATTTACTCTTTCAACATAAATATTATCAACAAGTAAATCAAAATTTATTTTTCTGAAACTTCTAAGTTCTTCATCATTTGTAATGATGTCCATCCCATCTTCTATTTTGGTTTCACAGGCAGTTACAATTTTGTCATTAACTTTCACAATACAAAGCTTACATCTACCAATCGGTTTTAATCTTTTATCATAGCAAAGCTTTGGGATATATATCCCCACACTCTCGCATGCGTCTATTATCGTCATTTTCTCTTTAAAACTATAATCAGCACCATTAATTGTTATCTTAATCATTTTGCACTCTCAAAAAAGGAATAAACACCATTTTTAATAGCTTTGCCAAGGCCACAGCGCGTACTTACTGACATTGATTCTACAATAGATTTTATATCTTCCACTTTATCGTTTAAGTTATTGATGGATAAAATTTCTTCTAATTTTTGATAACCTTTATAACAAGGGATACACTGTCCACAGGATTCATCAGCAAAAAATGAGACAAAATATTTCAAAATGGATAATTTATCTCTTGATTCATCTGCTATAAAAATAGAACCCACAAAACTTTTTTCAAAATCTCTTAACTTTTTACTGAAATTATTTTTATCTACAAAAAAACCTGAAGCCCCACCTAATATCGCAAAACCAGGATTTCCAATAGTTCTATCACAAATATTTTTGACAATCTCATTTATAGCAACATCTAAATCTATTTCAACAACCCCTTTTTCCTTCACATCTCCGCAAACAGATATAAGCCTTTTATTCAAGTTTACTATTTTTTTTTCACATACTTCAAAAACATAGGAAAGGGTTTCAATGTTATTTACTAACGTTGGTTTACCAAAAATACCAGATTCAAAGGGATATGGCGGCTTATTTCTCGGATTCCCCCTTTTCCCCTCAAAAGATTCTATAAGCCCTGTCTCCTCACCACAAACATAAGCTCCTGCCCCTGATACAATCTCCACATTTAAACTATTAAAAAAATCTATTTCTAACAAAAAATAACTGGTTATTTCACTTAAAATCTTTTTCTGTTTTATATATTCACCTCTAATATAAAAAATTATATCAGTAGCACCAACTATATAGGCACTTAAAATTGCTCCAGCTACAGCCACAAAAGGGTTTATTTCTAACAAAGCTCTATCTTTAAAGACAAAAGGCTCGGATTCGTCAATATTGCATACAAGATATTTTTTGCTACTATTTATATTTTTTATTGCTTCAAACTTTTTATACGTTGGAAAATTTGCACCACCTCTCCCTCTTAAATCAGATTTTTTTACTCTTTCAAGCAAATCATCCCTATCAGCTGATAACAATTTTGTAAGAGTTGTTATATATTCATCCTTATCTCTTACATTTAAAATGAAACAATCATCGATATTCTTATTTAATACCTTAGCGCTCTCAGATTCTTTAAAAATACCTTGAACAAAACATGCCTGTTTCCCTTCTTTTATAACCGCTGGAGAGTTATCGCATAAGCCTAAACAGTGAGTTTTAATTGCATTATCAAATAGTTCATCATTTTTGCAACATGGAGCATTGCAGGAAAGTAAATTTTTGCCATTCACATTTAATAGTGAATAAAAAGAAACAATGGAAAAAGTTTCGCTATAAGGGATACCAAATTTTCTGGCAAGCAATTTAATCGTTTTTTTGTCAATCGATGAAAATTTGTACCTTTTTGCCTCTTCTAAAAAATTTTTATAAACAAACCTATCTTTTATAAAAGCAAAGTTTCTCTTATACCTATCAACTACAGGCATTTTATATCTCTGAGTATATTTTGCTCAATTCGTTAAACAGTTCTGTAGAACGTTTTTTGTAAAAGAAATTTTCAGGGATTTTTACCCCTTTACTCTGAATCAAAACATTAAAGTTTGTACCAAAACCACCCTCTGGTATAATCAGAGACCTTATCCTTGCCTTATGCAAATCTGATTCTGCATATTTTATCTCATCCAAGATTCCACTTTGTAAGAGAAAAAGCCACTGTGGCTCAAAATTTACAACATCCAATCCGCTCTCTTTCCCATACTCCATAAGAGCAGAAAAATCCACAAATGCAGTTATATCTTGATAACCAACCCTTTCAAAAAAATCGTTATTTTGAGTATGTTTGAAATAACAGGTAACAGTACCATCCATCCTAAATGGAGCATACAATTGTTTGGCCTCAAAACCATAATCAATTGTAACAACCAGCCCTTTATTTATCTTTTTACCCAAATCTCTAATCCATTTCACTGCATCAAGGTTTATATCAGCGATTTGTTTATCCACCAGTTTTATATTTAATCTATTGATATATTCCTTTAACTCTTCGGTGGAAAAATCATCAGGATAAAACTGCAATTTATCATCATGATAAATCACATAAAGCTCTTTTAATTCTCCCGATATATTAATGATTCTATGTACAGGGAAAGCATCAACTAATTCGTTTGAAAAAAATACACCATCAAAATCCCTTAATTCTTTAAATGAATGCCAAGAAATCTTTCCTTCATGAGCTTTAAGCAACTCCTTTTGCTTATCTATTAAATATTCACTCTTTTCGATAATAATATATTCTATTTTTTCATAAAATTGAGGCTCCTCATCCTTATAAAAATTAAGGATATCATTTGCCAGCATCCCACTACCAGCACCCATTTCACAAAGTACCGGCTCAAGATCCAACTCATTTATCGCTTTTAAAAAGCCTCTTGCCAGAGACCTACCAAAAGACTCTGAAGCATCAACAGAAGTGTAAAAACTACCCTGCATCCCAAATGGGTTCTCTTTTTGATAATACCCATATTGAGGATGATAAAGAGCCAGATTCATAAACTCAGCAAACGTCATTTTTTTATTTTTAACTTTTTCAATTATCAACTCTCTCAATTCGTCCATAATCACTCCACCTTAAAAAATAGTACTATTTCTACCTCATCAGGTTTGGTATAATCAACCGCATCAAACCTTAACCTTTTAATAAAATTAATTGCAATATTTTCAACATAACTACTGCTTCTTGTAACAAATCTTATATCGTAAGGGATTCCATAATTATCAACCTTGAATTTTAAAGTGATTTTAGTATCTTTTTCAAGCTGAAACTTTGGCTTAGGAGGCTCATATATAATCTTCCTTCTAATATTCGAAATCTTTTTTATCTCATAAAAATCACTGTTTTTCGATGCTGATATTTCATTGTTTTTTTGGTTATACTCTTTTAAAACTTCCTCTTTAGTCTTTGCAAGTTCACTATTTAATTCAACTTTATTAGCTGATTTCTCCCCTTCTAACTGCACATTTTCAAACTCAGGTATTAAAATCTTCTCTAAATTGTTAGCAACAGGTAAATCAACATTGCTATCAACCTGTTTGCTTTGATTTTTATTCCTTTTCAACTTCTCTTTAATCTTATTCAAATCAAATTTTTTAATGGGGTTTTGTAGTTTGTTTGAGCTTTTAATTCTTTTTGAAACTGCACTCTTTTTAACAATTTTTAACTCTATTTCACGTGGTTTTAAATTTTTAAAATCTATGCGCAACTCTGGTAAGATTAAAATAATCATTAAATGAAATATTAGAGATAATATTAAAAAACCCAATAATCTTGAATAAATAATCATTCCTCTTCTACTGCAATAGTAAACCTATCAAAACCCGCCCTTTTACACTGATCCATCACATAAACCACAGTCCCGTGTTTTGCATTTTTATCGGCCTGCAATATTACTGGTAAATTTTCATTAGTTTTTTTCATCTTCGTTAAGGTTTTATATAAAGCAAATTTTGGTATCTCTTTCTTATTTATAAATATTTTATTTTTATTATCAACAACAATTACAATACTTTTGTTTACAGCTTGCTCATCACCTTTAGCTTTTGGCAGATCTACTTTTAACGCATTGGTATAGATAAAAGTTGTTGAAACCATAAAAAATATCAATAGTAAAAACACTACGTCGATAAGAGGAGTTAAATTAATATCTAAACCAGTACCCTTCTCTTTTTTAGAAAATCTCATCCTAACCCTCTTTAAAAATTAAGTTTATTACCTTTGCTGTGGCTTTTTCCATCTCCAATGTGAGTTTTTCAGATCTGTGTCTTACAATGTGGTAAAAAAGAACTGTAGGAATTGCAACAGATAAACCAGCCGCAGTAGTAAGAAGTGCCTCAGATATCCCACCAGCTAAAGCCTGAGCATTACCCACACCTTGCTCAGAAATTACAATAAATGTCTTTATCATACCCAAGACAGTACCTAAAAGTCCTAATAGTGGGGCAATATTACCTATTGTTTGCAAGGTAGGTAAGAATCTCTCCAACTTGGAAGCTTGAAATCTCCCAGTTTCTTCAGCAAGCTCCATGAGTCTTGTAACTGGCAAATCTAAATTATTTAATATTTCATACGCAATTTCACTCATAGGATTTTTCTGTAATTCACATAAATTTTTTGCATCCTCAAAATCCTTTTTTTCTAAATAAATGTATAGTTTCTCCATAAACGTTGATGGAACAAAATTATTTTTCCTCAAAGTAAACAATCTTTCCAAAAAAACAGCCAAAGATATCACAGAAAGCGCAATAATTGGGTACATAAGTACCCCACCCTTTTGTATAATTTCAAACATTTATCCCTCCACTTTTTTTAATATTTTCTCTATTTTTTCAGCCTTATCTTTTTTCCCCATCTTTAAATAACAATCTTTTGCATATTCCAAAGATTTTTTAACATATTTACTATCCTTAAATAGATAATATACTTTAAGAAAATGCTTTAAGGCATAGATATAATCTTTTTTATTAAAAAGATAAACCCCTTTAAAATACAATCCAGCTGGCACAAAATCTTTATCACCACTTTCTAATAGTTCCATAATATACTGATAGCTATCTTCACCAATAGTTTTCAAAAGATTTAAATATCTTTCAAGCCCATGATAGTATAAATTAATATCCTTATCTTTAAAAAATAAACTGTTTGTTAAAACCTCTTCTGCATCGTTTGATAAATCAATAATCTCTTTTCTACTCACATATTCATAACCACTTGATTTTTCCAATAACATTTTAAAAATTTCATAAGCTTTTTTATTATCAATATATTTTAAGCATTTTGCTTTTACAAAAAGTGCTTCATTGTTTTTGCTCTTTTTATAAGCCGTATCAGCATCAATTACGCAATTTTGATACAATTTATTTTTTTCATAAAAATTTGCTCTCAATAAAAGTGCTTCAGATTGATATTTTGAATTTGGATACTTTTTAAAAAAGTAATTTATGTATTTTATATAATTTTCCTTATCATCATTTTCAAAAGAAATTTTCGCTAATTGCAAAACTATAAAATCTTTATCCTGGAAATCATACTTTTCAATAATCTTTGCAATATCGTTTACAAAATTTTTCTCATTTTGTTCTTTTTTAATATTAATAAGTCCATAAATTGTATCAAAAAGATACTCTTTTTTATTAAGCAATGTTAAAAACAGATTTTCTGCCTCTTTATATTTTTTTAGTGAATATAATGATTTAGCTTTTAGCAACATAAGATAGTGATCATTAATATTTGATTTATCGATATAATAGATTACTTTGTCATATTTGCCAGCTAAAAACAGAAATTTTACCCCTTCTCTTAGAAATTTTAAATTATTAACATGTTTATTTAATATTTTTTCCCCTTTATTCAGTCTGTCAGTTTTAAAATAAATCAACATTTTTAAAAATTGAGTGTCTTCATCTTCATTCGACAATTTTTCAAGTTCATTAGAAGCCTGATTATATTTTTTTAAGTTATATAAAGATGCTGCTCTAAGAAAGAAAACCCTATTATCTTCTACTCCTTCAGTTATTTTTAATACATCACTATACTTTTTAAGATTATAAAAAACCTCAGCTTTTATTCTCTTACAAAGCATTGTATCACAATCAGCTACCAATAAAAATGCATCGTTATATCTTTTGTTAATGATTCGTATTTGAGCAACAATAAATCTTGCAATATCAATTTTTGTATCATCAAATGACTCATTTAAGTATTGGGTCAACAATTTTTCTGCTTTATCTAAGTCGATATAAACATAGCATATTCCTTTGTAAAGAATTGACTCTTTGTAAAGCTTGTCATTGAAAATTATTTTATCAAAATTTAAAATAGCCTTTTCATAATTATTATTTTTATAAAAGTACAAACCCAGATAAAAATATTTATACTCTTCAAGTTTACTATCTATAAATTGAATATTTTCCACTGATTTATAAGAAATATCAGGAAAATATTTAGAGAAATAAAACAACATCAAAGATAGTTTATCAATATCTTTAAACTGATTTATCTTTTCATCAGAAAAAATACCTTTTAATATTTCAAGTTTTACATTAAAATATTCATTAAAATATTTATCAGTAATACTATTTATAAGCTGTTCAGCTTCATCAAGCCTATTTAAAATTATTAAAGAATCAACAATAAATGGAGCGACATTATCACTTCTATAATCTAAAGAAACAACTTCATCATACTTGCCAGTAAAATACAAAGAAAGCACCAAAAAATCTTTGATAAAATCATAATCATAATTTGTTGATTTTATAAAATCGATAATTTCATAGTATTTTTGCATCGACCTTAATGTGCTTAAATAAACATATATAGAAAAAGGTGTCTTTTCTTCTAACTTATCAAAAACTTTTAAAAGATTTTTGTCTTTGGTTTCGTATAAATTTTCAAAATAAAAATCTGTTGCAACATTTTTGTAGATATTATCTGATAAAATTATGCTTTCTAATTGCTGATACGCATCTTTTTTAAACCCTGTCTTAAAAAGTGATATTGCATAAATAAGCTCAACTTCATCTTTTATTTCTTTAGTCTTAATTTTTTCATAATATTTTTTATAGTTTTCCAAAACCGAGATATAATCTCCCGATAAAAACTTCTTTATCAAATAATTTCTATAAGCCTTCTCTCCAACAAAAATTGCCGATAACCCTGTACCAAACTTTGTTGAATAAATCCCTCCAGGATCTTTTGCACTATATTCTTTTTTTTCAGGTGTCTTTATTTTAACTTTTACATCTTCAAGATAACTTGAAAAATTAGAAACACCTTGAAACTCAATTTTTACGTTTGTAAAAGTTGGTTTTACATCAAAATTGCTTATTTCCTTGCCAATAAAAGAAAATTTAGGGACTTCAATTGCAGCATAACCAACAGAATAGACAAAAAACAAACAGATTAAAAGTAATCTTTTTAACATTTTATTGAGTATTAGTTTGCTCTGGTGATGTTGGATTGCTATTAGAGCACCCTTCACAACCATAAAAAGCAACTACAGACACAAACAGCAACAAACTTATTAATAAAATTTTAATTATTCTTCCCATTTAAGTTCCTCCTTGTCAATCTCCTTAAAGAACGAGTAATCTGTAAGATCATACTTTAATGGCGTAACACTAATATAGCCGTTTTTAACCGCCTTGTCATCACTATTCTCGCCATTATCGTCAATAATCTTTTCCCCTGTAAGCCAGAAATATGTATTCCCTCTTGGGTCAACCCTTTTCTCAAAGGTATCAAGATAACGCGTTTTACCTTGAACAGTATATTTCCAACCTTTAATTTCCTCACGTTTTAAAGGTGGAACGTTTACATTAAAAAGCAAGTGATTTATTTCCTTATTACCATAAAGATATTTTGCAAAAAATGAGCCAAATTTTGCTGCAACAGAAAAATCATCATACTCAACTGATGCTAAGCTTATTGCAAAAGATGTTACACCAAGCATAGCACCTTCAGTAGCAGCGGAGACAGTCCCAGAATAAATAACATTTGAAGAGAGATTTGCCCCATGATTGATGCCTGAAACTACAAGATCAGGTTTTGTCGTCAAAATATCATCAAAAGCTAATTTCACACAATCAGCTGGTGTGCCTTTAACTCCATAGCCAAAGAACCTGTTTCTACGAGTAACTTCATAAATTCTTAAAGGATCAGAAATAGTGATAGCATGACCCACAGCACTTTGCTCAGTAATTGGTGCGACAACAATGACTTCTGCTATTTTAACCAGTTCCTCATAAAGAGCATAAATCCCTTTAGAATATATACCATCATCATTAGTTAGTAATATTTTCATTATCAACTCCTCCAAAATATATTTATATCAAAAATAGGTTTTATTCAACCTCGCATTTTCATATTTTGAAGCTATTTGCACATCTAAAGCTGCTAAATATCTCAGATTGCTGCGCTAACGCTCGCAATGACAAATTTTGGGGTCATTGCGACCCCGCCATTTAATAGCAGATGTTGAGTTTATAATTTTCTGAGTATATTATGTTATTGAAGTATAACTATCAAGATGTATAAATTAATGGCGGGGGAAGCAATCTCAAAACTATAGTGATATTAAAAAATTGACCTACTGTGCAACAGTTATGAAATTTTAAATTACTGCGCAATATCCTAGTTTCACATTATTTCAAATTTGTTTATTGAATAACTTGAAAATTAATTTTTCAACGTTATATTAGCATTTGTTTAAAACACAAACAGGAGGTAATAAATGTCATCATGCAATTCAAATAATTCTTGCAGCAGCTGTTCTTCTCAAAATAGTTGTGACACAAATGAAAAAGAACAACACACCAAAGAACTTTTAAGACAGAGATTATCAAAGATAAAATGCACCTTAATGGTAATGAGCGGAAAAGGTGGCGTGGGAAAATCCACCGTCAGCACTAATCTTGCTGCAATGCTCAATATGCTTGGACATAAAGTAGGTATTTTGGACGCTGATATCCATGGGCCAAACATTCCAAAGATGCTTGGCATCAACGAAAAGGGCGTTTTATCATCTGGTGAAGGGATTATCCCATTTGAACCAGTAGAAAATCTTAAAGTAATGTCAGTAGCTTTCCTTTTAAAGAGTGATGATGATGCGGTTATTTGGAGGGCTCCATTAAAACATAGTCTAATTGAGCAGTTTATAAGCGATGTAAACTGGGGTGAGCTTGATTTCCTTATAATAGACCTTCCACCGGGGACAGGTGATGAACCATTGAGCGTAGCACACGTTATTGAAGGTGTTGATGGTAGTATTATTGTTACAACCCCACAAGAAGTGGCTCTTCTTGATTCAAGAAAATCTGTAACCTTTAGCAGAAAGTTAAACATACCTGTTTTAGGTATAGTTGAAAATATGAGCGGTTTTGTTTGCCCTAATTGCGGTGAAAAAATAGATCTTTTCAAGGTTGGTGGTGGTGAAAAAGCAGCTAAAGAACTCAATGTGGACTTTTTAGGTAGAATCCCAATAGATCCATCGGTAGTATTAGAAGGGGATGCTGGTAAACCATATATTTTAGAGCATCCAGACTCTGAAGTATCAAAAGCTTTCAAAGAAATTGCAGAAAAAGTAATAGCAAAAACACTAAAAAAATAAAACTAGGGGGATAAGTTCTATCCCCCACTCTTTTTATTTTCACTCTTAAAACTTTAACAATTTATTTTATAATTTTGAAATTTATTATAATCCAATTCCCACACATTTAAGCTAACATGACATTCAACTTAGAACTTAGAACTCAGAACTTTGAACTTATACCTTCTCCCATTCAAAATTTATGATATTTTTTTCTTCAGAGCTAAATTCTATACCTACAAGGTAAATTTCATTCGACTTATCTAAATACTTTTCTGCATATTTTTTCTCTTTTATCTGCCTTAAAGCTTCACCCCTTTTACCATCTACCTTAAATTCAACTATATAAATCTTATCATTGACAAATAATGTCAAATCGATCCTACCCTTATTCGTCACATCCTCGCCTATAATCTTTATACCAAGTGAAGAAAGATAAGCAAAAATCACACTGGCATAAAAACCTTCATATAAATTTAATTCATTTTTCACATAATTGGTATATGGTATTGATGAAAAAAGTCTTATTAAAGCATCCTTAAAATCATTTAGATTTCCAAAATAAAGTGATTTTATTAGCGGTTCTTTAATCTTTGTATCACCATTATAAAGATAACGAATAATATAATCATTTAAAGATATCTGAACTTCCAAGTTTGGTATCCTGAGACTGTATTCTATTGACTGCAAAAGTTCATTTTGTATCACTTTATCTATGGTTAAATAACCAGATTGAAAAAGTAATACTTCTAAATCCATTTGCTCTATATCAAAGCTAGATAATATCTTATCATCAACTACTAAATTACTTAAATTTGGTAGAAAATAATTTCTCTCTTTTATCAATTTAATCAAAAAAGATGGCGTGCCTGTTTCAAACCAATAGTTTCTAAACAAATACCCGTTACTGATAAATTGTAAAATATCAAACGGATTATACACATTATCTTTTAAGAAGTTGTAACCATTGTACCATCTTTTTACTTTTTCCATATCCACGTTTTCTAAATATGGTTTAAAAGTTGTCTCAAGGTCATACTGTGTATAACCACAAATATTACCAAACCTTGGATTAAGGGAAATATCAGTAAGCATATTTAGTCCACTAAAAATCGATGCTTTTGAAAACTTACTCACACCAGTTAAAAATGCAAATTTGACATAAGCATCATTATCTTTGATTATAGAGTATAAACCTCTTAAAAATTCTCTATGCAACTTTGCTTGCTCAATATCTTCTATCACATCAAGAATAGGCTTGTCATACTCATCTATCAAAATCACTACTTTCTGATTGTATTTTTTATAAGCTTTATAAATCAAATCTCTAAAACAACTGCCTGGATCTGTTACATTATCACATGTTACTTCTAAGTTTTCTTGATTAAATTTAAAAATATCTAATGCAACCTGTTTTAAACTCTCAAGAGTCTGTAAATCCCCTGCCCAGCTTATTTTAATTACCGGGTACTTTTCATCCCAATCCCATTTATCATAAATGTATAAACCTTCAAAAAGCTTTTTATTCCCCTCAAAAAGCTCTTTTAGTGTATCCAAGAAAAGTGATTTACCAAATCTACGAGGGCGAGAAAGAAAAACATATTTATAATTGTCTACAAGTTCAAATGCTTCAAAAGTTTTATCCACATAAACATAATTATTTTCCCTTATCTCTTTAAAAGATTGAATACCTATTGGAAGCTTTTTCATGAAATTACCCCCTTAAAATTTTAACTAACTTTTAAAAGTTTATAAATACTAAGATCGCTTCTTCAGCTTACGCTTCCTCGCGATGACTGCCGCGTCATTGCTAGCGCCATCGAAGCAATCTGGTTAATTAAAACAACATATAATTCATTATATAATAACCCTAATATTTGTAAAGATGTTTCAAGTTTGTGTTATAGGTTTGACAATTTTGTCAACTTTTGACAATTTTTGTCAGCAACTGTATTGTTTGAGTTAAAACAATATTTTGATAGCAATAATAAATAGCTAATATACAACGAATTGGGATAATTATTTTTTACAACTTAATATTAAATTTTGGCACAGTATTTGCTTATTATAAAACAGAAAACCCATTAAGGAGGTAAATATGAAGAAAACGAACAAAAAAGGTTTTACTTTAATTGAGCTGCTCGTTGTAGTAGCTATCATCGGTATTTTAGCAGCTATTGCTATCCCCCAATTCGCAAAGTATAGAAAAAATGCTCAAGATTCTGCTGCTCTTAGTGATCTAAAAACAATTCAATCAACTGCAGAAGCTTTTTATGCTGACAAAAATCATTATCCATATTAATTTAGGAGGGTAAAATGAGAAAACTAATTTTTTTGATAGTTATATTATCTTTTGCATCATTATTATTTGCAGGTGATTTTACATTAGGTTCTACTGACAATGAAACAATAAAGCTTTCTGCAAATGTTTCTGCAGATTATGATGCAGACACAAACGGTAATCACTATGTAGCTGGAACAATGAGTTCTAAAGGTACAAAAAAATATGGTACAGCAGATACAGAGAGTGTGATTTATTATGATGAGTGTACAGGTAATGATTGCGCTGATGATAATGTCACTTTCTCTGGATACAGTAGTGGCTTATCAACAATTCAAGGATGGACTCCAATGGAATAACAATTGAACATTTTAGGGGAATCTATTTAAAGATTCCCCTTCTATATCAATAAGTTGTTAAATCTAAAAATATATTCTCTAAATCTTTTTTTGTAGGTAAGATATCGAAAATTATAACTTTTTTTTCTTTTAATAAATCAATTATATTTACAATTTCGTCTTTTGCACATTTAATCTCATAAAGTCCTTCTTGAAGCTTTATAAATTTTAAACCCAAATTAGGGACTTCTTTGTTTACTATAATAGTAAAACCTGTAGTAGTGAGATATTTTATTTCTGTTCTTGTGAGTGATTTAACTACTTTGCCTTTATTAACGATTATTACTCGTGAGCAAATATCCTCAATATCTGGTATTATGTGAGAGCTAAAAAAGATTGTGACACCTTTATCGCTTAATTCTCTCATTTTATTTTTAAACAATACTCTACCTATTGGGTCAAGACCACTCATAGGCTCATCCAATATCAAAATTTCTGGATTATGTATGATTGCTGCTGCAAACCCTACTCTTTGAATCATCCCTTTGCTATATTTTCTTACAGGTCTTTTAGCAGCCTCTTTCAACTCAAACTCTTCTAAAAGTTCCCACGCTCTTTTTTTAGCAACATCCTTATCTATCCCATACATACTTGCAGAAAACATCAATAAATCAAAACCTGTAAGTGTATCAAAATACTGAGGATTTTCTGGCATAAATCCCAATCTCTTTCTTGCCTCAGGAAGCCTAGAATCAATACCATCTATCAACACTTCCCCTTTATCTGCTCTTATCAAATCAAGCATTATCTTAATTGTTGTACTTTTACCTGCTCCATTTGGACCTAAAAAGCCTAAAATTTCACCTTGCTCAATTTCAAAGCTCATCCCATTTAAGGCATTTACTTTTTTCCCTTTAACTTTGTATGTTTTAAAAAGATTATTTACTTTTACTTTTCCCATATTTATTCCCCTTTTTATCTATAAATGCTAATTTGCTTGTAGTTCTAACCTTTCCATCTTTATCTAAGTAAAATTTGCCACCATATGGATCCACTGGTATCTTCTTTAATACTTGAGACTTGACCAAATCTTCAATTGTTTTAGGTTTTTTACCAAACTTTTTCTCATAATTTTTAACAGCTTGCTCAATTTGGTAAATAGCTTCCAAAGCTCTTAACCTTATTTCATAAGATTTTCTAATACTTTCTTTTCTAGTAATTTTTATCATAGTCTTTAAGTATGCTATACCAAGCTCAGTTTCACCACCTTCATAAAAATACCTTGCAGCCAATTTCGTAAATAATGGTGACTTTGATATTTCTGAAGCTTTTTTATAATATTTGGCAGCTTTTTTATAATCTTTTAAAAAATATGCATAATTAAAACCGATAAAAAATGGTATCTTAAAATCCCATGTCCTATATTTCATTACATATTCAAGCAATCTGTTAACTTCATTTACCCTACCAATATCCCATGTAAAAGCTGCTTGAGCAAAATAATAAGCATCCTCATTATAAGGGTTAAGTAAAATTGATGTTTCTATTGTCCTGTATAAATTATAATACTCAACTTCATTATACCTTCTTTGCTGAACTTTTTCCACCTTCCCACCATAGTAGATTATCGCTTTAAATGATAAATATTCACCCATAAACCATCTATATTCACCAAGTATAGCTTTATAAAATTTCCCCTGTGGTGTATATCCAAGCTTTTCAAAAAGTGGACGGTTTTGCATATCTTTTTTAAAATAAGGCGTATAAATTACCAACAAAACAATTGAAAGTATAAAAACAAATATAAATAAAGAGTTATTTACTTTTTTTGTCATGTTAAGTCCCGCTTATTAAAAATCATTACAGCAAGACTTATCACAACCATTAAATAAATGAAAAAATAACCTAAAGAAAACAATATTGACTGAGTACTTATTTTTAAAGAATACGCTGCATAAGCCGTCAAATCAAAAGCAGAAAAATTTGGTAAAATATAATAAACAACCTTTACAACAATTTTTACAAAATTTGAAATGTGTTCCTTACTTTTTAAAATATAATCATATATACCCTGGATTGAATTCCCAGCTAAAAAAATCGCAATTGTGGAAAAAACGGGTGTAAAAAAGGATGTAGAAAAAGATGCAAATAAAAAACCGCAAGCTAGTAACAAAGCATATTTTAAAAAAGAGAAGATATACGCACCAAAAATATTAAACCATAAAATAGGTAAGTCAGATTTATAAAAACTTGCAGATATTTTTATAGCTACCACACCTAATACAAAGTTTATTAAAGTAATAAATAATAAAATAATAACAAAACCTAGGTATCTACCAATAAAATAGTTTACTCTCGTAACTGGATAATGAAGTAATGTAAAAGTATATTTTCTCTCAATATCTCTCCATATAGTATAAGTGCCACCAAAAATAGATAAAATAAGTAAAATAAAAAAATTTAATGAAATAGACATAGTAATGGAAATTTCCTGTAATTGTCTCATAGAAAAATAACTAAAAACAGGTATAAAAGCATAAATCAAAATTGAAGATGCAATTAGTAAAAATAACCTATCCTTCAACAATGTCTTTATAGTAAACTTTATGAATTTCATACTCACCTCAAATCAAATTTTTTATATCATTTTTGAATCATACGTCTTTTAAAATAACTAAACAACCTCACTAATTAATTTATTATTAATAAGATAATTGTGCAATATATTTATGCCATAACTTGATTAAATCAATTATTATTGTAAGACATCATCTGTTAAGCATTGTTATCACAATGAATCTATTAATATTTTCTATTACAATTTACACATATATATCTTGCTATTAACCTATCATTAAGCTTTCATCTTATCATAAAGTTATTTGTTATAGATTATTTCAATAAATATTTTTCATGACTTAAAATTTATTTAGTTTTACTTAATTTACCTATTTTCTAATATTATTTTACAATATTTATAATGCAATCAATCATTAATAACACAAAAAACTACTATTATGCTTTTTATATCAAAATGTTACAAAACTATTGACAATTTATAATTTCTATAATAAAAAGTTGTTATACGGGAGGGAATAATGAAAAAAAGAAAAATACTTGCAGCAAACAGAGGTGAAATTGCAATAAGGATTTTTAGAGCAGCAACAGAATTAGGTTTTAGCACAGTTGCAATTTACTCAGAAGAAGATAAATACTCACTACACAGGTACAAAGCTGATGAAGCTTATTTTGTTGGAAAAGGTTTAGACCCTGTTTCTGCTTATTTAAATATAGATGAGATTGTAGATTTATGCGTCAGGAAAAAAATAGAGTTTGTTCACCCAGGATACGGCTTTTTGGCTGAATCTTATGAATTTGCAGAAAAATGTCAAAAAACTGGCATAAAATTTATAGGACCCTCTCCAGAAACTATAAAAATTTTTGGAGACAAAAAGATAGCAAAAGATCTTGCCAAAGAATGTGGAGTGCCAGTTATTGAAGGTTCAGACATAATAAACTCTCTTGAAGAAGCAAAATCTTTAGCTAAATCTATAGGCTATCCACTCATGATAAAAGCGACTGCTGGAGGTGGTGGAAGAGGTATTAGAATTGTACATAATGAAAAAGAATTAGCAGAAAACTTTGATTCTGCAAAATCTGAAGCTTTTAAAGCCTTTGCAAATGATGATGTAATATTAGAAAAGTATATAGAAAAACCAAAACATATAGAAGTTCAACTTTTAGCAGACAAATATGGAAATATTGTACACCTTTATGAAAGGGATTGTTCTATACAGAGAAGGCATCAAAAATTAATAGAAATAGCACCAGCTTTTACCATACCAGAAAAAGTATTAAACCAAATGTATGAAGCCGCAATTGAAATAGGTAAAAAATCTCATTTAGTTAGTGCTGCCACAGTGGAATTTTTAGTAGATAAAAATAACAATTTCTATTTTTTAGAAGTAAACCCAAGAATACAGGTTGAACATACCATTACAGAGTTAGTCACTGGGGTAGATATCGTTCAATCACAGATTTTTATTGCCGATGGTAAAAAACTTTCGGATAAAGAAATAAATTTAAAAAGTCAAAAAGATATCACTAAACACGGTTACTCAATTCAGTGTAGAATTACAACCGAAGATCCAGAAAATAACTTTATGCCAGACACAGGAACATTAGAAGTTTATAGATCAGCATCTGGCTTTGGTATAAGATTAGATGCAGGAAACGCATATACAAACGCAAAAATTACCCCCTATTACGATTCTTTATTAGTAAAAGTTTCATCTTGGGCTATTACTTTTGAACAAGCTGCTAAAAAAATGCTTAGAGCTTTAAGTGAATTTAGAGTTAGAGGTGTAAAAACAAATATTCAATTTTTAGAAAATGTGATATCGCATCCGAACTTTTTGTCTGGTAACTTCGATACAACATTTGTAGATAATACAAAAGAACTTTTCGTTTTTAGAAAAAGGCGAGATAGAGCAACAAAAGCACTTAAATTTTTAGGGAATAACATAGTTAATAACCCTTCTAATGCCAAAATTCCTGATGATATGGTTTTGCCAGAAATTAAACCTCCTGTAATCAAATATGGTGAAAAAATACCAGCTGGAACAAGAGATATTCTACTTAGGAGAGGTGTCGAAGGGGTTTTAGATTTTATACAAAAGTCAAAGGAAACTCTGTTTACAGATACTACCTTTAGGGATGCTCACCAATCACTTCTTGCTACAAGACTTAGGACTTTTGACATGCTCCAAATAGCCGATGCCTACGCTCATCATATGCATCATCTTTTTTCTCTTGAAATGTGGGGTGGAGCTACCTTTGATGTGGCTTACAGATTTTTAAAAGAGTCTCCATGGGAAAGGTTAAGATTACTAAAAGATAAAATTCCAAATATACTTTTTCAAATGCTTATTAGGGCTTCAAATGCCGTAGGTTATACAAATTATCCTGATAATGTGGTAAAAAAATTCATAGAGTTGTCAGCTAAAAATGGTATTGATGTTTTTAGGATTTTTGACTGTTTCAACTGGACAGCTCAAATTATCCCTGTAATCGAAGAGGTAAAAAAACAAGGTAAAATCGCCGAAGCTGCAATTTGTTATACTGGAGATATATTAGATACAAAAAGAGATAAGTATTCGCTTAAGTATTATGTAAACTTAGCAAAAGAGCTTGCTGATGCTGGGACAGATATTTTGGCAATAAAAGACATGGCTGGATTGGTAAAACCTTATGCAGCCAAAAAACTAATTAAAGCGATAAAAGAGGAAACAGGCTTGCCTATACATTTTCATACACATGATACAAGTGGTAATGGAGAAAGTGCCATACTTATGGCTATAGAATCAGGCGCTGATATTGTTGATGCAGCAATTAGTTCCATGAGTGGATTAACAAGTCAGCCAAACTTAAACTCCATAGTAGCAGCTTTGGACAATACAGAACATCAATCCTCGATAGACAAAGAATGGGCTCAAAAAATCTCTGACTATTTTGAAAGGGTCAGAAGGTATTACTTCCCATTTGAAAGTGGATTAAAAGCAGCAACTGCAGAAGTATATGAGCATGAAATCCCAGGTGGCCAATATTCAAACCTTGTAGTTCAGGTGGAAGCCTTAGGTTTACTTGATAGATGGGAAGAAGTAAGAAAAATGTACAAAGAAGTAAATGAAGCTCTTGGTGATATAATAAAAGTTACACCATCATCAAAAGTAGTGGGTGATTTAGCACTTTTCTTAGTAAGAAACAATCTAACAATTAATGACTTGTACGAAAAAGGGGACACCCTATCCTTCCCTGATTCAGTTGTAAGTTTTTTTAAAGGTTATTTAGGCCAACCTTATGGAGGATTTAACGAAAAATTGCAAAAAATTGTACTTAAAGATGAAAAACCTATTACATGCCGTCCTGGTGAGCTTTTAGAACCTTTTGACTTTGAAAAAGCTAAAAAAGAATTAGAGTCAAAATTTAAAAATCACAGTTTTACAGACGAAGATTTGATCTCTTATGCACTTTATCCGAAGGTTTTTGAAGACTATATCAAGTTTGTGGATGAATATGGTGATGGAGCTATTTTTGATACAAAATCATTCTTTTATCCATTGAAGCCTGGTGAAGAGATTAGCGTTGATATAGAAGAAGGGAAAACTCTAATTATTAAATACATTGGGGTAAGTGAAGTTGACGAAAAAGGTTATAGAAGACTGTTTTTTGAGTTAAATGGTCAACCAAGAACAGTATCTGTAAAAGATGAAAAAATCTCTGACATTATTAAATCTAATGTTAAAGGAGATATTACTAACCCAAAACATATCTGTGCCACAATGCCAGGCAAAATTGTAAAAATATTTGTAAAAGAAGGTGATGAAGTTAAAAAAGGTGATTTATTAGTTATCACAGAAGCAATGAAAATTGAAACAAAAATAAATGCTAACTGTGATGGAAAAGTAGAAGAGCTCCTCCTGCACGAGGGGGATAAAATAGAAGCTGGCGATTTAATCCTGAAGCTGTCCTAAAAGGGCAGCTCCCCCTCATAAAATTTTCTAATCTTTCTTTACATGGACATCCATCTGAGGATAAGGGATTACAACACCCTCTGCATCAAATCTCTCTTTTATCCTTTCTAACAAATCAAACTTGACAGCCCAATAATCAGAAGCTTTTACCCAAGGCCTTACAACAATATTGATAGAGCTATCAGCAAGCTCAGCAACTGCAATTGTGCACGCAGGTTCTTTTAAAATCCTTCCATCACTGTTTACTATTTTCTCTAAAATAGCCTTTGCCTTCTTAATATCAGATTCATAGCTAATCCCAATTGTTAGATCGACACGCCTAGTATCATTTGCAGAAAAATTTGTGATGGGATTACCTATAATACTTGAGTTTGGCACAATAATCTTTTTGTTATCAGGAGTTAATAATTCAGTATTGAAGATAGAAATTTTCTGAACACTACCCGAAATACCACCAACTTCTACAAAATCCCCAACCTTAAAAGGCTTTGTCAATAATATCAATACTCCAGAACCAAAATTTGACAAATTACTCTGCAATGATAAACCAATAGCAAGAGTGGCAGCACCAATAATAGCAGCTAAAGATGTAGTCTTAAACCCAAGAGTATTTAAAGCAATTACAACTGAAATTATAAAAAGTGCATAATAGAGTAAATCAGATAAAAAATCTACAAGCATCTCATCAGCGTTTGCTTTTTTCAAACCCAAACCAGCAAGCTTTGAAATTTTCTTTGATAAAAACCTACCCACAATGATTATTAAAATAGCCAAAACAACTTTTATTGTATAGCCAATCAAAATACCCCTATAAACATTCCAGTCCATCAAAACCTCCTTTATTTTTTAAAAACTCTATGTTAATATAATGTTATGATGGTAAAATTCAAGAAAGAGTTATTAGAAAAAATAATTGATAACTTTGAAAAATTTTATATCCATATAATGCCTCACAAAAATTTAGTTATTGGCAATAGAGGTCTGATAGACCAAGAAAAAGAAAAAGGTCTAATGCTTGTCTTTGGCCCCTATTCTTACAAAGAGTTTAGATGGGATGATGAAAATATTTATGTTTCAATGAGATTTTCTGGAGTTTGGGAATACTTGATTATTCCATTTGAATCAATTGTGTCTGTTTTTGACGATCCATTAAATCCAAGTTTTGTAATCAGTTTTAGATATACTCCAGAAGAAAAAGAGGTAGAAGAAGAAAAACCAAAAGTTGAAAAAATAAAAGAAAATGAAAAGGTTATTAAATTAAACTTCCCACGGAAAAATAAATAATGAATAATTTTTTTGCCTCATTAACAGAATTTTTAAACTACACAATTATTGATATAAAATTGAAAAAGCTTTTAATATTTTTTGGTATCCTTTTTGTATTTTTTCTTTTAAAGCAAATCTTATCTAAAATATTATTTAAATCTATCAAAAAGTTAACAGCTAAAACCAAAACAGAAATAGATGACTATTTAATAGAATCTATTGAAAAACCTCTAAAGCTAATAATTGTTATGATTGGATTTCATATTGCATTTTTATATTTGAATCTTCCTCCCAATCCTCAACAGCTTGTATCTCATGTTATAAATTCGTTTATAATCTTTGCTATATTTTGGGCTCTGTACAAATCAGAAACTATAATTAGCAACTCAATTGAAAAATATTTTAAAGAAAGAAATTACGAATTGATAGAGAGCTTTTTGCCGTTCATTAATAAATTTATAAAAGTTACTATCATAATTTTTGGAGTTATTTTTATTATTCAAGAGTGGGGTTATAATGTAGGAGCATTAATAACAGGGCTTGGTATTGGTGGAGTTGCTGTAGCTCTTGCTGCAAAAGATACCCTCGCAAACTTTTTTGGTAGTATAATGATACTTATTGATAGACCCTTTAGAGTAGGTGATTGGATAATATGTAATAATATCGAAGGGATTGTTGAAGATATTGGCTTTAGAAGTACAAGAGTAAGGACTTTTGCAAAAGCCCTTGTTTCTATACCAAATTCTATTGTAGCCACTTCACCAATAACAAATTGGTCACTAAGAGACAGACGACGTATTAAAACTATAATTGGAGTAACATACTCTACACCAAGGGATAAATTAGAAAGAGTTGTTAATCAAATCAGGGAAATGTTGATAAATCATCAAGATATACATGATGAACCATTGATGGTCTATTTTACCGATTTTAATAGCAGTAGCTTGGATATTTTTATTTATTGCTTTACTAAAACTAGCGTTTGGTCAGATTATTTGGCAATCAAGCAGGATGTGAATTTAAAAATCATGGAAATTTTAGAAAGTTTAGAAATAGAATTTGCTTTTCCATCAACCTCTATTTATGTAGAAAAACTACCGGAAAATTTAAAAGTTTAAAATATCAAGTTCACAAATATTTTTAACCTCACCAATCTCATAAGCGTATTTATAAAATAGATTAAGCCCTTCAATATGCTTTTTACTCAAGTTATAATTAATAATTTCCCAGTAATCTATTATTTGATAAGGGGTTAACCCCTTAAAAAAGTAATGCTCCACAAGGGATGAAAGATTTAATTTGCTATCATTTTTTATTTTTATGAGCTCATTATAAAGTTTTTTTATAAGTTCTCTTTTTTTTGAATAGGTTTCTTTAGAAACTAACCATAAAGCATAGACAAATGGTAAGCCTGTAGCCTCATACCATATTTTACCTAAATCAAATATATATTTAAATTCATTGTTATAATATTTATACAACGCCTTATCACCAATGTATAAAAATGCTTCACATTCATCTTTATTAGGTGAAAAATTTATTTCCACATTGTAAAATTTTTTAAAAATAATTTTTAATAGAACAATACTTGTGCCAGACTCCTCAGTTAAATAAATTTTTTTATTTTTCAAATATTTTATGTCATAGTTAGAAAATAAACATACACTTTTTACTTCTTTTAAAGAACTAATTGATATATCAGGCAAAATATAGTAGTTACCACAATTTCTAACATACTCTATACTACTACAACATGATATATCTATCCCCCCCTCTCTTAATGCTTTGTTTAAAATAGAAGGGTAAGATTTGATAAACCTAAATTCTTCAAAATTTTTCTTTTTTAAGTTGTAAAAAATTGGGTAAACATTTGCATATTCTATCTCACCAATAATAAGCATATTAAACCACCAAAAATTTTATTCCTATTATGATTAAAACTACCCCACCAAGTATTTCCATCTTATCACCAAAAAATTTTCTTGATAAACTTCCAAAATAAACACCAAAGATAGAAAAAACAGCACAAACAATTCCGATTATTAGTGATGATAAAAATATATTATTGTTTCCTACTGCTAATGTAAGTCCAACACCTAATGCATCCAAACTAGTAGCAATTGATAAATAAACCAAAGAAAAACCTCTGGTTGGATCTGATGCATAACAGTGGTCACCCTCATCTTTTATACCATCTTTTACCATCTTATAACCTATAAAAAAAAGAATAACTGCGGCAAAATAGTTTAATCCAGCAACATAATTCTTTAATACTGTTCCAATATAAGCACCAATCAGAGGCATCATAAACTGAAATAATCCAAAATGAAAGGCTAGTCTAAAATAGTGCCTTAAGGTATTAAATTTACAACCAACTCCAAATGAGACAGAAAAAGCATCCATACTCAAAGCAAATGCAATTGCAAATACTTCTATATAATTCATAATATTTTAAATAATAACTCAGCATATATTAATGTAAGTATAAGTGAAAATGGATAAACTGCCGCATAACTAATAGAAGGTAACTCATTGCCAGCCATATTGTTAACTACACCCAATGAAGGAGTAGATGTAAAACTCCCAGCAAGTAAACCCAAAAATTGTAAGCCATTCACTTTTAATTTTTTTAAAAATATATAGCTAAATACAAAAGTTACGGTTATAAGCACAGAAAGTGATATTATAATAGGGTAAAAACTGTATTCAGATAGAGATTCGAATAAATATTTACCTGCATTTGTACCAACAGAAGTCACAAAAAGCAACTGTCCCAAAACTTTCATCAAAGTATTTGAATGTGGGGAAAGCTGCCAGACAATAGGACCTATCCTACCTACTCTGCCTAAAATCAATGCAACCAGTAAAATCCCACCCACAAAGCTTAACTTAAACAACCCAACAAATGGTAATCCAATAGGAAACATCCCAACCAGTATCCCCATCACTATACCCAATGAAATTGGGAGAAAATCTGCAGCAGGAAAAGCCATTAAATTATCACCAATTAACTTTATTATTTTATCTTTATTCTTTTCAGGGCCAACAATATATAATTTATCACCAAGCATTAGATGAACTTCAGGCATAGGGGATATATCAATCCCTGATCTTCTAATTTTAGTTATTCTCCCACCGTAAGAGTATAGTTCTTTCAATTCAGATATTTTTTTACCCACTACATCTTTATTACTAACTAAAAGCCTGTAAATTTTCATATCATCTTTAAACTCAATATTTGATTGGCATTCTTCACCAGCCACAATTTTCAATCTCTTTAGCTGTTCTTCAGTGCCAGTAGCTCTAATGATATCCCCATAATGAATCACGAAATCTTCTATAATATCATGTATTTCGTACTCAGATTCTATCCTTTCTATAATAGTACCTGTCATCCTTTCCAAATCAGATTTTTTAATCATTTCTTTTTTAAAAATTTCATTGGTAACTCTAAAATTCTTTGTGATAATTGGAGGATTATTCTTTATAACATTTAACTTATATTTTTCGTATTCTTTATTAAAATCTATCTTAAAAATAATAGGTAATATCCTAAACAAAATAACTGTAACAACTAATGCGAAAGGGTAAACAATACCAAATATGACAGAAATTGTGTGTGAATTTCTAACCTCCAAAGATGCAGCCAAAGCTGGAGCAGAAGTAAAAGTGCCAGTATAAATTCCGGAAGCCACATCCTCACTTAAATTGAAATACCAACAAACAACCAGTATGCCAAAATAAATCGCACTAATAAAAATAAATGAGAAAAAATTAAGTTTTATCCCCTCTTTTTTTAAAGAATCAAAAAAACCTGGCCCTGTTTGTAAACCAATAGCATAAATAAAAATTGCAAGACCAAAATATTTAAATATTTCAGGAATAACAACTCCATAATGTCCAGCAATTAAAGACACAATCAATAATCCAGCAATATCTAAATTAAAACTTTTAATTTTAAGGTTACCTAAAAACAAACCAATAGAAAAAAGTAAGAATATGAAAAAAACTGTATTTAAATAATCCATATCATCAGTTAAATGCTTTCAAAAACATATCGTATATTTTATCGATATACAAAGTTAAATCTCTACTCATACCAGTAAACACCCAAGTTGATATAACTTCATCTAATGTTCCAAAAAACATTTCTCTTGCTAAATAAACATCCAATTCAGGAGAAAAAATATTATTCTTTTTCCCCTCTTCTATAACTTCCTCAATGACTCTAAAATAGTTTCTCAAATTTTTTCTAACTTTAACACGAAGCTCAACATGTGGTTGTCTCAACTCAATCTGTAAAACTTTTGCTAAATCAGGATTATCTGTCATAATCTTTACATGATATTTAATTAACACTTTTAATTTCTCTTTAGGATCAATAATGTTAGCAATCTCTTTTTTTGCGTTGTTAACATATTCTTCAAGTTTAATTTTAAAAATCGTTACTAGGATATCCTCTTTATTTTGGAAATAATTGTAAATAGTGCCATCAGCTACATCAGCCTCAACAGCTATGTCTTTTATTTTTGCATTATGAAAACCTTTGTTACCAATAACTTTAATAGCAGCGTTAAGTATTCTTTCGAATTTATTTTCCTTATTATTTTCCATTTTTCCTCCCTAACTCTTTTGATCTGTTTGTTGCTGATTCAACAGCATTTATCAAAGTAGTCCTAAGTCCACCCTGCTCTAATGTGTGTAACCCAGCAATAGCAGTCCCACCAGGAGAAGTAACCATATCTTTTAATCTTCCAGGATGCATCCCCGTCTCAAGTAACAACTTAGCAGAACCAAGAACAGTTTGAGCAGACAATTTTAGAGATACTTCTCTCGATAACCCCATCTTAACACCAGCATCACTTAAAGCTTCAATAATCATAAAAATATAAGCAGGCCCACTTCCTGACAAACCAGTGACAGCATCCATTTGTGTTTCATCAATTACAACAACTTTACCAACTGCTTTAAAAATTTCGTAAGCCATTCTAATATCATCTTCACTAGCATGTGCACCAGGGCAAATAGCTGTAGCACCTTCTAAAACAAGAGCAGGTGTATTTGGCATTGCTCTAATTACTCTCAATTCTTTTCCAATAGTTGTTTCAATATAATCAGTGCTGATACCTGCAGCGATTGAAATCAAAAGTTTTGAATCATCCACAACATGATCAATCTCTTTTAAGATCTTATCAAAGATTTGAGGTTTAATAGAAAATACGATAATATCCACTTTTTCAACAAGTTTAGCATTATCTTTAAAAATCGTATTTATACCAAACTCATTCCTTAAAGAATCCAGTTTCTCTATATTTATATCACTAGTATAAATATCTTCTGCACTTATAAGACCAGATTTCAAAATACCCTTTATTAAGGCAGTTGCCATATTCCCAGAACCAATAAAGCCTATCTTTTTCCCTGTAAACATTTAATCCTCCCTAACCCACTTTTCAATTTTTTTAAATATATCTTCCGCTGCTTCTGGATTATCATTCAGCGTTAATATATGTTTTATATCTTTTTGTTTTATTAAATCAATCTTTTTTTTGCTAACTTGAAGCTTGTTATAAAATCTTTCCACTTCTTTATTATTTATTATATCATCATAAGCTGAATAAATTATGTAGACAGGAAATGATTTTTTATTAATCATACTCCATGTATAATCAATCAACAAATATAATTGATACAAACCTTTTACTGGACGAACTCTATAATAATAATCCTGATATTTTGTATCAAAATCCTCTTTTTCTACAAAATTAACAAAATTTTTCAATATGGGCATAAAACTAAACTTTATACTCTTAATTCCTAAAGCTGGAGACAACAATACTGCCCCATCCACATCATTTAAAACAGATAAGTTATACGCAAGAAGCCCCCCCATTGATTGACCAACAACAAAAATTTTTTTACAATTTTTCTTTAAAACAAAGTAACCGTATTTTAAAGATTCATACCAATCTTCATAAGTTAAAACGTTTAAATTTTCTGGACTACTACCATGACCAGCAACCCTAGCATTATAAACATAATAACCTTTAGAATTTAAATACTTTGCTAAAAAACTCATTTCATAAGGAGATGCGGTAAAACCATGTATAAGTAAAAAACCGATTTCACTACCCCCTTTATAATAATGAGGCATATTCTCTTTTTTATTCACACCCTCAGAAATTGCTCTTTTAACATCCATTTCCAATAGCTCATTAGTATTTATCAAACTTAAATCGGGAAATGGCTTCAATTCGGTGAGTTTTTCTTTATAAAAAAACATATACGCTGTGAGCACTAAAACAAATACAACCCAAGGAATTATAAACCATTTAATTACAATCATTTACCCCTCTTTTTCCCTTTTCTTTTCCTCATTAATAAACTCTTTTATATTCAAACATTCAATATCATGTTCTGTAAAAAAGGACAAAAATCTTTCAAACTTTTCAAAAATATCTTTATCTATAACATGCTCCATTCTACATGCATTTTCTTCAGCACGTTTTTTATCCACACACAATATCTCAACTAAAAATTTTGTCATAGTTGTATGTTTATGATAAATTTCTTTTGCATATTTTCTACCTTCATCAGTAAGAGTTATATGGCTATATCTATCATAATTAATAAGATTTTTTTCAGATAATTGTTTTAGAGCATTTGTAACAGATGATTTTTTAACACCAAGTCTATCGGCAATCTCTTTTACTCTCGCTACAGGATTTTCTTTCAATATAATATAAATCGCTTCTAAATAATCCTCCATATTCTTAGATAATTTTTCGTCCATTTGTAACCCCAATATATTCACTCTTTTCAGAACAATTATACTTCCTTTTTCTAATTATTCAAATTAAAAAATATTCACCTCTCTAAATTTAGAAAATCCATTGAGGTTGTTACATAATGAAATGATGCAATTTAGCAATGATGGCTTTACCAATAGCCTTAAGTCATTTTTGAATCATTAATAAAGTCATCAATCTCAATAAAACATAACCCTTTTATTGTATAATGCTCACATATTTATTTTCAAAATCTGAGTAGCTATAATTTTTTACCCATTTAATACCATCTTTTAAATTAATCACAACAATCGATGGAAGTTTTACTCCATTAAAAGTATTATTTTTAACAAAAGAATACAAAGCCATATCCAGCATTATTAATTTATCACCAACTTTTAGCGGATTTTTAAATGAGTAATACCCAAAAAAATCTCCTGCAAGACATGAGCATCCACCAATTCTGTATTTAAACTCATATTCGTCCCAATCTCCAGCACCAAGTATTTTTGGAGTATAAGGCATTGCCAGAACATCTGGAGTATGGGTTTCTGCTGAGGAATCTACAATGGCAATATCAACCCCATTATTAATTATATCAAGTACTTGAGTAATAAAAACTCCAGCATGCAAAACAACAGCTTCTCCAGGCTCCAAATACACATCTAAATTTTTACCATATCTTTTACTAAAATCTTTTAGAGTATCAATAAACAGTTTCAAATCATAATCATCCCTTGTTATATGATGACCACCACCAAAATTAACCCATTTTAGTTCATTAATATATTTTCCAAATCTTTTTTCAAAACTTTTTAACACCCTAACAAACACATCAGAATTTTGCTCACATAATGCATGAAAATGGAAACCATCAACAATACTGAGATCTTGCCCCTCTATATCCTCAGGGTTTACACCAAATCTTGAGCCAGGGATACATGGGTTGTATAAATCAACCTCCACTTCTGAATGCCCTGGGTTAACCCTTAATCCGACCTGTTTTCCTCTATTTTTTACTAATTCACCATATTTTTTTAATTGATTAATCGAATTAAAGATAACCATATCAGAATATTCTATAATCTCATCAATTTCATCATTTCTATAAGCAGGTGCATAGGTATGCACTTCTTTTTTAAAATGTTTATACCCTAATTTTGCTTCCCATAACCCACTTGCACAAACACCGTAAAGGTATTTTGAAATCAGAGGATAGGTTACAGGTAAAGTATAAGCCTTTTGAGCCAAAAGGATTTTTACTCCAGCTTCATCCTGCACCCTTTTTAAAATTTGACAGTTATATTCAATTGCATCCTCACTTATAACATAAGCAGGGGTATCAATTTTATTTAATATATTTTCTGGAAAGAAATCGTAATATCTCTCAATATAATTTTTCATCAAAACTCTGGTAACTCCCCTTCAAAATCCTCTATCTTCCATGGCAACCCGTATTTATTTAGTGCATCCATAAATGGGTCGGGATCAAGCTGCTCCACATTAAATACCCCTTTACCACTCCATACACCTTTAATTACAAGCATAGCACCAATCATTGCAGGAACACCTGTTGTGTAGGATACGGCTTGTGCTTGCACCTCTTTATAAGCTTCTGCATGGTCGCACACATTATAAATATATTTTTTAAATCTCTTACCATCCTTTTCACCATCAAATATACATCCTATAACTGTTTTCCCTTTATAATTTGTGCCAAGCTCAGCTGGATCTGGTAGTAATTTTTTCAAAAATTTAAGAGGCACGACTTTACACCCTTCATAATCCACTTCATCAATTCTTGTCATACCCACATTTTTTAAAACCTTTAAATGGGTTAAATATTGATCAGAAAAAGTCATCCAAAATCTAATTCTTTCAAGCCCCTTTATATGCTTTACCAATGATTCCATTTCCTCATGATATAAAAGGTAGCTTTCCCTTGGACCAACTTCTGGATAGTTAAACGTAAAGTGTACACTACCCTCTTCTATTATTGGTGGTGTCTCAACCCATTTGCCATTTTTCCAGTGTCTTACCACTTGGGTAACTTCTCTAATATTTATTTCAGGATTAAAATTAGTAGCAAAAGGATGACCGTGATCACCAGCATTACAATCTAATATATCTATTGTTTTAATTGTATCGTAAAGATGTTTGGCAGCATAAGCACAAAAAACATTTGTAACACCTGGATCAAATCCACAACCTAACACAGCCATTATCCCAGCATCTTTATATCTATCATGGTAAGCCCACTGCCATTTATACTCAAACTTTGGATTATCTTTCGGCTCATAATTTGCAGTATCAAGGTAATGCACCCCAGTTTCAAGACACGCATCCATAATAGTTAAATCTTGATAAGGTAGAGCAACATTTACAACAATATCTGGATTAAAATCTTTTATTAGTGCAACAACCTCTTCTGTTTTATCAGCATCAACTTCAGCTGTTTTAATATCAATACCATACTGATTTTTGATATCAGATGCTATTTTATCACATTTCTCTTTAGTTCTGCTTGCTAAACAGATCTCTTCAAAAACATCAGGTAACATGGCACATTTTTTAGCCACAACATTACCAACACCGCCAGCACCTATTATTAAAACTTTACCCATAATTTCACCTCAATTTAATTTTTTGAACCTGCTATAGTTTTTAAATAGCAATTTTCACTTAATACAAGATATAAATTACCAATGACATCTTTTTTCTCATCATCAGGGATTAAATCAGAATCCTCAATATTTTGCTTTAATCTTCTTTCAATCTCTTTTACATCATAGTCAAGATCATCTAACACATCCAAAATATTTTGCGCTTCAATGATATCATCTATTTTATAATTCCCCTCTTCATCAAAAGTAATAACAAACTCGGTTGGATGTGTAAATAAGTTATGCTCCATCCCCAAAGTCTCTTGATAAGCGCCAACAAGAAAGAAACCTAAAAAGTAGTCCTCTTTTTTCAAATCCACATCGTGCAAAAACAACGGTCTATCTGCATCAAATGCTATTTCACCATCACTATCACACGTAATATCCCAAAGGCTTGCTGATCTTGTAGGTGAAATATCAAGTTTATCAAGTGGCATAACAGGAAATTGTTGTCCAAGCCCCCAATAATCAGGTAAACTTTGAAAAATTGAAAAATTTAACAAATATCTTTCCTGTATCATATTTTGAATATCTTTCAACTCTGATAGGTTTTTATTTTTTAATAGTTCAATTGATTTTCTAATTATGAGATGGACTAAAACTTCGGTATTGTTTCTATCAATTAAATCTATATACCCTAAATCAAATAGGGTTAAAAGAGATTCCATGTGGTCTAAACTGTCATGTAAAAATTCTACAGCATTCTTCTCATTTATTGTATTGTAAAGCTCATACAGCTCCTCAATTAAAGGAGGATTATGTTCTTTTAAACAGAGTTTTTGCTCATTATACTCTTGAGAAAATAGCTCTAAAACAGGCACTACCAATACTGCATGGCTTGCTGCCACATATCTACCTGCTTCGATAAATATATCTGGCTCAGGAACACCTTTATTATTTGCTATCATTTTTAGTAAAAATACAACATCACTGGCATACTCATCTAAAGTATAATTGATACTGTGCAGAGTTTTATGCTGACTGTACTCTACAGCAAGGCCACCACCAATATCTATCTTTTTTAAATTTTTTGCTCCCATCTTATACAATTCAGCATAAATATTACCAGCCTCTCTCAACGCTTTTTTTACAGGAGATATTTCACTGATTTGAGAGCCTATATGAAAATGTATCATGGTTAAATAATCAATTAACCCTTCCTCTTTCAGAATTCTCAAAGCTTCTATTAATTCTACAGAAGTAAGACCAAATTTCGAATTGATGCCACCACTTTTAGCCCAAATACCTATACCAGAGCTATGAAGTTTGATTCTCAAACCGATATTTGGATATGGCGGTCCCATCTCTTTTGCAACTTCTACAATTGTCTCAAGTTCATTTAAACCTTCAATGGTAAGAGTGATATTTTGCCCCATTTTTGCAGAAATAAATCCAAGAGATATCATCTCTTTATCTTTAAAACCGTTTACAACTATCGAACACTTTTCATTAACATAGCTCATGGCAATTATGAGCTCGGGTTTACTACCAGCTTCTAATCCGTAATTTTTCCCCTTTGTTTTCTCCATCAAATATTTAACAAAATTTGGATACTGATTTACCTTCAATGGAAATACCGATGAAAATTTTCCAGAATATTCATACTCTTTTATGTACTTATTAAATTTATTAAAAAGTGAGTTAACATGCTTTTTGAGAATATGAGGAAATCTAAACAGAACTGGCCCTTTAAACCCCTGCTCTCTCACATCTTTAACAATATCAATAATTGCAGGCCTGTTACCTTCATTAATGACAACTTTACCATCCTCAATAATAAAATCGTAGCCACCCCATATCTTTATCCCATAATCCATAATCAACCTCTATTTTTTATAATTACACTTCAAAGCAAAATATAACAAAATATTATCGATATACATATTTTTGCATTATTGAAGTAAATCCATTTAGTATTAAATTTAAAATTTTGCAATTAAAAATTTAAAATAAAAGGGACTAAAATTGGGACAAGTGCGCTAAGAATAAAACCATTGATAAAGGCAACGATCGCAGCACTACTTCCTGCATATTTTTCTATAATAGGCAAAGTGGTATCCATAGTAGTAGCACCACCTGGAGCAATAGACACATAAGGGTCAACATATTTAGCAAGATATGGAACAAGCATTATACTGATTATTTCCCTGCTAACATTTGATAAAAATGCTATTGAGCCCAAATCGGCACTTTTCATCTTTGCAATTATAACAGCAGAAAGGGAATACCACCCAAAACCAGCTGCAATAGCAAGAGAATCTTTTACGCTGATTGCAAGAAAAAAAGAAGCCACAAAACCTCCTACCAATGTACCAACAATTGTTCCAAAAGGGACTAAAAAAGCATATCTATCAGCAGAAACAAGCTTCATGATAGATTCTTTATCTCTGCCTATATCATAACCAATCAATAAAAGCAGCAAATACAATGAATAATCAGTTATATTTCCAGAGTATTCTGTTAAAAATGTGGGTAAAAATCCAAACTGTGCAAACAAAACACCACAAATCACAGCAATTATCATCAAAAAAATCATTTTTTAAAAATCCTCATTAGCACAGCTACAACTATTACACTAAATACTACAGTAAATAAGCTTATAATCAAAGATGTATAACCAAACATCGATATTTTATCCATCAGTTTAGGATCTTTTCCTATACTTACACCCATAAAATAAAGTAAAATCAATACAGTGATATTTAAAACATACTTATTGTATTTAGGCTCTCTTTTAGATCCGATGAAATAACCAAATAAAACTCCAATAACAAGAAATATAAGATATTTGACCAACTTATCATTTACCTCTTAAATCAATTACCCTCTTAGCCTTACCTTGACTTCTTTCAATAGCACCTTTTTCTACAATTTCAAGGTTTAGATGAAACCCTAAAAAGTCGTACAGTTTTGTATAAACCTTATCAAAAATATCATCATTAAAACCGTTTTCCCTTTCTACTTTTAAAGTGACACTATCTTTCCCCTTTTTGTCTTCTAAAATAATAACATACTCCATCGATAATTCGTTAAACTGGAGTAAAATGGACTCTATCTGAGATGGATAAAAGTTAACCCCTTTTATTTTAAGCATATCGTCAGTTCTACCCTTTATTCTCCCGACCTTTATGGTATGTAATCCACAATCACACTTTTCTCTACTAACGATTTTCGTAATATCCCTCGTTCTGTATCTAATCAAAGGTAGCCCTTCTCTTGTCAAAGTAGTGACCACCATTTCACCTTCAATACCATCCTCAACAGGTTCACATGTAACAGGATCGATAATTTCTACAATATAATGATCATCCCAAACATGTATGCCATCATGTTTTATACAATCAATACCTAAGCCAACACCACCTGTCTCTGTCATACCAATAATATCAAAAGTTTCTATCCCCATAATATATTCAATCCTTTTCCTCATCTCATTAGACCAAACTTCTGCACCAAATATCCCCACCCTCAGCTTCGAATTCTTTTTAAAATCAAAACCTTCATCTTCGGCTATTTCAATTAATCTTAATGGGTAAGATGCTATAGCGCACAAAACAGTTGATTCTAACTCTTTCATAAATTTAAGCTGCAAATGAGATCTACCTGGCCCAATGGGTATTACAAAAGCTTTAATCTTTTCTGCTCCATAATGAAAACCAAAACCACCGTTAAACAAACCAAAAGATGGTGTAATCTGAATTGTATCCTCACTGGTAACAGTTGCGGTTTTATAACAACGAGCCATTATTTCTGCCCATTGATTTATATCATTTTGAGTCATAGGGTTGATAATAGGTGTACCTGTAGTTCCACTGC
Organism: Deferribacter desulfuricans SSM1; assembly: GCF_000010985.1. Classification (NCBI taxonomy): domain Bacteria; kingdom Pseudomonadati; phylum Deferribacterota; class Deferribacteres; order Deferribacterales; family Deferribacteraceae; genus Deferribacter; species Deferribacter desulfuricans. The sequence goes on from NC_013939.1 coordinate 1,303,017, forward strand.
TCATGTGCATTCTCATAAAATCTTTTCTATCTGCACAAGCAAAACCGAAAGGGTAACCATTTCTCAAATCATCCTTTGTAATAAAAGGCAATTTTATAAAATCATCATAACTTTTAATCTCAGAGTTAACATTAAGCCTTTCAAAATAAAATGGATTATTTTTCTTTATTCTATAAATAGTTTTATTTAATAATTCGAGTTGTAAATCAGATAACATCTTTCAACTCCTTGAGTATTAAAGTATATTTATTTTCATCTAAAAGCTTTTGATTTATCAAAATGTTTTTTACATCTATTAAATCTATTTTTCCTAATAAGCTAAAAAATATAAACAATAAGAAATAGTTTGCATATTTAGGCGATTTAAAAATTTTTAAAGATAATTTAGTTGCATCAAAAAATACCCCATTATTATTTTTATTATTTTTATCAGTATTAACAATATTATACCCATCATTTTTTAAGTAATGCTTGTTATTTAAATATTCTTCATAATCTGTAGAAATTATGTAGTCAGCCTGATTATAGCCAAAACCTGCACTTTTAAATTCACCACATTTTAAAAAAGTGCTTACACTACCACCTCTCATTGCCATCCCATGTGTTTCTGCAGAAATCACTTTGTATCCTAATAAAGATAAAATATTTCCTATAGTTCTATTTAAAGTGATAACCCCTTGCCCACCTTTTCCACAAATTAAACAGTTAAACCTCATCATCTACCTCATCAACATAAGCAATAGCATCAAATGGGCATACTGACATACAAACACCACAATTAACACATAATAATTCATCAATTTTTGCTGCATTTGCAAGCTTGTCTTCGAAGATGGCTGGACACTCAAATTTTTCATAACAGATTTTACAATTTTTACATTTATCTGTAATAACTACTTTTTTCTTACCTTTATACTTAATTTTTGTGATACATGGGTGTTTAAAAATAACTACTGCAGGGGTACTATTCTTTTCAGAATACTCAATTGCTTCATTTAATAACCTTATACTCCCATCAAAATCATAAGGATCAATAGTTTTGCAAAAATCAACACCACACCCTTTTACTACTCTTTCAATGGATATTTTTTTATGTTTATGGGGCACAGGTTGAAATCCTGTCATAGCAGTAGTTTCATTATCAAGAATTGCTAATACAATCTTAGAATCATTTGCCACTGCATTTATCAAAGCAGGAACTCCAGTATGAAAAAATGTAGAATCACCAATTGTAGCTATAACCACCTTGTCATTATTTGCTCTTTTTAACCCTTCTGCAAAAGTAACGGAGGCTCCCATACAGATACATGTATCCACAGCTTCCAAATTAACACCCAATGTATAACAACCGATATCACCAGGAAAAATACCTCTGTTTTTCGCAACTTTTTTAATAGCATAAAATGCTGGTCTATGGCCACAGCCAGGGCATAGTCTTGGTTTTGCACTTTTAACATTTACATCAAACTCTTCTATCTCGTTTTGTTTGCCAAGAAATTGATACAACTTTGATTGTAAATATTGGTAAGTTAATTCACCCATATTTGTAATAAAATCGTTTAATCTACCAAACACCTTATCTCTTCTTGCAAATTGCATTTCAATAACTGGTTGCGTTTCTTCAATAACAAGAATTTTTTCATACTCCTCCAATAAGCTTTTTATAAGCTCATCAGAAAGTGGAAAAGGTAAATCAAGTTTGTATAAATCTATATTTAGTCCGTCTTCAGCTACTATATCCATTGCCATAGCAAAAGAGTAACCTGAACCAACAACAGCAAAATCACTCTTTTTATTAATTTTAAACTCTTTGTAATATTTATTTGAGATATCTTTTAATTTTTGATTTAAAATACTATGTAATTGCTTACGAAATTTTGGTGTAGCAGCCCATCTTGCAGTATCTTTTTCAAAAGAGTTAGAAATAATTAAATTATTTTTTTCAATATCTACATCTATCGACTGTCTTGAGTGACATACACGCATAACAGGTCTAATCATCACAGGAATTTCATATTTATGAGATAAATCTACAGCCTTTTTTGTAAGAAAATAAGCATCCTCAGGATTTATCGGGTCAAAAACTGGTAATTTGGCTGACATTGCATACATTCTGCTATCTTGCTCTGTCTGAGAACTATAAGGGCCGGGATCATCAGCAGATGCAATTACTAATGCACCTTTTACACCAGTATAAGCAATGGAGAAAAACGGATCGGCTGCCACATTAAGACCAACCTGTTTCATACTACATAAAACATATTTACCAGAAATAGCCTCAGCACCAGCCAATTCTAAAGCGATTTTTTCATTGATAGACCATTGAGCATACACTTCATCAGAAATCTTACTGAAATATTCGAGAATTTCACTGGAAGGAGTTCCAGGATAAGCGTATGCTGACCTAACTCCTGCATTATAAGCAGCAAGTGCAATTAATTCATTTCCCATTAAAAAATTTTTCATAACAGCCATAAAAAATATGATATTTACTAAAAAAAGTCAAATATAATTTAACCTAAAACTATTGGTTAATAATTTAACTTAAAATTGAGAACATTGAACAATAAAATAGTGCAACTTTACAGATTGCTTTGTCGCTTTAGCTCCTCGCAATGACTGAGAAATTGGTCATTGCGTAAGCAGTGAAGCAATCTTATAGTTAATTGAATGAAAAACCGGGCAACTTATGTTGCCTTACAATGACCCCAAAAATATTGTCTTTGCGAGCGTTAGCGAAGCAATCTATAAAACACATAGATTATTACTCAATGTGATAATGAAAATTTTACTTTTATGAAAATAAATATTTGAAAATAACAAATTTGTTAAAATTATCTTTTTATTGATTCAGAAAGTATCTTTTTTAACTCTTCTACTTTAAAAGGTTTTAAAAAATAGTTATCAAAGCCAAAATCACTATAATTTGCAACTGCTCCAGTATCAGAATAACCACTTGTCACCACAATATATGCATCAGGCTTTATTTTTCTTATCTCCTTTGCTGTATCTACTCCTCCCATACCTCCCACAATGGTCAAATCAAGAATAATTACATCAAAATTATCTTTTTTTATTGCCTCAATAGCTTCTTCCCCTTTTGAAACAGTAATTACTTCATGCCCCATACTTTCTAATAAAATCTTAAAAGAATCTCTTAACATATATTCATCATCCATATAAAGTATTTTTAACTTTTTGTCCGTTTCAATAATATTTTCATTCTTAAACACTTGGGTTTTTACTTCTTTAACCTTTTGCAAAAGTATTACAAACTCAGCTCCGTTTTTATATTCTCTGTTTAAATAAATTGTGCCACCATGTCTTTTCAAAACGGAATAACAAATAGCCAAACCGAGCCCATTACCATGCTCTTTTGTTGTAAAATAAGGATCAAAAATTTTACTCATTAACACTTCACTGATTCCAGGCCCAGTATCCCTAACCCTTATTTCAACATATTCGCCAGGTGATAAATTTAGAATATTCTCTTTTTGCAATGAAATATTTCTTATATTTACTTCTATTTTACCATTATTTTGCATAGCATCTTTTGCATTGACAAACAAATTGACAAAAACCTGCACAATCTGACCTTTATCAGCATAAACAATAAATTTATCATCTTCAAAATTTATATTGTATTGAATACCTGTACCACTAAGAGATAAACTTATAGCCTCTTTAATCACTTCATTCAGGTCAATCAACTCTTTGACCGGCTCTCCACCTTTTGCAAATGTTAAAAGTTGTTTTGTAATACCTATACTTTTTTCAATAGTTGCATCAATATTTTTTGCAATACTCATTATCTCATCATCCAAGTTTTCTTTTTGCAAAATCAAATAATTATAATTTTTTATTATGGATAAATAATTATTAAAATCGTGAGCCAGTCCAGCTGCAAACCTACCTAAAGTATCTATTTTATCAGATTTTAAGACTTCTCTTTCATATATCATTTTGTCCGTAATATCTGCAAAAACAAAAACTGCCCCTGCTATTTTACTCTCAGAATCAAAAAGTGGCGACAAACTATCGTCAATATATTTTTCATTGTTTTTAGAAGTTTTGATTTTATAATCTTTCCCAATTTCAAAATTGATACCTTTATTAAAGATATCATCAAGAGGTAGAAAAACCCTCTCTTCATCTTTATATAACCTTATTACATCATCAAACGATTTACCAACACATTCATCAATTTCCAAGATTTCACAGGCGCTTTTATTTGCAAATATTATCTTTTTATTTCTATCAATAACTACAACACCTTCTGATACCGACTTTAAAATAGAATTTAATTTTTCCTTCTCAACTTGAAGTTCTCTCAAGATTTTTTCTGTTTCTGTAATATCAATTGCATACCACAATACAGTTCTTTTTTTATAACCCAAATCTATCGGTTTTACTCTGCCTTCAAAAAACCTTTTACCCCCAATTACATCCAACTCATATCTAAATATCTGTATTTCATTAGTATCCAATGCCTTTTGTATAATATTCATAATTTTATCAGCTACACTACCTTGTATTACATCCTTTACCTTTTTACCCAACAAATTATCTCTAAAATCAGCCAATAACTCTTCATTACTTGTTAATACTTCTAGGTATTCGCCATCTTCTGCAATTAATAAAATCAAATCTGGGGTAGCGGACAAAATGGTAGTAAGCCTTTTGTTAATATCTATTAACTTTGATGTTCTATCTTTTATAATCTTGCGCAAAATGACAATTAATAAAAACAAAATAGAAGTAATTATTAATGCTAAATATATTACTATCACATATTTTTTATGTAAGCTGCCATTATGAAAATAATGATTGTATTTTACATAATAAATTGAACTTTTATCATTAATAAGATTTTGCAATTCTTTATCAAATAAATTAACAATGTTATCATTAATTTTTTTATTAAAAGCAAAAACGATTCTAACTGGTTGAAACGCTAAAAATGTTTCATAAATACTTCTATCATTTATATAGTTATAAAAATTTCTAGCAATAAGCCCTGCATCCACATCACCACTTTTTACTAAATTTAAGACTTCTTCATAACTTGACACACTAACAGGTTTATAATCAATGTTGTAAAGCTTTAAATAAGTTTCCATACCAAAAGTGCCAGTATAAAAAATATCATTTTTAACAATAGCTATTCTTTTGCCCTTTAAATCTGTTATTGTTTTGATATTCTTAGATTTTGAAATAATAACTCCCCAATTCATAAAAACAGGATAGTTGTAGTCAGTAAATTTCATATATTTTAGTCTTGTATCTGAATATGCAATTGGAATTAATACATCTATCTCACCATTTACTAAATCGCTATAAAGATTAGCCCATTTTCCAGCAACAAATTTATATTTAATATCATTTTTTTCTGCTATATACTTAAAAATATCAACGACAAAACCAGATATCTCACTATCTTTTATTATTGATAGATTTGGATTGTTCCATACCCCAACGGTTAATACTTTGTCATTAGTAAAACCAACATTCACGAAAATAACAAAGAAGATTAAAAAAATTAAAACAAATTTTTTACAATTCATATTAAATTTTACCACACAAATTAATTTGTATCAAACAATTTATTGTTGACATCAATAATCATTACTATAACTTTAAAAAAGAAATAAAGAATACTTAAATTATATAATGAGAGAGTTGCACAGTAGTTTGCTAAAACCATACAGATTGCTTCGCTGGCGCTCGCAATGACAAATTCCATAATCATTGAGAGGAATTTTAGCGACAAAGCAATCTAAAAATTATATTTGTTTCAAAATGTTTGACTAATTAGCAACACTTTTTATAAATTGTGGTTATTTTAATTATCACAGATAGAATTTTAAGACGAAAAGGGGGACTGTATGATAGAGATTTTAAGAAAAAGAAGAAGTGTTAGACAATTTTTAGACAAAGAAATTGAAAAAGAGAAAATCGATATTTTAAAAGAAGCAGTTTTAAGATCACCCTCTTCAAGAGGGATTAACCCATGGGAATTTATCTTTGTAACTGATAAAGAATTATTAGAAAAATTATCAAAAGCAAAAAAACATGGTTCTGCTTTTTTAAAAAATGCCAAGTTAGGTGTTTTGGTAATAGCTGATACAAGGAAATCTGATGTATGTATAGAAGATTGCTCAATAGCAGCAATTACTCTGCAGTATGTTGCAGAATCTTTAGGATTAGGTAGTTGCTGGGCACAAATCAGATTAAGGGAACACAACGATAATATCAGTGCAGAAGAATATGTAAGAAATCTTTTCGTTTTACCTGATTATTATTTGATAGAATGTATAATTGGTATTGGTTATCCAAAAAATAAACCACAAGGGCATGACTATTCCACATTACAGTTTGAAAAAATACATACAAATGGATTTAAAAATGATTAAAAATGAATTATCAAAATCAAAAAGTAGATACTTGCAACAGCATAAAAATAACCCTGTAGCATGGCAAATATGGTCAGATGAAACATTGAAATTAGCTAAAGAAGTTAATAAACCTCTTTTTATAAGCATAGGGTATTCATCATGTCACTGGTGTCATGTAATGGCTCACGAATCTTTTGAAGATGAAGAAACAGCAAATTTTCTAAATAACCATTTTATTCCAATAAAAATTGACAAAGAGGAATATCCAGAAATTGATAAAAAATACCAATTTTATATACAACTTATAAAACAACAAGGAGGATGGCCTCTATCAGTATTTGCTACACCAGAAGGTGACCCTTTTTATGCTGGAACATACTTTCCAAAAGAAGAAAAATACGGTTTACCATCTTTTATGAATATTTTGAGTCAAATCAACAAAATTTATACAGAAAATTATAATCAAATTGAGGAATCGGTTTCAAAATACAAAGATGCAATTGCACAGTTTTATAAAATAGACAAAATCGATATTAGAAATTTAGATTTAAATTCTTTTACAAAAAATATTTCAGACTTGTTAGATTTTGAAAATGGTGGACTCAAAGGTAGAAACAAATTTCCAAACATCCCCTATCTAAACTTTTTATTAGATTATCATTTTGATGAATTTGCAGATTTTTTAATAAAAACAGCTAGGAAAATAGCTTTTTCAGGTCTTTATGACCATATCAATGGTGGATTTTTTAGATATTGTGTAGATGAAAACTGGAGTTATCCACATTTTGAAAAAATGCTTTATGATAATGCCTTAAATACAATCTTTTTAATAAAACTTTATGACAAAGTAAAAGATCCTCTTTTTTACCACATATCAAGAAAAACAATAGATTTTATACTTGAAACTTTTAATACAGAATATGGACTTATATCTTCAATGGACGCTGACTCTTTAGATGAAAGTAATCAAATGGTAGAAGGTTACTTTTATCATCTGGATGAAAATTTATTAAATATAATACCTCAAGATTTAAAAAAATATATAGTATCTAAAAACGGTTTTATATACCTAAACGATAAAACTGATTATGAAACATACAAAAAACTTGAAATCTATTTTGATAAAATTTCGCTACAAAATCAAAAAATTGAACCAGAAAAAGACAATAAAGTTATCTGTAGCTGGAATATGTTATTTGTAAATGCTTTACTAACCTATGCAGAAGTTACTGGTGAAGAGTACTATTTTAACCACGCAATCAATCTTTTTAATAAAATAAAAACATTTTTACTTTCAAAAGAGCACATATATAGAATAAATTATGGCGATGAAATATTCAAACATGAGACATTAGAGGATTATTCTTACTCAATAAATGCATTATTAAAATTGTATGAAATGACAAAAGAAAAAGATTTTCTATATTATGCTGATGCTATTACAAAAAAAGCTTTAGAAAAATTTACAGATGATAATTATATTTACCTAGATAAAAACAAATCGATCTTAGATACTTTCGACGATGCAATGTATTCACCAGTTGGTTTAATGGGGATAAATTTACTCATTTTATCAAAATACACATCCATCAATCAAAACTCAAAAATTTACAGTTTCTTAATTGATAGAGCAGTTAAATTTCCTACTGGACATCCAACAATATTAACTTTCATAAGGAGGTTAGTAGATGATAACTAAAGAAACAACTATTGAAGAGCTCGTTAACAAAAAGCCAAAATCAGTGGAATATATGTCTAAAAAAGGGATAATCTGCGTAAAGTGTGGTGAGCCAATCTGGGGCACAATTTACGAAGTATGCAAAGATAAAGGATTTAACGACCAAGAAATAGAAGAGATAGTCAAAGAATTAAATAATTTATAACAAAACTTAAAAAAACTATTGTACTTTAAGATTGTCTCACCAATATTAACAATTACCAATACATTAGACATTACAAGGCAACGTAAGTTGCCAAACTAATCTCTTGTATAAAGTTAAATTAGTAGAATGCTTCACTTCATCCGCAATGAGAGGATGTTGCACAATAGACTAACATATTGATAATTATCATAATCATAAGATTGCTTCGTCGCATTCGCTCCTCGCAATGACAGGGAAATTGGTCATTGTTAGCGTTAGCGAAGCAATCTGGGAAACTTAAGCAATTATTATTCAAATAGCAATTTATCCTGATCAAAAATTATTTTTATTTTCCCACCTGTAAAGTGATTTATCATTTCAAAGTTTTTTTGCAATTCAGATTGTTTAAAATACTCATTGAAAGCAATTTTATACTCGACCCCCTCATTTTTTAACAAATAATCAGCTACAAGTGCATCACTTATACACCCAAGTTTATCAGGCACCACTAAAATTACCTCATCCACATTTAACTCATTGATAAGATGATAATTTAATAAGCTCTTATCAAGAGGGGAACAAATCCCCCCAGCTGTCTCTAAAATCATAACATCAACATCTTCGTATTTTTTAACAGTATCTTTTACTTTTATCAAAGGGAACTTTTCAAACACCGATGCAGGAGCCACAGGAGGCTCTGCTCTTACAATAGAAAAACAATATTTTTCATCTATTTTTGCATAATTTGCTATAAATTTAGCATCATCATCCTTTGGATATCCAGTCTGAACAATTTTTAAATAAACAACTTTCTCCCTTTTTGAAATTAAATACTTACAATATTCTGCTGAAAAATATGTTTTACCCACCTCAGTATTAGTCCCAAGAATTAAAACCTTCTTACTCACCAAGCACCTCTATTGTAGACTCATAAGCAATTTGAACAAGCTTATCTATTTCATCAAAACTTATAATATAAGGTGGCATAAAATAAATTATATCACCAAGATTTCTCAAAAGCGCTCCCTTTGTAAGACTTTTTCTATATATTTGAAAGCCTACCCTCTTTTTCCAATCAAAACTTTTTTTACTTTTTCTATCCTCTACTAGCTCAACAGCAGTAATAAACCCTTTACTTCTCACTTCGCCACAATATTTATACCCACTAAAATACTCTAAAACCTTTTGATAAAGGTATTCATACTTTTCTTTATTCTTTTCCAATAAATTTTCCTCTTCAAATATATTTAAAACTTCCACCGCTAAAGAGCATGCAAGAGGATTTCCCGTATAGCTATGAGAATGCAGGAAAGCTTTTAAAACACAATAATCTGAATAAAAAGCGTCATATACCTCATCAGTTGTCAATACTACTGACAAAGGGATATATCCACCTGTAATACCTTTAGAAAGTGTCATGAAATCTGGAGTAATCCCTGCATGTTCGCATGCAAACATTTTCCCAGTCCTACCAAAACCAACAGCAATTTCATCAGCAATCAAATGAATATTATTCTCTCTTGTAATATCTCTTAATTTTTTCAAATAGATTTCTGGATATATCTTAAAACCTCCAGCACACTGAACAATTGGCTCTATTAATACTGCAGAAACTACATCTTTATTTTTTTTGATAGCTTCTTCCACGTATATAAAACATTCTGCATTACATTCTTCTCTACTTTTCCCAAATGGACATCTATAACAATCAGGCCCTTTTACTCTAATATTTTCTATCATTATCTCTTTATACATTTCTGCATAAAGCTCTTCCCCACAGACAGAAAGGGCTCCAAGTGTTTCCCCATGATAGCCAGAATCAAGATAAATAAATTTTGGTTTAATCACCCCATTGTTTTTAAAGTATGCAAAACTCATTTTCATGGCTACTTCGATAGCTGAAGAACCGTTGTCTGCAAAAAATATTTTTCTTAAACCATCTGGAACAATTTTTAAAAGCTTTTCAGATAACTTTAAGGCTGGATCATGTACAAAATTTGCAAAAATTACATGCTCCAACTTTTCCACCTGCTCTTTTAAAACATTATTTAATCTTTCATTGGAATGTCCCAAAATATTCACCCACCATGAAGAAATTGCATCAATATAACTGTTCCCTTTATCATCATACAGATAAACACCTTTGCCTTTTACAATTTTTATTAGAGGGTATTTTTCATGATCTTTCATCTGAGTGCATGGATGCCAGATTGGGTAATCTTTCACTTCATACCTCCTTGAAAAATTGATTGAAAAATATCATACTTTGTTTTAAAATTCAACAAAAGTAAAACACAATGGAGAATTTTTATGATTGATAATATTTATAAAAAAGCAATAAACAAAGAATCATTTAAAGATTTCGAGATTGATTATCTTATCAACTTTAATGATATAAAAACCCTTACCAAATACTCAAAACAGATAAAAGAACACTTTTTCGGGAATAAATTTCAATTTTGCTCAATAATTAATGCTAAAAGTGGTCTTTGCAGTGAAGATTGCAAATTTTGTGCTCAATCAAGCCATTATAATACAAACGCACCAGTTTATGATTTTATCGATTTAAAAAAGATCGAGCAAAGAGCAACAGAGTATAAAAAATATGGTATCAGAAGATTCTCCATAGTTACTAGTGGAAAAACACTTGAGCAACAAGATATAGAAAAGCTTATTGAAGGTGTAAAGATAATTAAAAAAATAGGCTTAGTTCCAGATATTTCTGTTGGAATTTTAGATAAAAAGACTTTACTAAGATTAAAAGAAGCTGGATTATCCGGTTTCCATCACAATCTGGAAACATCAAGAAGCTATTTTAATAATGTCTGCACTACTCATGATTATGAAGAAGATGTTAAATGTGTTAAAGATGCAGTAGAGTTAGGCTTTTTTGTCTGTAGTGGTGGGATTTTTGGAATTGGTGAAAGCTGGGAGCATAGGGTTGAGCTAGCACTCACTTTAAAAGAATTAAATGTGGATTCTGTGCCAATTAACTTTTTAAACCCAATCCCTGGAACACCCTATGAAAACATCCCAATTTTATCTGAAGATGAAGCTTTAAAAATTATAGCAATTTATAGATTTATTTTACCAGATAAACAAATTAGAGTTTGTGGTGGTAGGAATGTAGTTTTTAGCAAAACTACAAAACAAAAGCTTTTAAACAGTGGACTTTTTGGCATTATGGTTGGTGATTATTTAACTGTGTCAGGATTTGATATAGAATCTGATATAGAAGATATAAATGCAAACAATCTTAAACTTATATGAATTATAAAGTATATTTTAAAAATTATTTAGAAAAATTAAAAGATGAAAATCTTTATAGGGAAATTCCACTTTTTGATAAAGGGGATTCAAAATACATTGAAATAAAAAATAAAAAATTACTTAATCTAGCATCAAACAACTATTTAGGCCTTTCAAACAAAAAAGAGATAAAAGAAGGTGCGATTAAAGCTATTAAAAAATATGGGTGTTCTTCATCTGCCTCAAGAATAGTTACTGGTAATTTTTTACTTTACAATGAGCTAGAATTAGGACTTGCAAAATTTAAAGGTTATGAAGCTGCTTTAATATTTAATACAGGTTATGTTGCAAATCTGTCTATTATTTCTGCTATATGTGATAAAAATTGGGTAATATTTTCTGACAAACTCAATCATGCAAGCATTATAGATGGAACTCTTCTTTCAAAAGCAAAACATGAGCGTTTTAGACACTTAGATTATGAACACCTTGAAACTATTTTAAAAAGATACAACAAAGATGTAAAAAAATTGATAATCACAGACACTGTCTTTAGCATGGATGGTGATGTAGCTGATTTAGAAAAAATAGTAAAACTTGCAAAAGATTACAACGCTTTGGTAATGATTGATGAAGCCCATGCAACTGGTATCTTTGGCAAAGGGAGGGGCCTAGCTCATGAATTGGGGCTAGAAAAAGAGATAGATATTAATATGGGAACATTTAGCAAGGGGTTGGGATCTTTTGGTGCTTATGTTTGCTGTAATAAATCTATCAAAGATTATTTAGTAAACAAAGCAAGGGGGTTTATCTTTTCAACAAGTTTACCACCAGCTGTTATAGGAGCAAATTTAGCTGCTATTAAATTTATTAAAGAAAACTATCAGTTAGGTGAAAGATTAATAGAAATTTCAAAAAAACTTAGGAAAAAATTAAATGAAATAGGATTTAACACTTTAAACAGCTCGACCCAAATCATTCCAATCATAATTGGTAACAGAGAAAAGCTACAAATAGCAAAAGATTTTTTAATAGAAAGTGGCTTATATGTAGCAGCTATTAGGCCACCAACAGTTCCTATTGGCACAGATAGACTAAGACTTTCTCTTAGAGCTGATTTAACAGATGATGAGCTTGAGTTAATTGTAGAGGGGTTTAGAAAATTAAAAGAGAGGATTTGATTTTCATATCTGGTTGGGCAGGATTTAAAACCCTTTATCCAGTATTATCAAAAAAATATACATATCTTACACCTTTTTTACTTGAAGATAATTTACAACAAATTGAACAAGAACTGATTTCATCAAAAGCAAAAATCTTAATAGGCTGGTCAACAGGTGCCCATATAATCCTAAAAAATTTAGAAAATATAAAAGATAATTTTGAAAAAATTTACCTAATAGCTCCTTTCCTATATTTTTTAGCAGATAAAAAGTTGAAAGTATTAGAGATTATGATTGAAGCTTTTAAAAAAGACCCAACTAAAGTTATAAAAAATTTTCTAAATAAAGCATGTGTAAAAACTATAGAAATCAAAAATTATAATGAAGATTCATTATTAAAAGGGTTAGATTTCTTAAAAAATTCTAAAATCAACTCATTTAACCCAGATATATTAGACGACAAAGTTATAATAATTTATGGGGAAAAAGATAAAATTGTAAAAATTGATGACATTTTTAAAAAATCAAAAAATTATATTGAATTAAAAAATCATGGACATTATATACCTGAGGAAATTTTAGGTGAGATAATTTATGAAACTTCAGATAAAAAGATACTTTGATGACTCATACAAAACCTATGACAACAATGCTGATATACAAAAAATCGTTGCTCAAGAATTAAGCGATTTTATTACGCCTACAAAATGTGATAACTTGCTTGAGCTTGGAATTGGTAGCGGTGTTTTCACGACTTTTTTATTAGAAAAAATAAATGCAAGAAGCTATTTTGGATTAGATTTAGCCTATAAAATGTTAATTTCCAGCAAAAACAAATTTAAAGATTTTCATCTGATAAATGGAGATATTGATACTCTGCCTTTAAAAATAGAACATTTTGATATCATTGCAAGTTCATCAACTCTTCAATGGTTGGAATATCCAGAAAAAACAATTAATGATTTACTAAACAATTTGAAAAAAGGGGCAAAATGCTATTTTTCCATTTTTTTAGATGGCACTTTCAATGAGATGAAAGAGGTAAGCAAAATTACAAAGTTTGGTTCAATTTATTCGCTAAAAAATGCAGAGTTTTATAAAAACATTTTCAACAGAAAAGATATTTATCTCAAATTTTTTGAAAAAAAGTATGTTTTATTTTATAACTCTGTAATTGACTTTCTAAAAACTCATAAAAAGACAGGTGCAAGATACACTGAAAAAAAAGCTATTGCAGGCAAACAATCCTTTTTAAACTTTTGCAGATTATATGAAGAATTATATAAAACAGAAGATTCTAAAATTCCTGTTACATACAATATATTATACATCATTTGCGAAAAAAGATGAAAAATCCAACATTAATAGAACCAAAAAGCTATAACTTTTTATCAATAAATGAATTTTTGACTAATTTTAATGACTATTATAATAAGTCTATACCTTTTATCTTTACAATAGATTTTGATATAAAACACTTTTACTTAGAAAAACTACAAAACTTAATTACTAACGATAATGTTTTATTTAACTTCAATGGTATAACAAACCATTCCTCTATGTTTAAAATAGATAAAAACTTATATCTTAAAAAATTTCCGATAGATTATGAATCATATTTAAAAAAATTTGAAATCGTCCAATCGCACTTAAAACAAGGGGATAGTTATTTATTGAATCTGACAGCTCCAACAAAAATTGAGACAAACTTATCACTTAAAGAAATTTATCTTTTATCAAACTCCAAATACAAACTTTATTTTTATGGCATATTCACATTCTTTTCACCAGAAACTTTTATAACGATTGAAGATAGTATAATAAAAACGCATCCTATGAAAGGGACTATTGATTCTAGTATCCCAAATGCAAAAGAGGTCTTATTAAACGATGAAAAAGAATTAGCCGAACACATAACTGTTGTTGATTTATTAAGAAACGATTTAAACATGGTATCTAAAAAGGTAACAGTTACAAATTTTAGATATTTTTCTGAGATAAATTTAAATAACAAAAAAATTTATCAAACAAGCACAGAAATTGTTGGTAATATAAAAAGCTCATATCAGAAAAATATAGCAGAACTAATAATCCGTTTACTACCTGCTGGCTCAGTAACTGGAGCTCCTAAGAAAAAAACAGTTGATATAATCAAATCAGTTGAAACATACGAAAGATTCTTTTATACAGGAATTAGTGGATTGTTTGATGGTAAAATATTAGATACATGTGTAAACATAAGGTATATAGAAAAGACACAAGATGATTTATATTATAAAAGTGGTGGTGGAATAACAGTATATTCAAACCCAATTAATGAATATAATGAACTGATTGAAAAGGTATATGTCCCAATTAGTAGAAACTATAAAGCTTAAAGAAGGTATTTTACAAAATATTCAATTTCACAATATTAGATTTTATAATACTAGGAAAGAATTATTTAATATATCTGAATACATTCGATTAGAAGATATAATTTATCAAAATTCTCCACCTACTGCAGGCATTTATAAAGTCAGGGTTCTTTATGACAAACAGATCCATAAAATAGAATTCATAAAATATAAATTACCTAATATTAATAAATTAATCCTAATAAATGATGAAAAAATAGAATACAAATATAAATTTGTCGATCGTACACAGTTTGAAGTCTTAAAAAATAATATTGGTCAAAATACTGAAGTAATTATTTGTCAAAAAGGGTATATAACAGATACAACTTTTACAAATGTTGCTTTTTATGATGGTAAAAAATGGTTTACACCAAATACTTATTTACTGAAAGGTACCAAAAGGGAATATTATTTAGAAAACAAAATTATATATGAAGAAGAAATTAAAATAAAAGATTTGAAAAAGTTTAAGAAGGTTGCTTTAATAAATGCTATGATCGATCTATGCGAATTAGTTTTGCCAATAGAAGCAATAGAAAATTTAACATCTATCTAATAAATGTATTTAACTCAAATAAAGGTGACATAATTGATAAAACGATAAAACCAACAATCAAACCTAAAATCAAAATAAACAATGGCTCAATAATAGATAGAAATACATTTAAAGTTTTTTCAATCTTTTTAAAGTAAAACTCTGACAACCTTAAAAATATATTTGCCAAATTCCCCGATTTTTCACCAGTTTTTATTGCAGCAACAAACATCTCAGGAAAACTTCCACTCTGTTTAAGACTTTCAGAAAAACTCTTACCTGATTTTATATCCTCAGTAACAAAAAAAAGAACATCTTTTAACTCTCTATTTGAAATAGAATTAGTACTTAAACTAACAGCTGCAAGAAGTGGCACACCCTCAGATAGCAAAAAATTCATAGACTCAGAAAATTTATACAAATTAATATTTAAAAACAGGTTGAACCTCAATAAATATTTATCAATTTTTTTTAAAATTTTTTCGTTTTTCTTCAAATATAACCTTATTAAAATTATTAAAATAATTAAAATAGAAATAGTCAAAACTCCATAATTTTTAATAAAATTCCCTGTAGCAATTAAAAATTTTGTAGTTGCTGGCAACTCCCTATTTACCGCAGAAAAGATATTTTTCATTTTAGGAACTACATAAGAGAGCAAAAACCCTACAACCCCCATCCCTATCGAAAGTACTATCATTGGATAAATCATTGCAACCTTGATTTTATCCATACTTTTTCTTTTTTCCTCTTCATACCTTGCAACATTTTCAAAAGTTTCAGCAAGTCTACCTGTCTCCTCGCTGGTTCTAACAAGATTAATCAAAACATCTGAAAAATAATCGTTAAACTCTTGCATTGCTACAGAAAGTTTTATCCCTTCACTGACCTTTGCAGACAGTGCCAATAAAATACTTTTAACCTTTTTATTATTTACTTGATTGCCTGTAATTTTTAACGACTCAGACAAAGGGATACCACTTTTTAAAAGCATTGCAAGTTGAAAGAAAACATCTGGTAACAGCTTTTTACCAGAAGAAACAAACCCATTAAAATAATCTAAAATCAAAAATCGATCTTTCGATTTTACATCCTTAATAGATTCTACAAAAATACCTTGCTCTTTTAACTTTGAAATTACAAAATTTATCGAATTACCTTCAATTGTGCCATGAACCTTTTTACCTTCAGAATTGAACCCTGTATATTTATAAACTGGCATCTTCTACTCAAATTTTGTAACTGCTAAAACTTCTTCAACAGTGGTAATCTGATTTTGAATAAGTTTAGCACCCTCTTCTATTAATCGCTTATATCCATATTTCTTTGCAACTTTTGCAATCTCTTCAGAATCAGATTTCGCATTTATCAACCTTCTAATTTCATCATTTATTTCTAAAAATTCAAAAATAGCAGTCCTACCTTTATATCCAGTTCCAAAGCAGTGTTCACACCCTTTTCCTATTACAGCTCTTTCAAGAATAATACCGTACTCTTTAAACAATTCTTTTACATTATCATCTAAATCAACTTCAATTTTGCAATGTTCACAAACTTTCCTTAATAATCTCTGTGCTATCACAATCTGCAATGAAGAAGATATCAAAAATGGCTCTACATTCATATCTATTAATCTTGCAACAGCTGTTGGTGCATCATTGGTATGGAGAGTAGAAAAAACAAGATGACCTGTTAAAGAAGCCTGCACAGCTGCTTTTGCTGTTTCTTCATCCCTAATTTCGCCAACAAGAATCACATCCGGATCTTGCCTTAAAAACGATCTTATAGCTGATGCAAAATCAAGGTTTACAACAGGATTTACCTGCACTTGAGTAATACCATCAATATCGTATTCTACAGGGTCTTCAATTGTCACAATATTTTTCTCTTCTCTATCTATTTCCAGTAGGGAAGCATAAAGAGTAGTAGTTTTACCACTTCCTGTAGGTCCTGTTACCAAAATGATACCATTTGGTCTATTTATATATTCTCTATACTTTTTAAGATAGTGCTCTGGCATCCCAATATTTTCGAGAGTTATCAACCCTTTTGTTTTTTCCAAAATCCTTAAAACTGCTTTTTCTCCCCTAATTGAGGGAATAATAGAAACCCTCATATCCACGCCGCGATTTCCAACTTTTATATTAATTCTTCCATCCTGAGGTTTTCTTGTTTCAGCCACATCAAGCATAGACATAACTTTTATTCTTGCAATTACCTGGTCATGAATCCCTTTTTTAAAAGTTCTTATAGTTCTCAACACACCATCAATCCTATATTTTACCAAAAAAGTATTTTCACCGTTTTCAAAATGAATATCGCTTGCATCAGCTTTTACTGCATCAACAATCAATTGATTTACAAGGTTAATAATAGGTGCATCCTGATAACTTGCAGAAAGTATATCCTCTATTTCACTATTATCTTCATCATGTCCAAAGTCTTCTACATTATCAAAATGTTCGCTAATATCTTCAAGCTTAGATAATATCTCCTTTTTATCAACAGGTCTAAAATCATACTGTAAACCTACTCTATCAGCCAAAAGCAAACCTTTTTTAAAACCTGACTCGTTAGAATAAAGTATTGTAACAGAATTATCATCCTTTAATTCTGGGAAAAAATCCCCTTTATCTGGAAATTTAAGATAAAACTTTATAATATTATCTTTTATCTGGCTCACTCTCAATTCCTAACTTTTTCTTATTTTGCTCTTTAATCACTTTCATAAACTGCTTTTTCTCTGAAGTAATCAAATCGATATCCTGTCTTGTATTAATAACCTTTGCAGTAATAAATACCATCATATTAGTTTTGGATCTGCTTCTATTTCTTGATTTAAACAACCAGCCAAGAATAGGTATTTTTGATAAAAATGGAACTTCACTATTACTCACAGAAGTATCATCCCCAATAAGTCCACTTATTACCATCGTGTAGCCATCAATTAATTCAACCATCGTTTTTGTTTTTCTTGTCAAAGTAATAGGTGCAGTTAAGTCATTCCCAGCATTTGCTATAACTTTTTTGACTTCTTGCTCAATTTTTAGAGTAAGGGTTTTATTATCAGAAATATGTGGAGTTATCTTTAGCCTAATACCTACATCTCTATAATCGTATGATTGGACTGGATTATTATTTGCATCAAATTTTGTACTTGTTAGAAAAGGCCTGTTTTCACCAACAAATACTTCAGCTTCTTCATTATCAAGGGTCAAGATCTGTGGATTAGAAATAATATTGATTGCACTATCAGTTTTTACAAAATTGACAAGAGCCGAAAGTGTTGGAAATTTTACCCCTTCATAAGTGATAACATTACCAAGAATTGCAGCAGTAAAACCGCCAGGCAGTGCAGCAAAATTTGGTGAATTTCCTTCTAAAACTGGAGATTGAAAGTTTGTTAATGCTCCATTATTTAAAAACCCAGCACTTCCAGCAAAATTTTCATTTCCACCACCTGCAAGCCATTCCACTCCAAAATCAGCCCCTTTTTCAATAGAAGTTTCTAAAACTAATGCTTCCACATAAACCTGTTTTCTTGGTTTATCAAGTTTTTCTAACAGTTGTTGAATATTGGAATATAGCTCCTTATCCCCAAGTGCAATAATAGAGTTTGTTGATTTATCAGCAGCAACTTTAGATCTAACAACCTTTTTTTTCTTAGGATCAATATTTGAAAGCAGTAATTTATTCAATATCCCTTCCACATCAGTAGCATAAACATGTTTCAGTTTAAAAACCTGTGGTGCAAGTGCGCTATTATCATTACTTACATCAAGCTGATTTATGATGTATTCTATTTTGTTAATATCATCTTCTTTAGCAGCTACAATTAGAGTATTTGTAAAATCATCAGCTATAATAATGGGATTGAATGAAACAAGTGCTTGGGCTTGAAGCTGTTTAAAAAATTTAGTTATATTCTTTTCTATATTTGATGCTGAACTATTTTTAATAGAATAAGCTTTTAACTCATAACTACCAGCAAGCTTGGAAATCTTATTTATAATATCTTTTATTTTCAAAATTCTATCTGCAGTATCTCTTATAACAACTACATTCGCACCCTTTAATACCTGCACATCTCCATACTTAGACTTTAATCTAGCTAATGAGGAAGCTATTTTACTCACATCTATTCCATCAAAATAAAGGACGGTAGTAATAAAATCATTCTTTGTTACATTATCCACATCTACAAATCTATCATCTATCTCTCGGACTTCATTTTTCTTTAATATTTGTAAATAAGTACCTTTATCAAGAGCATAAAGATTGTTCATACTTAATACTGTATTCATAATTTCTAACAAATTATCCTTTGTTAATTTTGATTTTGTATCAATAGTAATCTGACCTCTTATCTTTGATTCATCATAAACGATGGATTTACCTGTAAATTCTGATACAAAAAGTAAAAAATCTTTTAAACTTACATTTTTAAAATTTGCATCAAAGTTTTCTGCAAATGAAGCCAAAGCAATAAAAGTAAAAACTATTAAAAATAATACTCTTTTCACTCTCATCAAACACCCCTTAATCTATCTCAACAAAAATAGATTTTTTAACTCCTCTTCTAATTAAATCCACTTTTACCGCTGTAACATCTGAAATATTAGTTAACAGTTCTAGCATTTTCTGAGGATTCTCCACCGATTCGTCATTAATTCTCACAATTACATCACCGTTTCTTAGTCCCAATTTATACAAAATTGAATTTCTTCTAATTCTAGCAATACGATAACCTAAAAATTCTTTATTACGATAGTAAGGAGCTACAAATATTGTCCTAAGTAGGGAATTTATATCTTTTAACTGTTTATCCACCTCTTGTCTGGATATTTTAAAAGTATCCGATTTAGAAGTTTTACTCTTTTGCACAGGCTTAGTCTTTACAGCAGTCTTATTTTCAGTTTTTTTACTTCCACCTACTAATTTTACTTTATAACTTTTACCATTGTGTAAAATAATCAAATACTCATCATTAATTTTATCAACAATAAAACCATCAACAGGCTCTTTATTGTTTAACACATAAGTTTTTGAATTTATTTTTATCAATGCCAATATCTTATCTTTGTTTGCAACATAGCCTAATAATTCAAATTTAATATCTGCACTAATTTCATTTGTTTTTTCTTCAACTTTAGTTACCTGCGTGATCTGCTTTTCCTCTTTTTTTAGATTAAAAGGGTTTAACTCTAATATTTCGTTTACATTAACCTTTTCAGATTTTATTTTTTTTACATTATTCTTTAATGTTATATCTACAGTTTTGTTAGAATATTTATAATTGATATATTTAGTTACAGTAAAAGATATGAAATAAGCTAAAACTGCCAAACAAATCAAAATAACAATACTTTTTCTACCCACATCCTCATCCAATAAATATATTTAAATTAAAAAAAGCATGTAGTAATATACACATTATAACATTTTCATACTTATCATAAATCATACCTAAAATCAATGAAGGAATAATCACCAAAACAGAATGAATAATATTATTATAAATCAAATGAGACAAACCAAATAATAATGAAACAAAAATATTGGCATTTGAAATAAATAAATATTTATTTTTTATAATTAATTTTGAAAAAAAATTCTTTCTTTTTAGTTCTCTTTGTAAAAACCCTCTAAAAAATAGCTCTTCAATAATAGGTGAAAAAAGTAAATAACTTAATATTTCTAATCCACTGTAATTAAAATTTAGTGTTCCTGTTAATACAAATCGTATAAATAAATAAACTATAGTAATTAAAATAATTACATACACCATTTTTAAATTTTACCACTATATCAATCAATATCAACCCCAAAACTTTATAAACATAACTAAGTTTTGTGAATCTTTCGCAAAAAACTTGATTTAATTGTAAGTTGATTTAAAATATAAAAAATTAATTTTTAGGGAGGCAGTATGAAAAATAACGAAGGTTTTTCACTAATCGAATTGATGGTTGTCATTGTGATACTTGGTATTTTAGCAACAGTTTTATTACCAAAAATTATAAACAGACCAGATGAGGCAAGAGTAACAAAAGCAAAAAGCGATATAAAAACAATAGAATCAGCATTAAAATTATACAAGTTAGACAACGGAATGTACCCAACAACTGAGCAGGGGCTCAGCGCACTGATAAAAAAGCCAGAAATAGAACCGATACCAAAAAACTGGAAAAATGGTGGTTATTTAGACGCAAACAAAATACCTGTTGATCCTTGGGGTAACCCATATATCTATCGCTCCCCTGGAGATAATGGAAGAGATTACGAAATAATTTCTTTAGGTGCAGATGGTAAAGAAGGTGGTGAAGGAGTAAATGCAGATATTAAAAGCTACGAAATAAATTAATTTTATAATGAATCTAGAATTAAAAACAGGTGCATTTACCTTTATAGAATTACTCATAATTATTGTAATATTTGGACTTTCACTTATGTTTATCACTCCTAAGATCGCTGCTAAATTTTCTGGTTTAAATCCAGTAGAAGCAGGAATAAATAACATTATAAATATAGCTTTTTTAGATGCTCAAAAAACCAAAAAACCAGTGTTTATAAAAGGGATAAAAGGGACAAATAAACTTTTTTTGGATAACAAAAGTTATGAAATAAAAGATATAGAGTCATTTCAAACTGTAGAAATAAACGAAATCAATCAACCAGGATTAGATTTTTACATCGGTGTGTATCCAAAAAGGTTTGTAGATAGTTTTAAAATAGAAACAAATAACGGTATTATCAAATCTAATTCCTTAGGGTTAACATGTGAATTTTCGAAAAAATAAAGGCTTTACCCTACTTGAAGTTTTAATAGCTCTATCAATCGCAGCAATAAGTATAATTGGGATTTATTCCCTTACAAACAATTCCATTGATATTTTAGATTCTTCACAGAGCAAATTATCATTATTGAATAAAACTTATGAATACATAATAGTAAAAGATAAATATCCAAACTCAACCTATTTTGAAAAATCAAAAAACAGCGAAATAACTTTCAAAGATGAACTAAAAGGGTCAATATATGGATTTGTGGACGAACATATTTTAACAGCTGAAAATAAAGACTCAAAAATTTATATTCGATATTTTGTGAAAAAATGAAAAAAGGGTTTACATTAATAGAATTACTTGTCGCTTTTACCATCTCTATTTTTGTTATTATTACTGTATATTCACTAGTTTCATCTATTGTTGAGATAAAAGATTCTTCTTCAAAAAAGATAGAGGAACTAAAGGAAAAAATTGGTATCCAAAAAATCATCAATCTCGATATTACAGCGCTAACTAATACAAAATTTGAAAAAAATGAAGGTTTTGAAACTAATAGCATTTCGTTTTACTCAATGAACTCGCTTTTTTTTAATTCTGGAGTAAAAGTAAAAATAACTTATTTATTTGAAGATAATAATCTTTACAGAATAGAAGAAAATGAAAAACTGGGCTATAAAGAACAATTTGTATTATTGCAAAATGTAGAAGAATTTAAAGTATTGAGCTTTGATGGTAATGATTACACTGAAAATTTTGATAAAGCATATGTACTAAAGTTTATTATAAAAACTAAAAACCATAATTATGAAATCACAGCAGGAAATATGCTATATGAATAAAAAAGGGAGTGTACTACTCATTGTATTGATTATTGTTACTGCTGCATTGGCAATTTCATTAGGTATAAGCGAAAAAAATACCGACATATACTCAAAAGTGACAACTATGCAAAATCAATATCAAGCAGAAACTTATGCATATACAATAGCAAAAGCTGCTGCAGAAATAATTAAAGAGGATGATAATAAATATGACAGCTTAAAAGATGACTGGGCAAACAGCATATCGTATCCCACTGATGAAGGTTTCATAGAGGTCAGTATAACCCCTTTAAACAAAAAGGTAGATCTGAATGCCTTTACTTTAAACAATAAAATATTAAACGAAAGAATAATTAACTATTATAATGTTATAGTATCTGAAAATAATCTAGATACTAATATAATCTATCTTATAAAAGATTATGTGGATAACGACACTGAAATAACAAGCTACGGGAACGAAAACCAGCCTATAATAAAATTTGGAAGAGTTTTGTCTGTAAAAAATGATTTTTTAGATACACTTTATGAAATTAATTATACCAATGAAAATTTTGATAATAAAACATACAATATATTAAAAAGATTTTTTACAGCTTCTAATGGGGAGAAAAAAATAAATATCAATTTTGCAACTGCTGATACAATAAAATACTTTTTACCAGAAATCGCTGACTATGCAGATGCAATAGTCAAATACAGAGAATCAAAACCTTATAAAGATATTTCAGCCATTAGAAAAGCTGCAGAAATCCCCAATGATGTTTATCAAAAAATAATCCCATATATCACGGTTAAATCAAATCGATTTTATCTTAAAATTACTATTGATAACTTTGGCAACTTATTTTACTATCATGTATTAATTGATAGGAAAAAAGGGGTCTTACTATTTTTCGAAGGGGCAAATGAAGACTACTTCTGAAACTATTATTTATATCGATCCAAATGGGAATATTAGAGATAATGATTACAACATTATTGGCATTGATAATTTAAGCAATATTAAAAACTTTTCTATCGTTATAGATGATACATATTTTATATATGAAGTTGTAAAACCAAAATTCCCAAAAACAAGTAAAATCAAACTTTTAGCCAAAAACTATTTAAAAAGTATTTATCCTGAAGAGTTGCTAGAAAATTTATATATTTTAAATTTACCTGACAAATCAATTATAGTTATACCTTTGCAAGAGTTCATCACATTACTGCAAAATTTTCAGAAACTATTTGATAAAGCAAAAAAAATAAGCACACCTGCTCTAGAATGTTTAAATCAAGGAGAAAAAACTGAAATCGAAACAGAGAAATTCATCATCAAAATTGATGATTCTATCGAGTATAAACAAAAAAATAACAATATACCTAAAGATGAAGAAATAAAAATAGAATCAGTAACATTAAATATATTCAAAGAAAACTCTTACCTTAAAAATTTTAAAGATTTATTACTCCCAATAGTTACTACAATTATTTGTTTCATATTGCTAAATATTGGATATTACTTTGACTTAAAAATCTACAAAGAAAAATACCATTATATTAATAACAAACTTATAGAACTATACAAACAAGCTGGAGTATATGGAGATTATGATCCTTACGGTAAATTACTTTATAAAGCTCAAAAAAACAGAAAACTCAATAACCAGAAGATATTGCCAGTCCTTTACAAAATCACAAAATCATTTGGAAAAATTGGGACAATAGAGAGCCTTTCTTATAAAGGAAATTCTTTTTTTATAGATGGCACTACTTTAGACTTTAAAGCTTTAGATAATATAAAAAATAATCTAAATAAGAATTTCAATAAAGATATAAATATAATAAACACTAAATTAGAAGATAATAGAGTAAAATTTACGCTAAAGGTGAATTTGTAAATGAAATTTAATGCCAACAAAGAAAAAATATATATCTTGATTATTATAATTGGCTTGATTTTTATTATTTATAATTGGAACATCTCTTATTACAAAAACAAAACGGAACAATTAAAAAAAGAAACAGAAACTCTCAAAGAAAAATACTCTAAGGTAGCAGATTTAATTCGGCAAACAAAATCCTCAAAAAACCTAAAAAAAGTAAACAAAAGTTTACTAGTCTTTATACAGGAAACAACTAATTCGTTGAACTTATCAGATAAAATAAGCTCTTTAAAACCGCAAACTACACAAAATAATATCGAAAGTGTTAGCTTAAGAATAGAGCAGCTAAATTTAAATGAAATTATTAAAGTGTTACAATATCTTGATCAATTTGAAAACATAAGCATTACAAAACTCAATATAAATAAAAGATTTGATGATAATACTCTTGCAGACTTGACATTAGAAGTAGTAAAACAATGAAAAAGTTTTTATATTATACAGCTTTTTTTATAATTGTTTTATTGTTAAACCTTTATGTTCATTTCCCTTATCAAACAGTGGCTGATTATTACTTAAAGCAAACTATTAAAACTTACAATTTACCAATCAATTATAAAACTATAAAAGGAAATGCATTTAAAACAGAAATTACTAATATATCAATTGATAATCTTGAAATAAAAGAAGTTATTATCCACCACAATATTTTAAATTTGATTAAAAGAAAAATCCCTTACTTCGTAAATGATGAAAAAATAAAAATAAATGGTGAAATCAGTAAAAATATAATCAATTTTCAAATAAACTCAGAGCTTGAAAAATTAAGTAGATTGTTTGAAACAGACACCCCTATTTCAGGAAAATTAACTGTTAAAGGTACTTATAATTTTAAAAATAATAAGCTAACTTCAACAGTTTATATTTCAAACTTAAATATTTCTATACAAAAATTTAATTATTCTTTTGATAAAATCACTGCTGAAATAAAGAACAATAAAAACAGACTTGAAATCGTAAAAATCAATTCGACAGGTAAAAATAAAATCGATTTAAAAGGGTATGTATTAATAAATCCTAAAAAATTAGAATTTAGCAGATTAAATTTAAAAGGTAGTTTATCCCAAAACAGGTTAAAAATAAATTTTAGAGCAACAGGAACCATTTCGAATCCACGAATAAGATTTTAAAAATATAAGTTAAAGACTTTGTATTTTAACAGTTTCTTAATACTCTAGATTGCTTCCCCCGCCATTAAGCTTCAAATACTCAAAATTATATATACTATACACACTAAAAGTTTTAAATTTAAAATTTACTGCAAAATGGCGGGGTCGCAATGACGGCATTTTGGGTCATTGCAAGGCAACAAAAGTTGCCGAAGCAATCTCAATATTAAAATAATTATATTTCATTTGAACTTTAAACATTGAACGATGAACATAGAACTTTGAACTTATAAAATTGCGAAGAGCGAAAGCGACGAAGCAATCTTAAAATATTATTTTGCTGTATCAACTTTTTTATCAAAGTAGTAGTAAATATTATCTTCATCAATTTCTCTTTTTAACATTTTATATTTTTCATTTTCATTCACCACTTTTGCTATTGTTATGATAGGATTACCATTTTCATAAAACACTCCATATTTATAAGTAAGCTCTTTATCACACTCAGCTTTTTCTGGAAGTTTTTCAATTGAGTATTTATTAGTGTCAATAAACCTTTTATTCCCATCAATATCAAAAAGTATATATCCATTATCGGTTTTACACGCTTTTAACTTTGGTCTATTTAAAAAAATCTCTTTAAAGTAAACTTTTTTACCTAAATCCGCATATTTCAACATATTATTACTTTTAAAAAAATATATCTCATTATCACTCATTATCTTATTCACAGAATCGTGCAACTTATCAAAAAAAGAGAATACTTTTTTATTATCAAAACAAAAGATAGGATAATCACCCTTTTTTAAAGGATAACATATTTTGGCATTATCTAAATAATCTCCATATTGAAGTTTATAATATTTCTTATTTTTCTCTAAAATGATACAATCATTAAAAAAATAAACTTCTTCAAAATCTACCTTAACTGGATTGCCAATTATTTTATTATCAATATCCACAACAACCAGCTCATTATCACTATTTAACAAATACAGTTTTCTGTTAAAAATTTTGCCTTGCTCTATTTTTTTAAATAGATAGCCAGATAAAATCTCTTTACCTGTTACATCTAAAACCCTGAAATGTCGATTTAGAAACAACAATATAAAAGAATTATCAAAATCATACTGATAACTTGCAGCATCTATTTTCCCAATTTTACCGCATTGCCTTTTGTCATAAATATCAATCCTATTTTGATAGATAAGATAAATATAATTACCAGAAACTCTAATTTCTTTTGCATTATCTTCAACTAAAAGTTCATAACAATTCTTAATATTTGTTTTAACAACACTATTTTTTAAAATAAATATCTCATTATTTAAGATATAAAAATCCGTCACATTATCAGAAACCGTTTTTACGGAATATATTCTTTTAAAATGAACCACTCCATTTAAAATAAAATCACTTTTTGGCATATTACTTTCAAATTTTAACAGGTTATCCTCTTTTTCATTCAAGTTTTTAAAAATTTTTACAACTTTTGTGTCAGTATTACTGCTTAACATACTTTTATTTTTTGTAGAACAAGATAATAAAACAATTAAAATTATTACAAACAAACATTTAATGCTAATTTTTCCCTTAAAATAAAAAACTTCCTTTATTTTGAAAAAATTCATATTACTCATTATATATATCCAGTTTATTTAACAAAAAAAACACTCTTAAAAATCAGTCTACCTCTTTTAAGTTAACATAAAGTTGGAAAAATTCAAACATTAATCCATTGACAAAATATAGTAATAAACAATCTTAAAGAATGAAACTAAATAGGAGGAAAGGTTATAGGAAGAAAAGTATTGATTACAGGAGCAAGTAAAGGGATAGGATTGAGTTTAGCAAAATTACTACTTAAAAAAGGGGACACACTGGTTTTAACCGCTAGGACAATGGAAAGTTCCCCTCATCTTAAAGAATTAGAAGAAATTTCTAATAATTTTTACACAATTAACGCAGATTTATCAAAAGCAGAGGATATTGAAAAAGTTTACAACTTCACTAAAGAAAAAATAGGAAGTATTGATATCTTAGTTAATAATGCTGGTAGGGGTATCTATGCACCCTTAGGTACAGAAACAGCTAAATCGATAAAAGAAATTTTAGATTTAAATGTTTTTGCCCCCATTTATTTGACAAACCTTTTTGCAGAAGATTTAGTTGCAAATAAAGGGACTATTGTAAATATAGCTTCTGTTGCAGGTAGAAAAGGTTTTGCAGGATTATCAACCTATTGTGCTTCAAAATGGGCTGTTGTAGGATTTGCTGAAAGTGTAAGAGATGAACTGCACTCAAAAGGTGTCAGAGTAATTACAATAGAGCCAGGGCTTGTTGATACCGAATGGGGTGAAAATTTACCAGAACAGTTTATCAATTATAAAAAATCTGTAGATATGCTTACACCTGATGATGTTGCAAATCTTATAGCTTATGCTGTCGATGCCCCATCACATGTTTCTCTAAATGAAGTATTAATTAGACCAACTAATCAACCTAGATAAAAAAAATGGGGGAAATCCCCCCTTTACTTATCCTTCTTTTTTAAAGGAATCATCTTTAAATTTTTAAGATGATCTGTATTTATGCGAATCTGTTTTAAGATAGCATTTTTCTCAGATTCTTTTTCTATATGTTTACCCTCGAGCAAATCATATCTGATTGCATTTGAAAGCTCAGATAAAATATCAAAGATTTCGTCAACATCTTTGCCAACTATTTTATTATCTTGTGATGCATCATTAAAAATATCTATAAATTTCCCAAAAATACTCAGCACATCTTTTGATGCAATTGTTGCTAATTTTTGATTGATAAGTTTTAACTTTATTATATCAGAATCTGTTAAATCCTGTTTCATAAAAACATCTTCTAAATATTTAAATAATTCGTTATAAATATCAGCTTTAAACTCAAATAATTTCAAATTTTCTTCTTTTAAAAGCTCAACCTCTGTCTGCTTGTTTAATAAAATAGCGGTAATCAGTATGGTAACAATTGTACCTAAAAATACAGCAACTATTTCTTGGGAATAAGGAAAATCATTATTTAAATAGTAAAGTTCTCTTATTAGAAAATACGAAGAAATTGTAAGTATTATTGCTAAAATTGTTAATATTAGATTTTTATTATTTAACTTCATAATAATAAATATTTATCATTTAGTTAATTGAAAATCAATTAAAATAATTTTAGAAAATCTCTTTGTGAAAGTTTGTATTAAATCATTTAAAGTCTTTGCAACACTCTTCATTAAATGTTCGTATATGTTGCTCAATGGATCAACTTTTTGTGTATAGTATTTGCATATATAATCTTAAATAAAAGATATATTTGAAGCTTAATGGCGGGAGAAGCAATCTCAAAATGCTACTTTTTCGTTGCACAACATCTTCTGTTAATTTAAAAATATTACTGGTAAAATCAAAAATATTTGCTATAATTACATCGGAAGTTACATTAACGATGTTTAGAAAAACGATTAAAGAACAAATATTTGACCCATTCTCCCATTTTCTAAAAAAAGAATCCTCAAGTAGTATTTTAATGTTCTTATCTATGGTTGTTGCAATATTTCTTGCAAATTCTAAATTTGCCGAGTGGTATCACAACTTATGGGCGCAAAAGGCTGGATTTACCTTTGGAAATTTCAGTTTATACAAGCCATTACTTTTATGGATAAACGATGGTCTAATGGCTATATTCTTTCTTGTTATAGGGCTTGAGATAAAAAGGGAAATCTTAATTGGTGAGCTTTCTGATATTAAAAGCGCACTTTTTCCCATTTTAGCTGCAATTGGTGGTGCTATTTTCCCAGCTATTATCTATATATTTATAAATTTGAAAAATGGGAATTTTTCAGGCTGGGGAATACCAATGGCTACAGATATAGCTTTTGCTGTGGGTATTATCTCTCTGCTTGGTGATAAAGTTCCACTTCAATTAAAAATTTTTATCACTTCTCTTGCAGTGGTAGATGATATGATAGCAGTCCTCATTATTGCACTATTTTATACAAACAAAATAGTGATATCCTATTTAATATGGGCTGGTGTGATCTTATTATTACTTTTTGTAATAAATAGACTAAAAATAAAAATCATTATGGTTTATCTGTTTTTGGGAATGTTTCTATGGTACTTTTTCTTAAAATCAGGTGTTCATGCTACAATCGCTGGAGTTTTATTGGCACTATTTATCCCTAGCAAACCAAAAATTCCTTTGATTACTTTTAGAAGATCTTTAAATATTTTCCTTGAAAAATTAAAAGATTGTCCAAATAACCCTGACTCTGAAATACCTACAAAATGCCAAAAAAAACTATTAAACAAAATTATTCACACATCTATTGCCACTTACAATCCAATGAGCAGATTAGAATACAACCTTCACACACTCTCAGCATTTGTAATAATGCCAATTTTTGCATTTGCAAACACTGGGGTAACTATAAATTTATCTGAATTATCAAATATTTTATCTCCAATTAGTTTAGGTATTATTCTTGGGCTAGTTATTGGGAAACCAATAGGGATTACCCTTTTTACTATCATTTTTAGTAGAATTAAAATCATTTCTATCCCATCAGAAATAAATATGTCTCATCTAATTGGAGCATCTATCCTTGCTGGGATAGGATTAACAATGTCCATTTTTATTGCATCGATGGCTTTTAGTGATTATAATAGTATTGAAGCTGCAAAATTAGCTATACTGATTTCATCTTTTATTGCAGGAACAACAGGTTTTATAATTTTAAAAATCAGAAAGTAACTACCTTATCAGATTCATTTATTAAATCATATAAATCTTTCATTGTGGAAATAGGGCATGTTTCTGTTCCTTCCTTTTGACGAATTTTTAAACATGTACCACAAGCTAATATTTTTCCAGCTTTTTCAGCAAACTGCTCAATTTGCTCCTTAATATTAAACTTTTCATTACTTAAAGACTCACATTCTACCCCCTTAGCCAATAAAAACACTTTTACTTCATCACCCTAATCAACAGCAAAATTACCAAGTCTAAATGCATTCCAAACAACTTCAGAATCATCTGAGTAAATTACTATCCCTAATTTCATAAAAACCCCCCTTGTATTTTTTCTTGAAAATATCAATTTCTTAAAAATATTCAACAATTTTATATTGCACATAGCAATAATTATATTAAAATGAGGATCTTGCATAGTAATAGATCCTCAAAATACTAGATTGCTTCACTAACGCTCGCAATGACAGATTTCTCGGTCATTGCGAGGCAATAAAAGCTGTCGAAGCAATCTTATTAAAATATAGGGGGTAAATAATGCCAATTATCACAGCTGAAGGGCCAAAAATTGATGATTTGGAAAAAAGAAAAGAATTTGTAAAGACAGTCACAGCGGCAGCTTCAAAATATTTTAACTTGCCAGAAGAATCAATCATTATCCTGATAAAAGAAAATAGCCCTGAAAATGTCAGTGTCGGAGGTATTTTAATATCAGAAAAGGATACAAAAAATAATGATTAGTATACTAACATTAATTAGAAAAAAATTGTATTTATTTGTGTTTTTTTCATTTATTTTAGCATTGGTTTTAGGCAACATTTACGACTTTTCAAAAATAAATATTAAACCTATTTCAATATTTGCTGTCTATTTAATGTTATTTCCTATGTTAACTAGTATGGAAATAGAAAAAATAAAAAATGCAACAAAAGATTATAAACTAATTTTCGCAACTTTATTTTTAGCTTTTATTGTAGCATCATTAAATGCTCATATTTTAGCTACAACAATTTTTGAAGATAAACCAGAGTTAGCATTAGGATTGATTATAGTTGGTGCAATCCCTTGCTCAAATATGCTTATTGGATGGTCGGGAATAGCTGAAGCAAAAGTTGAAAGTGCTTTTGTAATAGCTGTTATTGGTTTATTGTTAATTCCACTATTATCACCCATTATTATACAACTTAACGGAAATACATTCATAAATATAAATGGAATTAAAATTTTTTATAGCTTAAGGTAGTGTATAAGAATTTTGTGTAAGGATTGCAAAAGAGGTATACCTCCTGTAATCTACTTAACCCCATAAAAAAGAAAAAGGAGGAGGTATACCCCATGAATAATTATAATTTAGCTGAATTATTTGAAAAAAGAAAGGATATTAGAGAAATTTTTATGGAATTTATGTCAAAACAGTTTGTTAATTTTTTAGAAAAGCTTGGAGAAATAGAAAGAGAGGTCCACTGTTCATTAAATGCTGATAGTAAGAATGGATATTATACACGCAATTTTAATACAATTTTTGGTAAAGTAGAAGGGGTAAAAATACCAAGGACACGAAAGATAAAATTTCAGCCATCATTTTTAGAGCCATATAAACGTACAACGTTTGAATTAGATGATATAGTGATATCAATGTATCAGGGAGGTTGTTCAACCAGGGATATAGTGCGAACATTAGAGAATTTACTTGGTCAGAAGTATTCTCCAAAGTGGGTGAGCAAGATAACTGATGATATTTTGGAAGAGTTGGAAAAATATCACAACAGAAGATTTGAACAATGGTATCCGATTTTGTTTATAGATGGCACATATTTAAAATTGAAAAGGGGTACGGTATCAAGTGAGGTTATATACACAGTTATGGGAATTGATGAGGATGGTCATAAAGAGATTCTTGCATTTTACACATTTGGTGGTAGTGGAGAAAGTGCATTAAACTGGAAGGAATTGCTATATGAGCTTAGGGAGAGAGGGTTACAGGAGCCAATATTAGTTGTAGCAGATGGTTTAAAAGGTATCAAAGAAGCAGTACTTGAGGTTTATCCTAAAGCAGATTTTCAGACTTGCGTAGTTCACAAAGTGCGGAGCTCATTATCCAAGGTACGCAAGCGGGATGAGAGTGCTGTAACTGAAGATATGAAAAACATATACATGCAAGAGAATGAAGAGGAATTTTTAAGGAATTTTGAGATATTTCGCAGGAACTGGTCATATAAATATCCAGAGATGGTTGCATCATGGGAAAGGGATTTGCCAGAGTTGATGACTTATTTGAAATATCCAGCTCTAATGAGACCATATATTTACACTACAAATCCTTTGGAGAGGTTTCATAAGGAGGTTAAAAGACGATCTAAGGTAATTGAAGTATTTAATGATAAGAAAGCGTTAGAAAAGGTAGTATTTTTAGTGATATTGGAGATGAATGGTAGTTATAGAACCCGTAAGATGAAACATTGGAACTATTTTTTAATAGTATTGAAGAATAAGAGAGTTGAGAAATATGGTAGATTACAGGAGGATAAAAATCTTACACAAAATTAGTTGCACTATGTAGCTTAACGATCTTTATTATTATTCCGTTGATTTTAGGTTATATTATAAGAAAATATATAATTAAACAATATGGTTTAAAGACTTTTAATGAAATAAAAACAATTTTACCAAGCTTTTCTGCAACAGGTGTTTTATTGATAATTTTTGTCTCTGTTTTAAAAGTATCAGATAAAATTGCTCATCATCCCATTCTATTTATAAACGTTGGACTAACCTTATTTCTCTATTTTATTATTCAAACTATCATTTCCATAATAATAGCAAAGATATTAAATCTAAAATATGAAAATGCAATGATTCTGATATTAGGTGCTACTGCAAGCTCACAGGCAATCTCTCTTTCTGTTGCCGCAACTAACTTTACTGAAATGACAGTATTTGTTCTTTCTTTCAAACCAGTATTACAAGTAGGTTATATTTTATTCCTAATATATTACATTGGACCTAAACTAAAAAAATTCTTAATTTAACAAAGTGCTCTTATTTTTTAACCTTCAAATAATAGCGGTTGTGCATATGTTTTAATTCATCTTCATGTTTGTACCCTGTTATCATAGACTTTAATGAGCCTTTAATTGCAAAAAGTGACATATAAAGATGAACTAAAAACATCATCAAAATCAACATCCCAAGAAAATTGTGAATAATAGCGTATATTCTCAAACTATTAACATCTGTATCAAAGCTATAGAGGTAATAACCCGTATACATCATTACCATACCACCCATTGTAGCAAGCCAAAACCAGCTTTTCTGGCCAGGATTGAATTTTCCTACAGGCATAATGAAATCTGAACCCTTACTTAAATAACCACCAAATTTTATAAACCAAGTTACATCACCTGGAGCTATTATCATATCTTTTATCCACATTAAAAACATAATAATTGCAAAAGGTGTAAAAACAAATGCCGCTGGAGCGTGCAAATACCTAAAAAATCTCACAAAAGAGCCACCACCAAAATATTTCCCGAACAACATAACGAGTCCAGAAATAACCAAAATAGTAAAAGCTGCAGCAGTTATCCAATGGACTAATCTATTTAAGACATTGAAAATTAAAAACTTTTCACCATCATGTGAAAACCTTTTTGGACCAATTATTATATAATGTAGAAGAAAAACTAATGGAATAATTACAACAATCCAAAAATACAGCTTTTTAAAATAGTTTTTTTGTAAAACTAAAAATGTTTTGCCATAGTTTTTCCAATCCTTCGTAAACTCTTTTGATATCTGTTTATAAGAATCAGTCAATAAAACTGTGTTGTAGGTCTCAATATTTTTCAAACCGTATTTTTCATAAGAGTAAAAAAATGGATAAGCATAAACTGTTATTAACACTAATATTATTAAAGACAAAAATATTCTTTTTGACATTTTGTCACCCTTTATTAAAAGGGGGGATATAACCCCCTATTTTCTATTGTACGCTTTATCCCATCCCCAGGCGTTTGCTCCAGAACCTCTGCGAAATACCCTCTCTCTGTAAATATTTGCGACTTTATCAGCATCACCAGCAAGAAGTGCTTTTGTGGCACACATACCTGCACAAAGAGGTACTTTACCTTCAGCAATTCTATTTTGTCCATAAAGTCTTTTTTCCTTATCACTAAATGTTTCTGCTGGCCCACCTGCACAGAATGTACATTTGTCCATCACACCTCTTGCACCAAAAGAATTCCCTTTTGGAAACTGCGGAGCACCAAATGGGCATGCAAAGAAACAGTAACCGCAACCTATACAAACATCTTTATTCACAAGCACAATTCCATCTTCTCTCTGATAAAGTGCATCAACAGGGCAAACAGCAATGCATGGAGCATCAGAGCAGTGCATACAGGCTACAGAAATACTTTTTTCACCTGGTTTCCCTTCATTTATAGTAATAACCCTTCTACGGTTTATACCCACTGGGACATGATGCCCTTCTTTACATGCTACAACACAGCCGTTACAATCTATACATCTATCTACATCACATAAAAATCTCATTCTACCCATAACATTCCTCCATTAAGCTTTTGTTATACGGCAAAGACCTGTTTTGGTCTCCTGCATTTGAGTAACAATATCATATCCATAGTTTGTAACAACATTTGCAGCTTCACCTAAAGCATAAGGAGTTGTACCTTCAGGATATTTTCCTGCCCAACTATCACCCATGAAAAATCCACCAAAATGGAATGGTAAGAAAATTGTTTTATCATCAACTCTATCTGAAACTTTTGCCTTAACTTTTATTTTGCCTCCATTAGGTGATTCAATCCAGATCATATCCCCATCTCTTATGCCATAATCGTTAGCTGTTTTGATATTTATTTCAGCAAACATTTCTGGTTGAAGTTCAGCTAAGTATTTATTACTCCTTGTTTCAGCACCACCACCCATGTACTCAACAAGTCTTCCAGTTGTAAGGATTAATGGATATCTTTTAACCCAATCAAGTTTCTGCTCGCTCTTATACTTCGTATAAACTCTGTAATGATCAGGTTTGTCATCATAAGTAGGATATTTTTTAATCATTTCTGGATCTGGTG
Organism: Deferribacter desulfuricans SSM1; assembly: GCF_000010985.1. Classification (NCBI taxonomy): domain Bacteria; kingdom Pseudomonadati; phylum Deferribacterota; class Deferribacteres; order Deferribacterales; family Deferribacteraceae; genus Deferribacter; species Deferribacter desulfuricans. The sequence continues at coordinate 1,339,145 of NC_013939.1, forward strand.
AGTGAAGTGGCTCTCTATGTACAGGTATTGGATCAGGGAAGTTCCAAACATAACATCTTGCTCTTGCATTTCCAAATGGTGCCATACCACGCTTAATAGCTTCCTTTATAGTTTTTTGGCTTAAATCAGTTTTCCAGTTTGTTCCTGGTACTATACCTTTAAACTCTGGATAGCCGCCATTTACCTCACTACCAGGATTCGCCACACCATCTGCTGCAAGAAGATTTTCCATTTTGCCATTTGGATATTTATATTTTGTTCCAAATCTTGCTCTAAAAGGTAAACCACCTTTTGCAACAGGTTTTGATATATCATATAGTATTGGAGTACCTGGATGTTCTGTAGTCCAGCAAGGCCATGGCAAACCATAATATTCACCATCACAAGGCCCACCTTTTGCCTGCAATGTATTTACATCAAAAGTATGCCAATAATCAGTGTGCTTTTTAATCCTTTCTGGAGTTTGACCATTATAACCAATAGTGAGTGAACCTTTGTTAATTTCTCTTGTTATATCTTCTGGTATTTTCTTTATATTTTTAAAGAACTTATCATAAAAACCAAATCTTTTAACAAGCTCTTGCATAATCATATAATCATCTTTACACTCATGTACAGGATCAACTACTTTATATCTCCATTGAATTCCTCTTTGAGAATTAGTTATACTACCTTCAGTCTCGTATTGACTTGAAGATGGCAATAAATACACATTATCTTTATCGCTTGCAACTGCTGTCATAGTTGGAAAAGGATCAATAATCACAACCAAATCAAGCAAATCAAGCGCTTTTTTCAGCTTATGATACTGAGATTGTGAGTTTGATGAACAACCCCAAAAAACAACTGCTTTTAAAGGAGTATACTGAGTAATCTTGTCTTCTTGAATTACACCTTCATACCACCTACCAAGTGTAAAACCTTTTTTATTCATATATTTTTTATTTTTAAATCTTGATTTTATCCATTCATAATCCACATCCCATACTCTACACCAATGTTTCCATGCTCCATCAGATAACCCATAATAAGCAGGTAAAGAGTGAGATAAAATACACATATCAGTGGCACCCTGTACATTATCATGCCCTCTAAGGATATTGGTACCACCACCAGATTTACCCATATTTCCAAGCACAAGCTGCAATATACAGTAAGCTCTAGTGTTGCTGCTACCAATAGAGTGCTGAGTACCACCCATACACCAGATAACAGTACCAGGTCTATTATCAGCTAGAAGTTTTGCAATTCTAACCACTTCTTTAGCAGGAACGCCTGTAATCCTCTCCACCTCCTCAGGAGTATAATGTTTAGCCACCTCTTTTAACTCTTCAAAACCAGCAACACGAGTCCTAACAAATTCTTTATCATACCAATCATTTTGAATAATTGCATTTATCAAACCCATAACAAAAGCTGTATCTGTACCAGAACGAATTCTCACATAATCGGTAGCTTTTGCAGCTGTCTTCGTAAATCTCGGATCAACAACTATAATTGGTGCGTTATTAACCTCTTTTGCATATAAAATATGCTGCATTGCTATTGGGTGAGCTTCTGCAGCATTTGAACCTATAAAGAATACACATTTTGAGTGCCTAATATCATTGATACTGTTTGTCATTGCACCATAACCCCAGGTGTTCGCCACACCCGCAACAGTTGTAGAATGACAAATTCTTGCCTGGTGATCTATATTGTTTGTCCCCCAAAATGCAGCAAGTTTTCTCTGCAAATAAGCCATTTCATTTGATACTTTTGCACTCCCAATCCACATAACTGCATCAGGACCATCTTTTTTACGAATATCGAGCAGTTTTTTTGATACTTCATCCAAAGCTTGTTCCCAGCTTATTTTCTGCCACTTTCCATTGACCTTTTTTAATGGATATTTTAACCTTTTTGGGCTTGTTACCATATCTATTGCACCGGCACCTTTACAACAGTGCCCGCCCCTTGAAATAGGATGATCTTGAGCTATTTCCTGTCTTACCCATACACCATTTTGAACTTCAGCATAAATCCCGCAACCCACAGCACAATGGGTACAAATTGTCCTAACAATTTTTGAGTTTGGATATGGTTTGCTTGATGCGTTTGCCTTTTTAACAAAAGTTGGGGATAAAGACATACTTGCAAAAGCTGCAGTTGCCGCAGAAAGTTTTAAAAATGTTCTTCTTCCTATTTGCGTATTAATACCTAATTTTGCTGATTCACTTTTAGAACTTTTAATCACTTTTTTCACTTTATTAGCTGCCATATTAAACCTCCCTAATCCCTAAGCGAAGCATAATACTTTTTAAAATCTTCTGTCTCACGATATAGAATCTCACTTTCAGCTGTATCAACACTTCTCGCCATTAACTTCTTCCCCTTTAAAACAGTAACAGCTCCCACAGTGGCCAAAGCACCTAACTTTAAAAACTCTCTCCTGCTTTTTTTAGGTTTCATAAGCACCTCCATTTAAGTTACCTTCTGATAAAAGACTTTTTTCCACATCCAACATAAAATCTATTAAAGCGCCACAGCTGGCGTAAAAATAAGCTTGAGGATGATTTTTTAATGCTTTTGCAAATTCTAAGAAAAAAGGCTCTATAAACTTTTCAAAAAACTCTATCTGCTCAGAAAGTTCTGACTTACTTTTAATCAGATAAATCATAGTATCAGAAAGAAAAACTATTGAATCTTCAGAGTCTTTAAACTCTTCATCTTTTACAATTTCCCTTTTCCACAAAAAATCCCTTAATTTTACAAGTGTTTCTCCAAAATTTTTACCATCAAGATAAAACGAAGCGTTTAGATTTATAAGATTATCTGAAAAAGGATTTACAAAAAGCTCATAGTATTCATTTTTTAGCTTTTCATAATCATAATTTTTAAAAACCTCATCAAAAAAACCTAACATCTGCTGAAACCTATCATCAAACAATAGCTCTTCACTTTTCATCGATTTAAAAATTTCAATCCATTTTTCATAAAGCTCTTCTGTGGGCTCGGTATAAAAAAACGATTTTATCAAGTCATAAAAAAACATTCTGGTGTTATCTATCTCAGCGGACATCAGCTCCCTCTTCAAAAAGTTTTTTCACTCTACAACTTTCACAGTAATTAAGATAAGTCCCTTTTGTTTCAAACAAACCAGCAGCTTTCAGCTTGACAACTACTGAGTCATAACTTTTCTTATTCCCAAAGACTTTCCCACATTCAGGACAAACCATCGGCTCATCTTTATTTAAAACTTTCATACTAAAAAATTCATCTGCCAATAAGAGCCCACTTGCTATTTCAATGGCATTTTCAGGACAAACATATTCACAAATACCACACTGAATACAAAACGCAGGGGTATGATTTAATGAAAAATCTTCCTCTTTTGCAACCAATGCACCAATTTTACAATGGTTTACACACGCAAGGCATAGTGTACATTCATCTTTATCAAGAAGTACATTTCCAAAAATGTCCAAGATGTTATCTTTAATAAGAATATTTGATACAATTGACTCTTTATACAAAAATTGTAAAATAGCAGCTAACTTTTTCCTTCTCGTGCTAAAACTGAAGTTTTTATAAAGATTTTTAAGTGGATTAATTAACTCACTTTGTTTATTTAATCTATAGTTGTCTAAAATCGAAATAAATTCTTTATATTTAAATAAAAACTCAAGTAATTTATTGCTAAACTTTATCTGTTCGTTCTCTTTTAGCCTTTCGTTTAAGATAAAAACCTTTGAAGCTCCAATTGCAAACAAAAATAGATAATGAAAAGTGTTAAAATATCTAGGATCTAACGGCAAAAGTATTAAGTTTTCAAGCTTATTTATATCATTTACCCAGCAAAATTTTCTAAGTTCTTCCTCCTCCCCCAATACTACAAAGATATCTTTTGGTAAATCTAATGTCTGAAAATATTTGACAAATGTCTCATCTTTTAGATAGCCATTTTGCATAGCTCCAGTTGGACAAACCGATATGCATTTGCCACAACCAACACAATTTAAATGATTAACAACAATCCCCTCATCATCAGTAGAGATAGCTTCGTATTCACACGATTCAATACATCTTTTACATCCGTAATCAAGTTTTGGAGAATATTGGCAGATATCATTGTCATGCTTTACAATTTCTAAAACATTAAACTCCCCTACTTTCTCAAAAACCTTATCAAGTTCATTTATGTCATAAACTTTTCCCCACTCAGTTAAAACATCTGATAAAATCTTTTTGTCATCAGTGATAATAAATGAAACATCATATTCTATACTTTCTAATCTATCGATAGTTATGGCATTATCTTTACAAACTTGTTCACATTTCTTACATAGGGAGCAAAGGCCGTAATCGATGTTTAAATCTAAATCTATAGCATTTTCAGGGCATACTTTAAAACATTCACCACACCAGCTGCACTTTTCAAAATCTATAGGCGCATAAGATTTAATAAAAATTTTATATTTATACTCTTTACCTTCAATTTTTATATCATAAGCGGTATAACACTCTCGAAATGTTAATTTTCCCATATAAATGGGGATTACCTCAAATAATCCTGAGTAACTTTCGATAGATTTATTTAAAAAATCAACACTGTTTGAAATAATAGCAATTCTTGGAGCAATCGTAATATTATATTCTCTAACATCTGTTAGTTCTTTGCGCAAAGTTTCAGCTTTTAAATAAGAATTTTTTAATAGTCCGGATAGAAAATCTAAACAATTACACTGTTTTATTTCTCCCATATATAAAATATAATACCTACCCAAAAGATGTCAAGATAACTTTATGATTTATATTTATTAGTTCAATTTTAAGGTTATTTTTTATCAAACACTGTCACATAATCGAATGGTTGTTTAGAATTAATATAATTATCGATTCTCTCTAAATAAACCTGAGATACGGGATCTCCATACTTTTCCACTAACATAGTAAATAATTTTATTGCACTTTCAAAATCTTGTTCTCTATATTTTTTAATAGCATCCTCAAAAAGCTTAATAAAATTTTCATTATAATTTTCATTTACTATCACTTCAAATATATCAACTGGCTCATTTTTACCTTTTACTCTTACGATATCAACAAGTCTAATTTTAAAATTATTAATTAACCCATTTTTAGTGTATCCAGAAATTAATATTTTAGTCCCATAATATTTGTTCAACCCCTCAAGCCTGCTTGCAAGATTCACTGTATCCCCTATCGCTGTATAGTCAAACCTCTTTTCAGTCCCTAGATTTCCTACTACCGCATCACCACTATTAATACCTATACCAATATCAAGCTCTGGTAACCCTTTTTCTTTAAATGTTTTGTTTAGTTTTTGCAGGTTTTTTACAATTTCTATTGCTGATTCCACAGCCTTATCTTCATGATTCTCTAAATCAATCGGTGCATTAAAAACTGCCATTATTGCATCACCAATATACTTATCAAGCATTCCTCCATTTTTTAGGATTATATCCGTTGATGGACCCAAAAAAGAGTTAAGCAAGCTCACAAGAGTCTCAGGCTCAAGCCCTTCTGAAATAGTAGTAAATCCTCTTATATCGGAAAAAAGAACTGTAATTCTTTTCTTTTCACCACCAAGTTTCAGTTTATCAGGATCCTGTAGTATCACTTCCACAAGATCTTCAGAAAGATAACTACTAAAGGCCTTTTTTAAATATCTACTTTTTTGCTCAACAATAATATTTTTATAAACTTCGATAAAGATGAACGATAAAACTGCTGAGATAAAAGGGTAAATAACTGATAACTGATAATTATAAATATCGAACATTTTAAAATTAACGATAAAATACAATACGCAAATTATGATAAATGAAACAAAAGAGTATAAACCTTTTTTAAAAATAAAACTACTTACTGCAATCAGAAATGCTAAAATAACAATACTTATTAAATCAATAAAAAATGTTTTTTCATTCTCTACCAAATAAAAGTTTTGTAAAACATTTGAAGCAACAGTGCAATGAATTTCAGTCCCTGGAAAATATGGATCAATTGGTGTTGCCTGATAATCACCAACCCCAGTTTCTGTAATCCCCACAAAAACAAGTTTATTTGAGATATCAGATCCTTTAATTTTATCTTCTATAATATCTGCAGCAGAAACAGTTTTTATTGTTCCTTTTTTACCATAGAAATTTACTGGGAGTGAGCCATCTAAATTTATTGGGATATCCACATTATCAAGCGTTAATCTTTCAATCCCAAGGCTATCAACATAAACATAAATCTCTTTATCCAAAAAATGAGAAAGAGCTGCAAGGTTTAAAGAAGGCATTAAATAACCACTAAAATCAACTACCAAATTCACCTTTCTCAAAATTCCATCCTTATCAGGAAACACTGAGAAAAACCCTTGAGAATAAGCTCCTTCTGATATTTCATCAATATTTGTCTCAGCACTTTTAAAGGAAGCTATAGGTAATTTATCTACCTCTTCCAGTAGTTTTACATTTTCTATCGAATAATCAGGTAGCCTCTCATTTGCCAATTCTACCTCTTCCTGACTTATTGTATCTCTAAAAAAGTAACCCAATATAACATTCTGTTCTCTATAAATTGCCTTTGATAATGCTAAATCAGAGTCAGGATTGCTCGGCTCTGAAAAAACGATATCTAAAGCTATGGTTTTAGCATGGTAATCATTTAACTTATTAATAAGTTTTGCAATTAATTTTCTATCCCAAGGCCATCTACCAAACTTATCAATACTTTTTCCATCAATTGCCACCAAAACGACATCTTTTGATGGCTCTTTTTCCACCCTCAATCTAAATTTTACATCTTGGATTTTAGTATCGACTGTTTTAATAAAATCGTACTGGTTTCTGTATAAATAGATTGTTAATATAATTACAATAAAAGAGATAACAAAATAAAAAAGCTTTTTCATTATTAGCTTTGTTCTGGTATTAAGTTAAGAATCACATCAACAGTCGATATAAAACGACCTTCTGGAAATTGCTCTTTATATTTTTGGAAATACCCTTTGCAGCTTATATAATCCTTTTGCTCATATGCAATAAAACCTAGCTGAAAAAGAGCATATTCATAATATGTTGTACCTGGATATTGGTCAATTATTTGGTTTAATAAAATCTTTGCACCATTTATATCATTCATATGTTTTGATTTCAAAATAGATTTCCTATAAATAGCCTCCGATTTAAATTCTTTAGATTTAGCAAATAAAACAGCATAATCTAATGATTTCAAAGCCTCTTCATACCTTTTTGCATCAGCTAAATATTTTGAATAATTAATATTCCATCTTGCAATAATATCAGGCAACCTTTTACTTTTCTCTAACTCATCAGGGATTTCAAAATCTGTGATGGAAAGTAGTGTATGAAACATATCCTTTAAAGTTTCATCTTGGTCAAAATTTACCGGATTTAGTGGAGCAAGATCTCTTGAAGCCTGACTCATCTCTTTCTTTTTGGTTTCCACAGAGCCATTATCAGTGGAAACAGCCACAACACCTTCTTCTGTAAATACGCAAAGAGCATTTTCATTTGAATAAGCTATAAATTCTGTACCTTTCACACCAGCAACTGCACCTGATGAAACAACATTATAACTATTTCCTGGTTTTAATTTTGTCACCAAAGATCTTAAACTACCCTTTTTAAGTTCAATCTCTGTTTTTTTATTATTTTTATCTGTTTTTGTTAAAATCACTTCACTATCAGGAGATATTACAAAAACAGTTTTATTTTTTAACCTTATTGAAATAGAAGATGATGCATCTGTTACAATTTTATCACCTACAAAAACCTTTTTTCTTAATCTAGCTTTTTTGCCGTTTATAAGAGGAGTACCTGATAATTTGATTACTTTGCCAAAATAAACTTTAAGTTCTGCACTAGCAATATTTATAGACAAAACCAAAATTAAAAAACTATAAAATATCCTTCGCATAAAAGTAACCTCCATACAGAGCAGCATCATTTTTTAATCTTGATAAATGTATTATAACATCTTTTTTGTATGGAGGATACAATTTTTCATTAAAAAATTTAATAAAATCTTTAAAAAACATATCAGAATAATGTGAAACGCCACCACCCAAAACTACCTTTTCCACATATATAGAGTTTACAAATGAAGCCACACCAATGGCCAAATAATGCGCAAACTGTTTAAAAGTCAATTTTGCTATTAACTTTTTTTGAATTGCCAACTGATATATCCTATTAACAGAATCAATCTCTTCTTTATTATTTGATAAAGATTTATAAATATTCATTATACCATTTTTACCGCAATAAGCTTCTAAACAGCCTCTATTACCACAAGAACATTTCCAACCATTATCAACTACTACAATATGACCAATTTCAGCTAAAGAATACTTTGATTTTACAATTCTACCATTTAATATTAAACCACCACCCACACCTGTTCCCAAAGTAACCATTAACATATTTTTTACATCATGATGGCATTTTTTATATTCTCCAAAGGCTGCTAAATTGGCATCATTTTCCAAATAAACATTTTTTATATTCAAATGGCTGACAACATTTTTGTTTGTCAAATAAGTTAAATTTGGAGCATAAATTGGGCAATTTTTCTCATAATCTAAGATAGCTGGTAGGCCAATTACCACTTTGTCGTAAGGCTTTTGAATTTTATGCTTTATCAAACTCAATAATTCATCATAACTACTTGGCGTTTTAACAGTATCTTTAAATTCTATCGTTTCATTATTAAAGTAGGCATACTTAATATTTGTCCCACCTATATCAAAAACATAAACATTCATATCTTATACCAAGGAAAGTTTTTTTCAAAAACCTCTCTTTCACCTGGATCAAATTTAAACAGCTTTTCCCAGATATCGTCCTGCTCCATACAAAAGTAAATAAACACATTTTTCCAATAACTTCTGATTTTATTGACAACAAAACGCAACATATAAAGCCTCAAAGCTTTAAAATATCTAAGTTTACCATCTCCAGCTTTAATAAATCTATTTTCAAATAGCATTGTTTGAGAAAATCTTTCCCTTACAATATCATATAACTCAGGAATAAACCTAAATGTAGAAATACTAATAAATTCAACACTATTTTCATCTATATTTTCAAACAACTCATCAATAACAGACGAATAACCCTCTTCAAAATCATCATAATAGATTAATGGGTCAAAATGGAATGATACTTTGTAACCGTATTCTGAGCATTTTTTTGCTGCCTCAATCCTATCCTTAATTGGAGCAGCGTAGAGTTCCTCTTTTTCTGCAATAAATTCTGGATTTAAACTCCATGATACTACAATATTTTTGGGATTTATATTTAGTAAATTTTGAATATTTTTTGATTTTGTTTTAAACTCGAATTGGATGTTTTCAAGATTATTAACAATATCTGCATAAAATTTTGAAAATTCAAAAATATTATCAAGTGCAAGGCTATCAGATAGCTCACCTGTACCAAGTCTGTATCTACCTCTTTTATTTAGCTCAATAATCTCCCTTTTGATCAAATCTGTTTTAGAATAAATTTTTATATACTCATGATTTAAATAAACTTGCAAAATACAATACTTGCAATCAAAAGGGCATCCTTCAATTGCATCCACAACTTGATAGTTACAACACCTATAATTTTTTGTCGCAGGACAAGGATGCACAAACTTGTTTAGATTGCTAGTTATAACAATATTTCTTTTAGAATCTTCAACTATCGATATATCATCAATCATTTCAAAATTTATACCTTTTTTCTCTAACGTTTTAACAGGTAATGAGTTAAGAGAATCTTTTTCAACATAAATCATATTTTTTCAACTTTTCATAAAAATTTTTCACTTTATCTCCATTTTTACTCATAAAATTTATCTTTTCATAAAAATCATCTGATGAGCCTATTCCAAAAGTCACGTTTAAAATGCAATTTTCAAAATTAGAAATACTATCAAACCTGATATTTTTAGCTTTAAATATTTTATTCAAATTAAATAAATCATCCATTACATCAAAATAATAAATATTTTTTTCTCTAATAATTTTATTCAGATAATTCTCATCATAAAAATCAATATCAATCAACCTAGCATAATCATAAAGCAAATTAAGTAAATTTCTAAAATCCCCAACACTTGGCTTATTTTTCTTATTCAAAAAGTCATAAACAATCTTTTTATGGTTATCTTTTAGGTTAAAAAATACACCCAACTGTTTGAGAGTTATGTTTTTCTCAACTATGTAATCTTTAAAATTTTCAGGCAACTCTTTAATCTTTTTTAAAATTTCAAAGTTTTTTCTCCCTTTTATATTTTTTTGTTCAAAAATCTTTACCCCTTTGTAATCTAAATCAAATTTATCAATCACACTTAGCAAGTTTGATAATTCTACTAAACTGATGTCATCCGTTAAGGTAGTTTGAAAATTTATTAAATCTTTCAAACCTTCAAATTCTATTAGAAAAACACCACTACCTGAATAGCTAAAATTATTTAACTGAAAATAATTATCATTAAATTTGGCTATTATTGGCGGATAAATATTTTTAAAACTCCTTTTATAAAACCAGTTTAAAGTCTCTTTATCAATAGAGCTATTAAAATCTTTTTCAAATATCATACTAGTCATTCTTCTCAAATAATGCATCTACAAAAGTTTTAGCATCAAAAGGTTTTAAATCATCCATCCCTTCACCAAAACCAATAAATTTTACCGGTATTTTTAATTCATCTACAATACCAACAATTACGCCACCTTTTGCAGTCCCATCAAGCTTTGTTAAAACAATACCTGTTACTCCCACTGCCTCATTAAATATTTTTGCCTGATTTATTGCATTCTGCCCACTTGTAGCATCCAACACCAACAAAATTTCATGAGGAGCATTTGGCATCTCCTTCTTAACTACCCTAACTATTTTCTTCAACTCATTCATAAGGTTATATTTCGTATGTAATCTACCAGCAGTATCAGCTATCAAAACATCGTACCCTTTAGCTTTGGCAGACACTACAGCATCATAAATTACTGCTGCAGGGTCGCTACCTTCCTGCTGTTTAACAATGGGGACATCCACTCTATCAGCCCAAACCTGCAATTGATCAATAGCAGCCGCCCTAAATGTATCTCCTGCAGCAAGCATAGTTTTTAAGCCGTTGTCTTTAAACATCTTAGCAATCTTTGCTATAGTTGTAGTTTTTCCTACACCATTTACACCCACAACCAAAATCACATAAGGTTTTTCATCCACCTGCTTTAAGGAATTATCAATATTTAGAATTTCAAAGATTTTATTTTTTATAGAATTCTTTAAATCTTCTGGATTTTTCAATACTTTCCTAGAAACCTCATCTCTTACTGCATCAATAATTTTTAATGTTGTATTTATACCTATATCTGAAGTAACAAAAAGCTCTTCAAGTTCTTCAAGCAACTCCTCATCAATTTCCTTTTTCCCTAAAAATATAGTTTCTATACCACCAACAAGTTTATTTGATGTTTTTGATAAACCATTTCTTAATCTTTTTAAAAACCCAGCCTTTTTTTCCTTTGAATTATCTCCCTTTGCTACTAATTCTTCTACTTCACTTTCAAATTCCGCATCAGTTTTTTTCTCATCTTCTATTGTTACATTTTCACTACTTTCTTCTTTAACTTCCTCTTCATCCTTTTCTTCCAACTCAGTTACTTGCTCATTTTCCTCAAGCTGACTCTCATCAATTACAGATTCTTCATTTGAAACCTTTTCATCACTTTTTTTTCTCTTAAAAATATCAAAAAACCCCATACTTACTCCTCTATAATATTTTTTATAATTTTTTTAAGTTTTTCATATTCGTATCTGTCATAAATATGCATATAAAAAAAAGCAAAAAAATAATCACCTAAATTTACAAATAAAACTTTTATAAAGTCAAATTCAAATATGCCTTCTCCAAAACATTTCAACCCTTTTACAGCATTATAAAGATGATTTGCTATCATTAGATAGTCATACTCTTCATCTTTATCTAATTTATTAGCATAAACAAGCTCACCAATTTCATCAATTATCAAAAACTTATAATTAGAATTTATATTTCTAAACATTTTCAAGTTTTACTGATAAGACCTTAGAAATTCCTGGCTCCTGCATAGTAATTCCATAAAGAGAATCAGCACCAGACATAGTTTTTTGATTGTGAGTTATAATAACAAATTGAGTATCCTGTGAAAGTTTTTTAACAATCTTTAGGAACCTGTCAATATTTGCATCATCTAAAGGAGCATCCACCTCATCTAAAAAACAAAAAGGTGTAGGTTTGTATAAAAACATGGCAAAAATAAGAGTACATGCAGTCATTGCTTTTTCACCACCAGATAGTAAATTCATATTAGTTAATTTCTTACCTGGTGGCTGAACAAATATTTCCACCCCAGTTTCAAGTATATTATCTGGTTGGGTTAATTTCAGCTCAGACTTACCATTACCAAATAATAGTTTAAAGACATCATTAAAGTTTTTAGATACCACTTCGAAGGTAGCTTTAAATCTGTTCACTGTATCTTCATCTATTTCATTTATTAACTTTTGAATACTCTCGATAGATTTTTCCAGGTCTGCTCTCTGTTCAGTTAAAAAATGGTATCTTTCAGTAAGCGAGTTGTATTCCTCTTCAGCAGCCATATTTAATGGTCCTAAACCCTCTATTTCTTCTAAATATTTATTGTACATATCCCTATTTCTTTTCTGAGAAAAAGATTCATTTATGTAACGCATATAATTTTCATCAATATGCTCATGAAATGTTTCAAAATATTTTTCTCTAATATTATCAAATTTTGCTCTTATACCAGCAAGTTTTATTTCATTGTTGTAAATTTGCTTTTCACAATCTTCAAATTCAAAACGTAAACTCTTTATTTTATCTTCCAACCTGTTTAGTTCTTCCTCATATTCTAAAATCTCTTTCTCTGTAGCCTCTTTTAAGTCAATCAACTCTAGTTTCTTCTTCTGCAACTGCTTTAAAATTTCAGATTTTTCAACCAACGCATTTTTCCAATTAGTAACATCAACTGTTAATAGCTTTGTTAATCTTTCCTGCTTGTGCTTAAGTTGAGTAATCAAACTGTTTAAATCTTTCTCAACATATATTTGCTCCCTTTTCTTTGCGTTTAATGATTCTTCAAGCCTTTTATTTTCAATCATCAACTCAGTAAATTCATCCTTTTCTTGATCATATTTCTCTTCATAAAAACTTAACTCTTCCTCAATATCATCTTTTTGATCATCAATCTCTTTCAATTGATTTGCAATAAGTTCTATATCATTTTTAAGTTTAGAAATCTCCTCTTCCGCCTTTTTTACCGAAGCAACTAAAACCTCTTTTTCCTTTATTATCAAAGCAATATTCTTTGATAACCTTTCAATAAAATCTTTTTCAGATTCGATTTCACTTTTCTTTTTCTCATAAGAAATTTTCAACTCATTAAAATGATTAAATAACTTATCTTTTTCACTTTCTGTTTTAATAAACTCTTCTTTCAATTTTTTATTTTTAACCTCTATTTCTGTAATTTCCTTATCTAAAACAGCTATCTCTTTTTCTAAAGACTCAACTTTTTCCCTTAATTCTTTTAAAACAACTCTATAGTCCTTTTTTGAAAACTTTCTGTATATATGATTGAAATTAAAAATATTTTCATTTAACTTTTCATAATTAGATGCAATTAGCCATTTTTCAATATTTTCAATATTCGACTTAAAAGTGAACTTTATACTAATATCTTTTTTAGAAAGAAATTCTAAGATTTCTTCTTTTTTAACGTCATCAAAAACAATAACATCGGAAAATTCCAACAAAAGCTCTTCATCAATCCCCTTTATAAAATCAATAAGCAGCCCTTGCTGAAATTCTTTTAAAAAGTCTACGGAATTATTTTCACCAAATGTATAATTATCTATTTGATTTAATATCAGTTTAATCTCTTTTTCGTAACTTTCTTTTAATAATTTTTTATCACTTAGTTTCTTTTCATTTTCTTTTATATCTTCTGCTAATTTAGCAATTGCTTTATTAAGCTTTTCATACTCGTCTTTTACAATATTGATATCCTCATACAATCTTTCTAAATCACTCTTTTGATTTTCGACAAATTGCTTTTTTGTATTTAATTCGGATTCAAAGTTACTTTTTTCTGTATCTTTAGCTTTTATAGATTTCTGGTAATTTTCTAATTCTGTTTCATATCTAATCAGTAAATTTCTTTTTTCTGCAAGTTTATCAGCTAAACCAAGGTATTTTTCATCTAAAGTAGATACTTCATCTTTTAAATCTTCAATTTTTATTTCATACTCGTTTAGTATTTCCTCTTTTTCCTTTAGATGATAATCTATCTCTTTTTTACTATTATCAATATCTTTAATTGCACTTATTAACTCATCTCTTCTCGTATTCAACTCTTTAATTTTACTCTCTAATTCAGAAATTTCATGTTTTAAAGACTCTTTCCTTCTGCCAGCACCATCAATATTGTTTTGTAAAAGTTTAATTTCATTTTCAACACCGAAAATTTTATTATTTATTTCAATTAACTGATCAGAATATTTCTTTAAATCACCTCTTTTTTCAGATAATTTGTTTTTAATGCTATTATACTCTTTCTCTTTATCGTTTAAATCTGTTTGCAATGAGCTATGTTTCAATTTCAACTCATTTATGCAATTTATCAAAACAGAGTAATCATCTTTAAGTTTTTTGTACAAATTTGAGTAATATTCTTGGTCAAGTTTTTCCAGCTCAGATTTAATTTCACGGTATTTTTTCAATTTATTTACTTGGTTTTCAAGTATATTTCTGTTTTTTTCAACTTCACCAATGATGTCAGCTAATCTCTGCAAATTCTCTTTTGTTGATGAAAGCTTACTTAGAGCTTCCTTTTTTCTCTCTTTAAACTTTGTGATACCGGCAATTTCATCAAAAAATAGCCTCATTTCTTCTGGAGAAGCTTGAATTATCTTTTCAACTTTACCTTGCTCTATTATGGATATGCTTCTAGCACCTATTCCAGTATCATAAAAAAGTTCTCTTATATCTTTTAATCTACATTTTTTACCATTTATCAAATACTCCCTTTCCCCAGTCCTGTAATACTTTCTCGTAATTGAAATTTCTGATAGAGTTCCCCATTTTTCTGCAATATGTTCAGCAACATCAGAAACTACTAAGGTTACTTCGCAATAGCCGGATGGTTTTCTGTTTTCACTTCCTGCAAAAATCACATCATCCATACTATCGCCACGGAGCTCTTTAGGGCTCTGCTCTCCAAAGACCCATCTGATAGCATCAAGAATATTACTTTTTCCACTCCCATTAGGTCCAACTATACACGTAATGCCATCAGGAAATTCAATGACAGTTTTATCTACAAAAGATTTAAATCCTTGTAATATAAGTTTTCTAAATTTCACTTTTCCCTCTTACATGAAAATAACATAGACTTATACACGAAAAGTTAAAAATTTTCCATAACTTAATTATCTTTAGTACTCAAATCAAAATTAAGAATAACAGTTAACTGTTATAAATAAATTTCATGTTTTGTTTTACATTTTGTACATTCTACAGTCAATTTTCTTCTGTCAGTATCCTTTTCATATGAGCAATAAAGCTCTTTGTGATAGGTATTCCCTTCGCATTTTTCACAATAGTATTTCCTAACTCCAATATTACAACCATTAATAAAACAAAAAAGGAAAAAACCGGCCACAAATATAATAAACATTGCTATATAGATCATAATCAACCTCACCTAACGGGCGGTGGGAGACTCGAACTCCCACACCAGGTTCCGGAGACCTGCGCTCTATCCTGTTGAGCTAACCGCCCTAAATAGTGTATAATTATCATCGAGAGTGTTG
Organism: Deferribacter desulfuricans SSM1; assembly: GCF_000010985.1. Lineage (NCBI taxonomy): Bacteria > Pseudomonadati > Deferribacterota > Deferribacteres > Deferribacterales > Deferribacteraceae > Deferribacter > Deferribacter desulfuricans. Next base: position 1,355,032 of record NC_013939.1, read on the forward strand.
CACAATAATAATTGCTTAAGCACCTTAGATTGCTTCGCTAACGCTCGCAATGACTGCGTTTTTTGGTCATTGCGACCCCGCCATTTAGTAGTAAATTTTAAAATTAAAACTTTTGGTGTGTATAGTATTCGCATATATAATTTTAAATTTTTGAAGTTAAATAGCGGGGGAAGCAATCTCAAAACTATAGTGATATAAAAAAAAGTTCTATTGTGCAACGGCCTCATCATCATTTAAAGATACATATTTATTATTTTTCTTCAACAATATATGTACCATTTATAATTACAGATTTTCCATCATCATCAATAAAATACAAACTGCTACCCTTTCTCTCTATATTAAATCTACCTTCCCATCTTCTAATAATCTGTCCATTATCAGCATATAACGTTATCACCCTTTTGATACCAATAGTTTCAGCTTGAAAATCTTTAATCTTCTTCTTTTGATTTTGTGTGCAACCAAATAGAATTACAACAAATAAAATAGTAAAAACATATTTTTTTAACATTCAAACACTCCAAATGTTCATCTTTTATAAATATAATCAATAAAACTACTAAACACCTTAGCTAAAAAAAGATAAAACACAATAGCTAATCTCACCAATCTTGGTACAGGGAAAATAAAAGCCAATACCAAAACAAGATATCTCACAGACTTTTTTAAAAAATCAATAAAACTCATACTTTCTTACTATCCTCATCAACTATAGCTTTTAATGAATCCATTACATAATTCATATGATTAAGCATAGCATTATATGCCTCTAATGGGTCTCTATTTTTTATTGCAGTAAAAATAGCTTTGTGCTGTTTGTATAACAGATCGTGTTTATAATAATCGTTATATAACCTTTTTCTCACCTCATAAGAAATCTTTTCTATCCATTGATATATAGTGTTCATTATATGGATTAAAAAAATATTTTTTGTTGCATAACTTATTGTAGAATGAAAATCAGCATCTGAATCATAACCTATCTGCCCACCTTTTAATGCATCTTCCATCTCAGCTAAATACTGCTCAAGCTGATTAATCTCTTTTTCTGTAATTCGTTCTGCAGCAGTATAGGCTGCCCATGTTTCCAAAATTTTTCTCACTTCCATTATATCTAAAATTGCATCCTTTTTATTCGCAGCATATTCTTCAAAAGCATTATCAACTATCTCATCACCAAGCGATTTAACAAATGTCCCACCACCTTGCCTTTGCTCAAGCAACCCTTTTGCTTCTAATTTATTTATCGCCTCTCTTAATGTAGGCCTACTCACCCCCATCTGAGTAGCTAGCTCTCTTTCTGGAGGCAATTTATCCCCAGGCTTTAATTTCCCTTCGATAATTAACTCTTTAATCTGCTCAAAAACCTCATCACTAATCCTTTTTGGTTTTATTTTACGAAACATACTTTTCTATAACCTCATATATCTTTTCTATTGGATGCATCACAGAGCATTCAGCACCCACATGCATCACACCATCAGTCAAATTCATAGCACAACCTGGACAAGGTGTAAACATTATCTTGATATCTTTCTTTTTTACTTCTTCCCCTTTATCTTTTGAAAATACTGTTGATTTATCATAATGCTTCAAATTAAAGGTTCCACCAAAACCACAGCAATTTTGATTTTCAAGAGGGGTAAAATTTGAAGATAGTTTTGACGTAAAAGAGAATATATCATTTACCTGATCCCTATTGTAATGACAAGGGATATGAACTGTAACTTTATCGCTAATTATATTTTCAACCTTTACTTTTAATACTCTTGATAAAAAAATTAAAATATCAACAAATTCAACATTTGGTAATTTTAAACCTAAGTTTATTCCCATATCAGCTAAAGAGTGATTGCAGGTAGGACAAGCCGTTATTACATAGTCCACATCATCTATACTTTTAAAATAATCATAATTTTTATTTAACAACTCTTTCATCATATCCTGCTTACCCATTGTGGCAGCAGGTATTCCACAACAATAATTAGTTTCAGGAACAATCACAGTTACACCAAGCTTATTTAAAACTTTGACAATTTTTTCTCCCCAATCAAAATAAATCATGTTAATAGCACAACCAGGATAAAAAATGACTTTCATCTTTTCATTATTTGCTTTATTTACCCCTCCATATTCCTTTGTAAAAAATCTCTTTTTTATCCCTTTCACATATCTATTTCCAAACCCTTCTAAAATAGGTTTATATATATCATCTTTTACCTTCTTAGTCCCTAGTTTAAAACCAACATGAAAAAGTGGTGCTAAGCTACTCATTAGATCTGGCTTACCAAGTAAAACTTTTAGTAGAAGTTTTTGATAAACAGGTAAGTCTGAAACTTTTCTTAGTGTTGATTTCCCCTTCAAAAAAATCTCAGTTGTTTTAACACCACTTGGACAATTAGTTTCACACCTACCACACAAAATACAGTAATCAAGATATTTCAAAATGTTATCCACATCCTCAATTTTCCCTTCATAAATTGACTCAAGCAGTGTTATCTTCCCTCTTGCTACAGATCCTTCAAAAAAATCTTTCTGATAAAGTGGACAATAAGCCTGACATGTACCACATTTCATACATTTAATAATTAAATCTTCTATCTGTTTTAACTCTTCAATTATCTTTTTCATCATAACCCCATTTTATGTGGATTAAGCATATTGTTTGGATCTACACCATTTTTTAGTTTTTGCATAAAATTTAAAGTCCCCTTCCCTACTTCCATCTCCATGTATTTAGCTTTTAATAAACCAACTCCATGCTCACCACTCAAAGTCCCCTCAAGCAAAATCGCTTTTTCAAAAATTTCATCAATTGCTTTTTCAACTCTTTGAAACTCTTCTTTATCCCTTTTATCTGTTAAAATTGTTGGATGCAAATTTCCATCACCTGCATGGCCAAAAGTACCAATTGTGATGTCATATTTCTTAGAAATATCCTGAATCGCCTTCATCATTTCTGGTATTTTGCTTCTCGGCACAGTTGCATCTTCTAAAATCAAAGTGGGTTTTAGCCTTGCAAGGCAGCTTAAAGCCTTTCTTCTTGCAGTCCATAGTTTGTCCCTTTCAGCACTATTTGCAGCAACCTTAACTCTACCATTATTTTTTTCACAGATTTTTTTAACTAACAAGTAGTCATCTTCAACAACAGCAGGATGCCCATCTACCTCTATTAGTAGCAGCGCATCAGCATTTATTGGTAAATCAATCTTTTCAGAATCTTCAACAGCTCTAATAGTAAAATTATCGAGCAGTTCAAGAGTAGACGGGAGTATTTTAGAAGCAATAATTTCTGATACCGTATTACAAGCATCTAAAATCGAGTCATACTCTACAAGTAGCGATTTAGCAGCTTTAGGCTTTGGTACCAATTTTAAAACAACTTCATAGATAATACCCAACAACCCTTCAGAGCCAACCATTAATCCTGGAATATTAAAGCCAGTAACAAGTTTAACAGTTTTCCCTCCACCTTTAACATCGTTTCCCTCTATATCAAACAGTCTTACCCCCATAACATAATCTTTTGTAACACCATACTTTAGCCCCCTCAATCCACCAGCATTTTCAGCTATATTTCCACCAATCGTAGAAATATTCATACTACCAGGATCAGGTGGATAAAAAAGCCCTCTCTTTTCCACTTCATCAGCAAGTTGCTTTGTAACAACTCCTGCTTCCACAACAGCATATAAATCGTTTTCATTTATCTCTAATATTTTATTCATTTTCGTCATAACAATCACACACCCACCTGCAACAGGAACAGTGCCTCCACTAAGATTTGTCCCTGCTCCCCTTGTAACAACAGGAATATTATTTTCATTCATTAACCTGATAACATAGCCAAGCTCATCTTTTGTTTTTGGAAACACAACAACATCTGGCAAAATCTTCTCACCAAAGGCTGCATCATAACTAAAAAGCGCCCTATCAGCCTCATTTGTCAAAACATTCTCTTCTCCAAGTTTCCTTTTCAACTCTTTAAAAACTGTTTTCATAAAACACCTCTATTAACTAATTGGTATTACCAATTATCAACTAAACTCTACAAGCTGTCAACAGAAAAATATTGACATTTTAAAAAGCAGAAAATAACATGGTCTTACCATTTTGGAGGTTATTATGCTAAATGATTTTATTAAGCAATCTGAACTGGTTGGGAACAAAAATGAAGTTTTAGATTTTGATAGTATGAAAAAATATTTGGATAATAACGACTATGAATTTATCTTTCTCCCTTCCTTTAAATTAGAAAAGGTTATTGATATAGGCAAAGAAGGGATCAGTTCTGCAATAGTGGAAGCTGATTATGGGATTGCTGAAACAGGAACAGTGGTTATAGATTCTAAAGATATTTTACTTAGAAAAGCTACATGTTTGGCTGAAAAATTGGATATTATCCTTTTTAAATCAAAAATTCTAAAAAAATTGGAAGATATCTCATCATTTCTAAAAGAAAAAACGGAAAATGATGGATACGTAGCATTTATCACTGGAGCAAGTAGAACAGCTGATATAGAAAGAGTTCTCACAATCGGTGTTCACGGCCCTTGCGAAACAAATATATTTATCATTGAAGACAAATAGGAGCTACCTATGTTAAAACAATTAATAAGAGAAAAAATAAACGATAAAATATTATCGGAAAACCTTAAGATTTTTGCCGAAAACTACAAAATTTCAAAGGAAAATGCATTTACTGGGCTAAATTTTGAAAAAATAAGAGCAAAAATTAATGACTTAAAAAACTTTGATTATGATGATATTATCAAACTTTATCATAAATTTAAAGAAACTGCTATAAATAAAGGTTGTCATGTTTTCGAAGCTACTAATGCTAATGAAGCTAACAAATACATTTTAGAAATTTGTAAAAAACACAACTCACAATATGTTGTAAAATCTAAAAGCATGACTTCTGAAGAAATAAAATTAAATGAATTTTTAGAAAAAAATGGAATAACCCCAATAGAAACTGATCTTGGAGAATGGATTTTACAGCTTGCTCATGAAACACCAAGCCACATGGTCATGCCAGCAATACATAAAAGCAGAAAACAGGTGGCAAAGCTTTTTGAAAAGGTTACAGGGAATAAAATTGATCCAGATAACATAGAAGATATGGTTAAAATAGCAAGAAAAGAGCTTAGAGATTATTACTTTAAAGCTAAAGTGGGAATAACTGGTGCAAATGTAGCTATCGCTGAAACTGCTACAATAGGTATTGTTACCAACGAAGGTAATGCAAGACTTACAACTACAATCCCAGATGTACATATTGTCGTTCTTGGTTATGAAAAGCTTGTTAAAACTTTTAAAGATGCTCTTCAAATTATTAGAGCGTTACCAAAAAGTGCTACAGGGCAAATTATCAGCACTTATGTAACCTGGATTTCTGGTAGCTATCCAATTGATAGTAATAAAAACAAAGAAGTACACTTTGTATTTCTGGACAACGGTAGACTCTCTATTTTTAAAAATGAAAATTTAAAAGAAGCATTAAAGTGCATCAGATGTGGAAGCTGTGCAAATGTATGCCCCGTTTATGAAAAAGTTGGTGGTCATGTCTTTGGTGATACCTATGTAGGGGCAATAGGGCTTATTTTGACATCCTTTTATGGAGATGAAAAGAAAGCAAATGAAATTTTAAAACTGTGTATAGGGTGTAGAACTTGCTCTGAAAACTGCCCTGCTGGTATAGATCTTCAAAGTTTAATCTCTGATATTAATGCTACTATTTCACCTAAATATGGAATCGGTTTTCCTAAAAATCTTGTTTACTCAAAAATAATGCCAAATCCAGAAATTTTTAAAACTGTAACTTTTATGGGGAAATATCTTCAAAAACCTATTGTCAAAAATAACAAAATCGAAAAAATCCCATTCACACCTAAAGAAAAAAATTTTAGAGTGCTTCCTTCCATAGCAAAGAAAAGTTTTTCACAACTTTATAATGAGTATTTTAAAAAGGTATCGAATAAAAAATATAAAAAATCTGCAATATTTTATTCTGGATGTGCAATCGAATATTTTTATCCTGAAATAGGTTTATCTTTGATTAAACTTCTGGATAGAGCTGGTATTAAAATAAAAGTTCCAGAAAAGATGGTATGTTGCGGTCTTCCTGCAATACATGCTGGCGATGGTATAAACGGACAAAAAACAATAATTAAAAATCTTGCCTATTTTGATGATAATATTCACGAAGATATTATTACCCTGTGCCCAAGCTGTGGTATGGCTATTAAGGATGAATTTCCTAAATATACCAAAACATCACCTAAAGATTTTGAAAAAAGTATAAAAATAGGTGAAAAAGTAAAATCACTTTCACAGTTTTTGCACGAAAACAATTTAAAACTTGTTTATACTGCAAAATACAAGGTCACTTATCATACCCCTTGTCATCAAAAAAGGGGGTTATGTTTTTCTACAGAACAATTCTTAAAAGATATCCTAACAGATTATTTTATCCCATTAAAAGATTCTGATAAATGCTGCGGTTTTGGTGGTTCATTCTCCTTTGATTATCCAGAAATTTCAAGCAAGATATTACAAGATAAAATAGATAATATTAAAGATACAAAAGCAGAAATCGTGGTTACTGATTGCCCAGGATGTATTATGCAAATTGAAGGTGGTATCAAAAAACAAAATTTAAATATAAGAGTCTTACACCTTAGCGAATTTATACAGCAATATGTAAAAATAGAAAAAAGCTAAAGAGAGAATGTATATCACCTTCTCTCTTTTTTTATAAATTATCTAAAAAAGCAAAAAGCTTATCATAATCTGGATGATCAGTTACTTCTTTTACCAGTTCATAATAGATTATATTGTCATCCTTATCTATTACAAGTACTGCCCTAGCAAGCAACCTTAGCTCTTTAATAAGTAAGCCATATTTTTGACCAAAATCAGCATCTTTGTAATCTGATAACCCTTCCACATTTTCTATTCCAGCTGTTGTACAAAACCTTTTAATCGCAAAAGGCAAATCCATGCTAATATTCAATACAACTGCATCCTTGTATTTTGAAGCCTTTTCATTAAATGTGCGCATTTGCATATCACAAACAGGAGTATCCAGAGAAGGGGTAACACTTATAATTTTAAGCTTACCTTTATAATCTGATAAACGTTTAGTGGAAAGTGTAATATCTAAAACAGTAAAATCTGGAGCCTTATCTCCTACTTTCACTTCATTACCAACCAAAGTGATTGGATTACCTTTCATAGTTATTAAGCCAGTTCTTTCCATCTTAAAACCTCCAAATAGTTTTATATTAATTTTAACATAATAAAAACGGAAAACAATCAAATATGAAAATAGTTATTTTAGTTTATCATAATCTATTTCAAGCTTTAGTTCCCCTGTAATTGTTTTCAACAATATTAAAACCCTATCCCTTGGTTTTATCTCTTTTAAGAACACAGCCTCAAATCCTTTAAAAGGGCCATCTTTAATTAAAACCTTTTCCCCTTTTTTAAATCCTTTTTCTTCTAAAACTACAAAACCATCCTGCATCCTACCTTTTATAGCTTCAATAATCTCATCATCAACAACTGCAGGCTCACCATTGTCTCCTAAAACAACTCTTGATACCCCTTTTGTATATTTTACTGTACGATAATCTTCTACAGAAAAACGCACAAACAGATAATTTGGGAACAACTCTTTATGAATTTCCTTTATCTTTCCTGCAACCCTTTTTTTCTCCTTAATTAAAGGGTAAAATGTTTCAAACCCACCCTTTTCAAGATAAAACTTCGCAACTTTAGCCTCTCTCGGCTTACAATATACACATCTCCAATAATATTTCATTACAACCCCTAACTAAAATACAAATACAACCCTAAAACAAAAAAAATCAGAAAACACAATAGCGCCAACTTATAATTCCCTTTTTTCAAAGAGTCAACCAACAAAAAAACAACAGCAATTAGGGGTGTAATGATGATTAAGTATATACCTAAATACAAAAAAGCATAAAAGTTTAAGTTAAAAATTAATACTAAAACCTCTTTAATACTCAAGAAGTTGTTATAATAATCAAAATTGCCATGATTAGAAAAGCTATATGAAATCAATCCTAAAATAATTAATAATATAGATAACCTCACCCCAATTTTATAAATGTTAGAGACCATCTTTTGCGTATTTATCATCTAACCCCTCTATAAAGCATCTGTATAGCAATTAATATAAGGAAAGCTGTAAACAAAAACTTAATCTTTTCATCTTTAAGTTTTGGAAAAAATTTTACTCCAATATTAGAACCAAAAAACACTCCACTGACAACAAAACCAGCTATTAGAGGATTTATTAAATTTGTTTTTAAATAAACTAAAGAAGCTGCTGCAGCAGTTATGGACATCATAAAATTACTGGTTGTTGTGGAAACTTTTATAGGGATTTTAGAAATAAGATTCATAGCGGGAACTTTAAAGACACCTCCACCAATCCCCAACATACCAGATAGCAATCCAGCTGTTGAAGATACTACAGTTGTAGAAATTAACCTTTGAGGTGTATAAGTTATCTTTTTATTTAAATTTTCGTCGTAATAATTTCCGGAAAAAAAGCTTTTGGAATTTTTATTACTACTCATTAAATCCGAGTTTTTACCAACAATATTTTTTATATAAAAATAAGCTGTAATAAGCAATACAACACCAAACATTATAAAAAGATATTTTTCATTTATACTTACAGATAAGAGCCCACCTAAAACTGCAAAAAATGTAGTAACAGTTTCAAGAAATAGCCCAATTTTTATATTAGTAAGCCCTTTTTTTATGTATTCAGCCGAAGCATTACTACTTGCAAAAATTACAGAAATAAGACTTGTGGCGATTGCCACATGAATTGGAACTTTAAAAACAAGAGTTAATACAGGAACAATTATTGAACCACCGCCAATACCAAGAAAAGAGCTTAACAAACCTACCAAAAATCCACTTAATAACAAAAGCAAAAAATACATAAAATCAAAATATACTAATTACCTATCCAAATCAAACGAAAAATCTAATATTTATTAAAATCTGGTTTATGTGTATCAATAAACATATTTTCTTTATCGTGCAGCTTCATCCTCTTTTTACCTATATCTTTCATCAATATATCCCTATTTATTTTAGCCACATCCATACGCTTCTTGCCGCTTGGATCATATTTAACAAAATCAAAGAAGCCTCTTTCCACAGAATGTTTTGCCATCAGATAAGATTGCTCACCAAAATAATCACATCGTTCTTTAAAATCTTTTACTTTTGTTTTCTTTATCTTATTTGCAATTTTGGCAAATTTAAAAACTTTTTGATAAGTAATCCCACTTTTTAACATTCTTATTTGTCTAGTAAAATATTTTTCATCAATTTTAAAAGTTTCTATAAATAATTTTCCATTTTCCAATGCGTGATCAAGCAAGTATCTCAGTGTATAATAAATCTTTTTATCATTATAAGATTCTTCAGCATACTCTACTAAAAAATGCGAAAAAAGTTTATTTTTACTCACAAGAAGCATACTGTGAGGGACAAAATAGTTATGTGCTACAATATCTGCAGATAAATGAGCTGCATATCCATAAGCAAATGATTTTTCATACGGGTATTTGGCACTTTTAAAAAGTTTTGATACAGTTTCCCAACTATGCGTTTTTAATTGTTTTTTTAAAGGTGAAATATCCTTAAATAAATTAAAAAAATCTGGAAAAATATTCCCTAATAAAAAATGTACAGGATAATCCTTAATTAGTGAAAAAGATACATTGTCCAAAATTTTTAAACCGATAGTAACATGCGTTTCAAACCCCCAAGCAAAAACAACAGAAGGGATAATAGAAAAAATTAAAGCAAAAACTAATACAATCATATTTAATAATTTAAATCATATTCATAAAAATCAATGAGTTATTTTAAGAAAAACTCATAATCCTGCTTTCTAATAGTTCTAATCACATTTGTTGAACCAGGAACCCCCGCTGGATGCCCTATTGTAGCAATATATACATTTTCAGTTCCAAAATCATCTTTAGACTTAATTAAAAACTCTTTTAAAAGCTCATCTGAATCCGTCGTATCTTTAGTTTTTGAATAAGGTATTACACCCCATGAAACAGCAAGTCTTCTTAGCACTTTATCTTCGGTAGCTACAGCAAAAATTGGAGCTTTTGGTTTAGACCTTGAAACCCTTCTGGCACTTGACCCACTTTTTGTAAAAACTACTATCCCATCAGCTATCAACTCTGATGAAAGTCTAACTGCAGTTTCAGCAAGCGCACTACTAATTTTCCCTTTTTCGTGATAGCTATAAAATCTGTTGAAATTATAAATTTTCTCAGCCTCAATTATAGTTTTTACCATCACATTGACCGCTTCTAATGGATATTCCCCTACGGTAGTTTCATCAGACAACATTACTGCATCTGTACCATCCAACACAGCATTTGCTATATCAGAAACTTCTGCTCTTGTAGGTCTTGAATGCTTCACCATAGTTGTAAGCATTTGGGTGGCAGTAATTACTGGTTTTGCTGCTTCATTAGCTTTATTGATAATCATTTTTTGCACAACCGGAACTTTTTCCATATCAATCTCTATCCCAAGATCACCACGAGCAACCATGATACCATCACTAATTTCAACAATTTCATCGATATTTTCCACAGCATCAAACTTCTCTATTTTTGCAAATACAGGGATATCACCACCATATTCATGAATAATATCTTTTGCTTTTAATACATCATCTCTACTTTTAACAAAGGATAATGCAATAAAATCAAACCCTTTTTCTATCCCAAACCTAATATCTTCAATATCTTTATCAGTTATCGAAGATATATTTAATTTTGAATCCGGCAAATTTACACCTTTTTTTGAAGAAACAATACCTGGCGTCAATACCTTTACAACAAAACTATCTTTGTTTGTTTCCAGTACTCTCAACTTAATAGTCCCATCTGCTAAATAAACATTGTTACCTACCTTAACTGCATCAAATATTTCTTTTATATTAATAGGGATACCATCTTTGTCCCCAACAAAATCACCAAACTTAAAAACAAGCTTATCCCCTATTGCTACAGGGAAAGGTTGTTTTATCACGCCAATTCTTATTTTTGGGCCAGATAAATCAAGCAATGTAGCTACATACCTACCTTTTTCAGCAGATAATCTCCTCACCCTCTCATAAAGCATATTATGATATTCATGAGATCCATGCGAAAAATTAAACCTAAAAACATCAACCCCCATATCAATTAATTTAGATATCTTCTCTTCAGATTCAGTGGAAGGACCTAAAGTAACAACTATTTTAGTTTTTCTAAACATAACTATCCTCCCAACACACCTCTGGCTATATCAATACTCCTCTTTGTGCAATCATTTATCCCAATCCCATATAACAGATTACCACCTATATAAATATTATTAATATCCATACATATTGATTCAATATCTTCTACCAACTTTTCATGGCCCTGATAATATTGTGGAATCGCTCTTTCCCAGTAAAAACTTTTTTCAACGACTGAATTCCCCTTTACACCTAAAATATCTTTTATTTCATTAAAAGCAATATCTCTCAGCTCATCTTCACTACAATTCAAAACCCATCTATTTTTATCTCCACCAATCATAACTCTTATTAGTTTATAACCTTTTGGCGCTCTTTCGGGAAAAATTGAAGAAGTAAATAATGCTCCTAATATTTTTCTGTTTTCATTGTGAGGAACTAAAAAGCCAAAACCATCAAGGGGGTCTAAAACATCCTCCTCTTTAAAACCAAAACCAATAACATACATGGGAGCGTAGTTTAGCTTTAAAAGTTTGTCTGATAATTCAACGCTTAAACCTTTTATAAATTCCGCTGCAACGTATGCTGGTGAAGTAATTATTACAATATCGTAATTATCACATGAGTTTGTGGTTTTTACCTTAAAACTACCATTTGTTTTATCTAACCCTGTTACTTCTTCACCAAGATATATTTTTGTATTAGACAATTGCTCTGTAAGAGCATTTATCCCTTTTATCAAACCACCCTTATAAGAGGTTAAATTCCCACCAGGACCTGCAGGGCCACTCTTTTTTCCTTTCTTTTTAAACATCGCCTTAAATAAACCACCATATTCCTTTTCCAAATTATAAATAACTGGAAAACAGGATTTAAGACTTAATTTGGAAGGATCACCTGCAAAAACACCTGAGACCATAGGTGAAATAAGATAATCTGCAGCTTCTTTACCTAATCTTCTATATGCAAATTCCTCTATCGTCTCGTCGTATTCATCCTTTTTAGCTGGGATAAATAATTCGGAAATTACTCTAAGTTTACCTTTAAAGCTCAATAGCTTAGAAGAAAAAAATTCATTAGGCTTTTCTGGTAACTTGTGTAAAACACCACCCCTCATTATATATCTTTTTTTTGCAAGTTCATTACTTCTGATTAAATTATCACCCAAACCAGCCTTTTCAAAAGTTTCCACAGTATATGGTTTACTATCTAAAAAACCATTTGGGCCAGATTCAATAATAAAATTATCTTTATAAAAAGTATTAATTGTTCCGCCAAGTCTCTTATTTTTTTCAAAAATTGTAATATCAATGCTTTTCAATCTTTCTTTAGCAAAATATTCAAGCCAAAAAGCTGTGGATATACCTGAAATTCCACCACCTATAATTGCTATTTTCATCTCACACCTCAATCAAAATCAAACTATTAATTACAAAGATAATCTAAATCATCTAATTGTTCAAAAGGAACTAAAATATAACTCACATTATATTTACTAATTAATCCGCAAATATTATTATAAAATTTCTTATCTATATAGTTTTTGTTTTTAAAATGTCTAATTTGCAATTTTGCTATAAATCTATAAGGAGGTTCAAATCGTTTAGTCCAAAAGTTCAATACATTATTTAAAAATTTCAAATAGTCTTCATTACTAAATTTCATTTCACTTTTTATCTGTTCACTGTAAAGCATACTTGCAAAATAGGTAAACCCTTTTTTATTATAATTTTCAATACTCTGACCATACCATCTTTTACCTTTCTTACTGCTAAAAAGTGTTTCGTAATATATGTTTACAGCAAACTTAATTTTAGGATTTATTTTTTTCATATCCCATTTTATATAGTTTATGATATCAGATAACGCTTTTGTTTTCCATTCAAAAAAATCTTCCGGCAACTCTTTGATATTATAGCTATTATCTACATAAATATCATAATCTGTTAAAAAGTTTTTAGTAGTATAAAATGAGGAGGACTCATCAATCCTCAAAATAAAATCATCTTGCAACAAAATTCCATCTATTTCATATTTTGCCAAATCAATAAAAATCTTCCTTAATTTTTTAAAAACTACAGGTTCAAAGATATCAACGCCATACCCTTTTCGCTTCTCATTTTCATTTAATCTAAAAGTTTCAGCAACCCCAAACTTGTCTACTAAAAAAGATAACTTTCTTGTCCCCATCCAAGCAAAAATTTTAATATGATATTTTTTACCATATTTGATAAATTCTGGTAAGATGTCATAAATCATACATGCTTGATCAGTTTTAAAATAAACACCGCTTTCACATAAACTTGTTACATTGTAATGGTATCTGTCCCCTTTATTTTGAAAAACTCTTATGAAAACCGTATTTACACCTTTTTGCTTCAATGTATAAAAATATTCATCCAAATTATCTTTATACTTTTCTGATATGTAAAATATCTGAACTCCGATTATTTTGTCTGTGTTATTTTTAACTAAAATAATGTTTGCATGTAAAAAAATAGGAATAATTAATAAAACAATTGTGTTTAATAAAATCTTCATTTATCAGTTTTTACAATTATTGGATTCACTTTAAGTTTTTTCTTTATTTCAGAAACTTTCTCTTTAGCTTTTGCATAATCATCAACATAGCAACATCTAAGTCTATACCAAACCCCCTTTTTACCAAGATCAATTTTCATTATAAAAGCATCTGGGTAAATCTTTTTAATTTTTTTAAGTTCTGATTCAGCAACAGTTTTATCTTTGAAAGCCATTAATTGAATAACATACTTACTTTTTGTATTTGCCACTTTTTCATTTTTTTTACTTTTATCAACAGGTATTTTATTTTTCTCATTATTTTTCTTACTGGTTTTATTGGATGGTATTTTTTTTGTTTGTACAGGAGTAGTTACTCTCTTTACCTGTTCTTTTTCAGATGATTTTTGCTCAACTTTCTGATTCTCTTTTATATTTTCATTTTTATTCTTATTTTCTTTTTCTGCTAAAGCATCACTAACCTTTAGATTATCTATATCCTTTTCAATTTCATCCACTTTAACAACTTTAGTGCTGTTTTGGGTTATAACAATTTTATTTTGTGAATCATCTGGATTCGTCATAGTCATTTCAACTTCTTTTTCTGTATCAACAAGTTTTTCTTTCAACTCTAAATACTGATTTGTAAGCTGAATAATAATAAAAACAATTATACCTACAGCTATTACAAAAATAAAACCGATAAATAACACCCCTTTGAAATCATCATTCTTTTTTTTCTCTTTCACTTTATCAAATTCTTTCATTACATTTTCTCCGGAGCTTCAACACCCAATATTTCAAGGCCAAATTTAATAGTCTTTGCCACTGCTTTTGCAAGATTTAACCTTGCATTAGTAAGCTCATAATCATCAGATATAATTTTAAAGTTATAGTAATAATTATGAAACAGGGAAGCTAACTCTTGTAAATAATAACTTATTCTATGCGGTTCAAGATGTGTTGCTGCAGCCTTAATTACTTTTTTCAGCTCATCAATCTTTTTTATTATCTCTTTTTCTTGATCAAGAGTTAATTTATCCAAATTTTCCGCTAATCTAAATTCCACCCCTTTTTCAATAGCATTCTCAAACAAACTGTTTACTCTTGCATGAGCATATTGCACATAATAAACGGGGTTATCTGAAGACTTCGATTTCGCCAAATCAATATCAAAATCAAACTGAGCATTGTGGTCTCTCATTAGATAAAAGAACCTTGCTGCATCAGCACCCACTTCATCTATAAGCCATCTCAGGGTTATAAATTCCCCTGCTCTAGTTGACATAGAAATTCTTTCTCCACCTTTAACAAGATTAACCATTTGTATCAAAACAATCTTCAAAATATCATCTGGAGCACCCAAAGCTTTCAAAGCACCAAACATCCTATTCATATAACCATGATGATCAGCACCCCAAACATTAACAAACAGATCATATCCTCTTTCGATTTTATTTAGGTGATATGCTATATCTGAAGCAAAATAAGTATAAGAACCATCAGCTTTTTTTACAACTCGATCCTTTTCATCGCCAAAAGATGTTGATTTAAACCAAACAGCACCATCCTTTTCATACAAATAACCATTTTCATCAAGGATACTCAAAGCTTTATCAACTACACCTTTTTCAAACAAGGACTTTTCACTAAACCATCTATCAAAAGAAACTCTAAAATCATCTAAATCGTCCACTATTGATTTCATTATTTCATCAAGACCTGTTTTAAAACATATATTAAAACACTTTTCAGGATCGTCTAATAAAGAATCCCCATATTCTTCATAAATCTTTTTAGCAATATCAATAATATATTCACCACGATAACCATCTTGCATTTCTTCAATCTTTCCATTAACAAGCTGCTTATAACGTGTTACAATACTATCACCAAGCATTTTCATCTGATTTCCAGCATCATTAATATAATACTCTTTTTCAACCTGAAATCCTGCTACTCTTAATAACCTGGCCAGAGTATCTCCATATGCAGCTCCTCTACCGTGACCAATATGAAGGGGGCCTGTTGGATTTGCACTTACAAACTCAACTAATACTCTTTTATTTTCGCCAAAATCTAAAACAAAATAGTTTTCATCTTTTAAAACTTGCTCAATAATCGATTCAAAATATTTCTTGTTTATAAAAAAGTTTATAAAACCAGGCCCTGCAATTTCTATTTTATCAATAAAATTATCTTTTTCTATATTAGTAACTAAATCAGAAGCTATATCTCTTGGATTCTTTTTAAAGACCTTTGCAAGCTTCATTGCAACATTTGTTGCAAAATCACCATTTTTACTATCCTTTGGTATCTCAATTATAAAATCATTAAAATTATTCACCCCTAATTTGTCTAATGCATTCTCTATTAGCTCTTTAATTCTATTTTCCAATTCGTCCTCCATAAATACTTTTTAAACGAAAACCTTAATACATCATTTAACATATTTTTTCAATTGATGATTTAGTAAAAATTGTCAATAAATTAAACATTTTATTGAAATTTTAAATAAATTATTTTAAAATTGTCTTATGAAAAAGCTTTTTTTATTATCAATAAGTTTTCTTATTTTCTTTACTGCATCAACTTCAATCTTTGCTAATACATATAGCAATGATATTATATTTTCAATAAATAAATTAAAATCTGATTTTTCATATAATAACCTAATAGCAATTAGAAAACAGTTCCTGTCAGAAAAAGGTATTTATGATAAGGAGTTAGCTTATACACTAGTTGACATTGCATTAAAAAACAAAGAAAAAGTCAACGATCAAATTATTGAAGTAATTACCAAATTTTATCCTCAAGATGAAAAAATTATAAAAAACTTGTTACAAAATAATTTCGTAAGTTTTGAATTATTAAGAAACTACCTGGATAAATATGTTTTATACACTTTTTGGTATTATATTTCCTTTTTCTTTCTATGCTTAACTTTTATATACCTAATGATTAAACATTATAAACTTTTTTTACATCATCATGATAATGAGTTAAAATATAAAGGACTTTTAAAAATTATAATATTTATCACTGCTTTTATATCTTTAATCGTATTTTTACCAAATTACTTTTTCCAGATTACACTTTTCTTTATTATTCTACTTTTAAGTTTTGAAAAGATAAACTTCAAAATAACTACAACTATTATTGTTTTTACTCTTTCGCTTACTTCGATTGTAAATATAAAGAAACTACCTAATAATAATACTTATAATTATGATTTAGCTGCAAAACCTATTTCATATTTACAAAATATAGGTGCAAATGATTCACTAATATTTAAGATTAAGGCCGATCAAAAAACAGATATAAATAATATTAAAACCAAATCTCAATTTGATAAAATAAATGAGGCTATTTTATACTTGAAATATAATGAGCTCAATAAAGCTAAAACAATTATTGATAAAAATAACTTGCTAACAAATCCAGCAATAATATATAATTTAGCAATCTATTATTCTAATAATTTTAATTTTGAACCTTATGAAAACTTAATAGATACACTAACAAATTACCCTGATTATTACAAGTATTACCAAGAACTACAAGTTTTAAAAGTTCCATCATCATTTTTACCCTATTTTAAGTTTATAAAAACTAAACCTTTGTATAACTTTTCTATAAACTTTAATATGTTGCTTTACTTGATAGCTGCATTATTATTGGGGCTAATTTTAAGTTTTGTAATATCGAAATTTCATTATTTTACTTGTCAATCTTGTGGAAAAACATTTTGTTCAAAATGTGACGAAGGATATTTGTATGACAATATCTGTGATAAATGTCGTAATATAAACAGCTTTGAAAGATCTATCGATGCGGTGGATCTTGTCACACATCAAGCAATAATTGAAAATTATCAACTAAAAAAAGAAAGATTACACTTTTTATTAAAGGTATTCTTACCCGGTTCAGCAAACCTCATAAAAGGTAATATTATTATGTATTTTATTATGACATTTTTATTCTCAATTATACTATATATTTTGACTTTCAAGTATGAATTAATCGCATCAGCAAACAACATTGGTTATCAGTATACATTTAAATACATTTATTTATTTCTAATATTACTATTTTTGGTGTTTTATTTATTTAATATTTTGAGGAAAAAATCATGAGTCTAAAAGGTAACATACAAGATTTTGGCTTATTAGATGTGCTACAATTAATATCGCAAAATCAAAAATCCGGTGTATTACACATTTATCAAGACAATAACCAGTTTGCTGAAATCTATTTTAACAACGGACAACTTGTTGATGTAAAAATAACTTCTCAAGAAGATGATTTGAAAATTGGCAATTATCTTGTAGCAAAAAAAATCATTACAGAAGAACGGTTAAACGAACTTTTAGAAAAACAGAAAAAAAATCCCATTAGATTTGGGAAATTGTTGTTAGAAGAAAATATATTAACTGAAAAACAACTTAAAGAAATCTATCAAAACCTCACAAAAAGTAAGCTTGAAAAAATCTTGAGTTTAGAAAAAGGTAATTATGAATTTGTTGCCGCAAGTATCGATTATAACAACAAAGAAATAGAACCAATACCTCTTGATTCAATTATCTTGGATACTTTAAAAAATATTGATGAAATAAAACTTTTTAAGAAAAAATTAGATAATTTTGACACTGTATATCAAAAAGAAACTAAACTAATTGATAACGTTTTTTTATCTCAAAAACAAACAGAAGAGCCAGTTATAAAAAAAGGTGATAAATTTTATTTGAATATAGATGCATTTACTATTTTTAATTTAATTAATAGCTCAAATAGTATCCAAGACATATTGAAAAAAAGTGGGCTAAATGAACATATTGTTTTAAAAACACTTTTTCTGCTATTAAATTATGGTTTAATAAAACCAGTTAAAAGGGATACAACCAAAGAAGTTAAAGAAAAAAATAAGATTATAAATAATATTATCTATATTTTTCTTTTCATAATCATAGTTTCATTATTAATTTTTAATCTAACTTCATTAGATACAGTAAAAAATACTATTCTTTTTAATGATCAGTTATTTAAAGAAGTCTCAAACAGAAATAATGACTATCTTAATTTTATTTTTAAAATAAAATCTATTGAAAATGAGGAACCAGTGTTATATCACAATCCTAAATCATTAAGTTGGAAAAAATAGCATGGGTAAATCATTTAATACTAATGTAAAACACAACAATAAAATCTATCATGTTCAAACAGAGATAAACAACGGTAAAGTTACAATTTGTGTATTTTATAATGGAATGGTAGTATATAGAAAAGATGACAATTTTAAAGATTATAAAACCACTTTACAGCTTCACAAAGAGGTTGAAGACAAAATAAAACTTGGTCAAATATTAAAAAATGATTGATTTTCACAACGTAACTGTCAGCTTTTTCGGAGACAAAAAAGCATTAAATAATATTTCATTCAAAATTAAACGTGGAGAATTTGTTTATATTACAGGTAAAAGCGGTGCTGGTAAATCAACTCTCTTAAGATTAATTTATGCAGATTTAAAACCCACATCTGGTGTTGTTCTTATTGCAAAAAAGAATTTAAACTACATAACTGAGAGTAGTATCCCCTATTTGAGAAGGAATATTGGTGTAATATTTCAAGATTTTAAGCTGTTAGAAGATTATACCGTTTATGAAAATATTTTAATAGCACTGGAAATATTTTATTTAGAAAAGAAAGATATGGAAAATAAGATTATACCCCTATTGCATAAATTGGATATTTATAGCAAAAGGAACACTCTTGTTAAGAAACTATCTGGTGGTGAAAAACAGAGAGTTGCAATCGCAAGAGCACTGATTAACGAACCAATCATCGTGTTAGCTGATGAGCCAACCGGTAATCTTGATCCAGAAAGAGCTGAAAATACAATTAAATTATTACAAGATATTGCAAGAAACGGTTCTACTGTAATTGTAGCTACTCATGATAAACATTTGATAGAGAAGTTTCCAGCCAGAACCATTACATTAGAAAATGGTAAAATTATAAGTGATATTGAGATAATATGATAAAAATTATTTTTTTACTTCAAAAAGGTCTAAAATTTTTTAGAAGAAACTTTAAAAATAATTTAACTAGTATAATATCTATAATGACAATTCTTTTATTGCTAAATATAATTGGAACTCTGATATATTCAACAAATCACTTTTTCAATGAAATATCTAAAATTGAATCTATAAGAATATACCTTAAAAATTCTGATAATGATACTGTAGAAAACATTATAAAAACATTAAAGAAACTTGAAGGGATTAGTGATATAAAATATTTTTCAAGTAAAGAAGCTTACGAATCTTTGAAAAACAATAAAGAAATAACTGAATATATTAGATTAATCCCTCAAGACCTTTTTCCAGAATACATTGATACAAAAATAAAAGATAACTTCAGAGATTTAAATTATATTTACAAATTAAAAGAGAATATTGAACAGCTAAGTGGGGTTTTAAAAACTTCTGTAGGTGAATCATGGATTATTAGTTTTGCGAAAATAAAGTTTGCGATTAATTTCTTCTTCATAATTTTAGTTATTTTCATTTCATTATCTGTGGCATCGATAGTTTATAATATGATAAAGTTAAACATGTATAAATTTAAAAGAGAGATAAAAATTTTATCTCTTGTAGGTGCTACAAAGTCTTTTATAATTGTACCAATTATATTATCTTCTATCTTAGAATCTATTATTTCATTTCTTTTTTCCGGTATAATTGCTTTTATTATAATAAATTTCATCATAAACAAGTCATTGTTAAGTTTAGGAATTATCTTTATTCTACTTCCACCATTAAGTTACTTAATAATATATTTTACAATTTTCATTATATTGATATCATTATTTAGTTATATTAGTGCATCAAGCTTTTTGAAAAGGTCAGGCTCAATTTATGATCTTTAGAATTATTTTGATATTTGTTCTAATCTTTCAACTTTGCAATGTAAGTGCAGAATTAATAGAAGAGTACGACACAACTAACAAATATTTAAAGGAAATAAAAAAAGAGATAACAAAGGAAAACCACAAATTAGAAATCATTTTAAAAAGTAAAAAAAGTCTTCAAAAAAAATTATCTGCATTAAACGAGCATATAAATCGTCAAAAACAACTACTATCATCAATAAACAAAAAAATAGAAATATTGAATATAGAAAAAAATAAATTAGAAAAGAAAATTTATGATAATGAAAAAGTAAAAGAGTCTTTAAAAAATAAGATTAAAAATTTTAATATATATCTTATCGACAATCAAAAATATTTAAAAGTTAAACTGCTGCTCTTCACAAAAAAATACTACGACGTAAAATCTGCGCTGGATTTAATAGAAATTGTTAATTCAAGATTGTTTGAATTAATTAATAAGTATCAAGAAATAACTAATAAATTAAATCAGTTAAAAGAAGCCTTAAACCAAAAGCATAAAGATTTGACAAATATAAGAAAACTAAAACTATCGGTTATCAATAAGTTGGAAAACGAAATCCTTCAAAAAAAGCAACTTTTAGCAATAATAAATGAGGATGAAACGAGTATTAAACAATATTTAGCAGTATTAAAGGATAAAGAGTCAGAGCTCGAAAAACGATTTAAAAGTATTAATAAGAAATTAGAAAAAACAGGTGACAAAAAAATTATTAATAGCGCATTTTTTAAAAATAAAGGTAAATTAATCTGGCCCGTAGAAGGAAAAGTTGTTGAATTTTTTGGACCTAAAAAAATCAAAGGTTTTAAAGGAATAATATATAATAAAGGGATAAAAATTCAGGTAACCGGAGATGGTTACGTTCATACAATTTTCGATGGAACAGTAAAATATATAGATTGGGTTAGAGGATTGGGAAATATTATCATAATAAACCATGATAGATTTTTTTATACGCTTTATGCAAATATAGATGAGGTTCTTGTTGCGAAAGGTCAGCAAGTTAAAAAAGGTGATAAAATAGGTATAATTGATGTTGATTTAAATAACAAATCGTCTTATCTTTACTTTGAAATAAGGAAAGAGAGTAAAGCTGTTGATCCGTTAAATTGGCTCGAAAAAAGGAGGTAACTAAATGAGTAAAAAGAAAATTTTATTATTTTCTGTTGGTACAGCCGTTCTTCTGATTTTATCTTTTACATTTATTATTTTCAAAATAAATAATGTTTACGCTGCAAAAAGTAGTAAATATGAGTTACTAGAAAAATTTACAAATGTTATGAGTATAGTACAAGAAAATTATGTTGAAAAAGTTGACAACGAACGTTTGATAAATGGTGCCATAAAAGGTATGCTTCAAGAATTAGATCCACATTCAAACTATTTTGATAAAGATACTTTCAAAGAATTTCAAATTGAAACTAAAGGTGAATTTGGTGGACTTGGAATTACAATCGGCATCAAAGATAATATCTTAACAGTAATTGCCCCATTAGAAGACACTCCTGCATGGAAAGCAGGCTTAAAAGCTGGCGATAAGATTATAAAAATAAACGGTAAATCTACAGCAAATATTACATTAGAAGAAGCTGTAAAAAAGTTAAGAGGTAAACCAGGAACTAAAGTTACTATAACAATTTTCAGAAAAGGGGTAGATAAACCATTTGATGTAACAATAACCAGAGCAATAATAAAAATAAAAGCGGTAAAATATAAAACAATCGATGATTTAGGTTATATAAAGTTGACCCAATTTAAAGATAAAGCTTCTAATGAAGTTATTGCAGCTTTAAAAGAGTTAAAAAAGAAAAATATAAAAGGGTTAATCTTTGACCTTAGAAACAATCCAGGTGGTTTATTAAATGAAGCTATTAATGTATCAAGTATTTTCTTACCAGCTGGAAAAACTGTTGTTTTTACCAAAGATAGAGATGGCAAGGAGAGACATTATAGATCTTCATTATTGTCATATAGAGATTTAGATATCCCAATGGTTGTTCTTATCAATGAAGGTTCAGCCTCAGCTTCTGAAATCTTTTCTGGCGCAATGAAAGATTATAATAGAGCGATTATTGTTGGTAAGACCTCCTTTGGTAAAGCAAGTGTTCAAACAATTATACCATTAAATGATGGCTCAGCTATCAAAATAACCACAGCGAGATATTATACACCAAATGGTCACTCAATACAAAACGTTGGTATCAAACCAGATATAATTATACCAGAAGGTAAAATTGTAGTTGAAAACGATAATCATGTAATAAAAGAAAAAGACTTAGAGCATCATTTAGACAATGATCAGCTTAAACAAGCTGGTTTTAACATATCCGATAATGAAACAGATATAGAAACTGAATTAAATAACGATTTACAACTTAAAGTAGCTACAAACATATTAAAAGGGTTAATTAAATATGGCAAAAAAGAGAAAACGAACAAGTAAGAAAAAGAGTAAAAAATTTGCTATTCCACCAGCTTTTATAGTTGGTGGAATTTTTTTTGTGCTCATTCTATTAATAATTCTCATAACTGTTAATATAAAAGTATCAAAAGTTAAGCAAGACATATCGAGAGTAGAAAAAAACTTAACTAACGTAGAAAATATTAAAAAAAATCTTAAAGCGTTCTTTTTTGACCTTGAAATAGATAAATCACTAATACAGCAATCTGTTGTAAAAAATGGTTCATCTATAGTTTTAATCTATAAAATAAACTCTAATAATAGCGATACATTACTTTATAACTTAACAAATTTTTTAAAACACAATAATTTTCAATCCATCTCTATAAAAAATGATATTATAAGTGCAAAAAAAGGGGATATATTAATCCAGTTTAAAATAAACAAAAATCCTTATACCCATACAAATGATTATTCTAAAAATACAAATCAAAATCTGAAACATAATAGTAAAAAGATGCTTGCCATAATTATTGATGATTGTGGCAACAACCTTAAACTTGCAAAAAAACTAGCCAATATCCCTTACCCAATTACATTTTCAATAATACCACACCTAAAATATAGTAAAGAAACTGCTGAAATTGCTAGAAAATTTAATAAACCTGTTTTCCTACATCTACCAATGCAACCAAAAAGTTATCCATCTACTGACCCAGGTATGGGTGCCATTTATTTAAATACTCCAAAATCATTAATAAAAATCATAATAAAAAAAAATGTAGAAAGTATTGGGAAAATTGATGGAGCTAACAATCATATGGGTTCTGCACTTACAGAAAGTAGAGAAAAAATGTTTGAAGTTTTAAATGAACTAAAAAATTATACAGATATATTTGTAGATTCTCATACAAGCTCAAAAACTGTTGCTTACAATGTCTGTAAAAAATTGAATATGAGGTGTGGACTAAACAATAAGTTTATTGATAATATTGATGACAAAAATTCAATTAAAGAAATATTATATAAATCATTATCACTTTTTCAAAAACAAGATAAGGTAATAATTATAGGCCATCTAAAAGAAAATACTATTGAAGTATTAAGTGAAGAGTTACCAAAAATTTCCAAAAAAAATATAAAAATAACAAACATATTAGAGGTTGTAAACTAATGATAGTTTTGGGTATTGAAACATCTTGTGATGAAACTTCTATGGCACTGTATGATGCCAACAAACAAAAAGTACTTGCAAGTATAATTTCTTCACAAGTGGATTTACATAGAAATTTCGGAGGGGTTGTTCCTGAAATAGCATCAAGAAACCATCTTATCAAATTGGAGGATATCTATTATCAAATTTTAAAAGAGGCAAATCTTACCCCTAAACAGATTGATCTGGTTGGCGTCACAAATGCTCCAGGACTAATAGGTTCACTTTTCGTAGGAGTAGCTTTTGCTAAAGGTCTTGCATATGGTCTTAAAAAACCTCTTATTGGTGTCAATCATCTTGCTGCACACACTCTATCAACAGAAATAGAACACCCAAATCTTAAACCTCCATATCTTTCTCTAATTATATCTGGAGGCCATACTCATATTTATTATGTGGATAGTGCTTACAATTTTACACTTTTATCCCATACTATCGATGATGCTGTTGGTGAATGCTTTGATAAAGTGGCCAAAAAGTTAGGATTACCATATCCTGGTGGGCCAGAAATAGAAAAAATAGCCCAAGATGGGGATGAAAAGGCAATTGAGTTCCCCATTGCATTAAAAAACAGCAAAAACTTTTCATTTAGCGGGATAAAAACAGCCGTGCTAAACTGTATCGAGGAAAATAAATATAAAGTAGAAGATTTAGCTGCATCCTTTCAATACACTATATTTAGAAATTTAATTCATAAACTAAATCTAGTTATCAAAGAATTGAATATAAAAAATGTTGTAGTTACTGGTGGGGTTTCTGCAAACGGTTATTTAAGAGAAAAACTAACAGATTATTATAAAAAGAGTGGGATCACAATCTATTTCCCTTCAAAAAGGTTGTCCACAGATAATGGTGATATGATAGCTTATACAGCTTATAAGTTTTATACAAAAAGAGTTTTTATGGGTTTAAGAGAAACTGCTTATGACGTCAAACCAGACATTGACTGACAAACATATTATTGAAATAATCAAAAAGGATAAACTTGTTGCTGCTCCACTTGCTGGTGTTACTACACCCCCCTTTAGAAAAATTGTAAGAAAATTTTTTGATGGACTGATTTATACTGAAATGGTATCTGCTGAAGGGCTTAAAAGAAAAGTAAAAGCTACTTTAGACTATATAAAAATACAACCAATTGATAGACCAATATTTATTCAAGTCTTTGGTAGTAATCCAGATACAATTTACGAAGCAATAAAAATATGTGAAGATTTAGCATCCCCAGAAGGTTATGATTTAAACGCCGGATGTCCTGTAAAAAAAGTTATAAAAGCAAATGCAGGCTCCTATTTATTAAAAGATTTAAATAATTTAACAAATATTATCAAAAATATGAGAAAAGCTACAGACAAACCTATTAGTGTAAAAACAAGACTTGGATGGGATTATAACTCTTTAGTTTACAAAGAAATATTAAATATGTGTGAAAATGAAGGTGTCGATATTTTAACTATTCATGCCAGAACCAAAACAGAGATGTTTTCAGGTGACATACACTTTGATGCACTCTCAGAACTTGCTACTTTGAAAAAAAATGTCACTCTAATAGGCAATGGAAATGTTGTTGATAAAACAAGTTTTGATAAAATGATAGAGACAGGTGTGGATGCCATAATGATTGGTAGAGCTTACATGAAAGCACCATGGATTTTCCAAGCTATTAAACACAATCTCGATATCCATAACTTTTTAACTCTAAAACAAAAAATAAATATCCTGATGGAACTTTTAACTTTTGAAAAAAGTTTTAGACGAAATTATATCGACTTTATAAGAAAATATTCTGTATGGTTTTTAAAAGGTTATAAAGGCTCTACAGAACTTAGAAAAAAAATATATAAAATCAATACTGAACAAGAAATAGTAAAAACACTGGAGGAATTTCTTGAACAAAACAGTTGATACAATCATTTATGATTGCGATGGAGTTTTATTTGATAGCGAAGAAGCAGTACTTGCTTATTACGATTTTATATGTGAAAAATTTAATCTCCCAAAAATAAAAAGAAATAATCATCAGGATGTTAAAAATGCTTTGATGAAAACTAATGAAGAAATTATCAGAATGCTTACAAATGATGAATCTTTAATAGAAAAAATATTAGAATTTGCCAAAAATATGAATTTTAAAAGGTTTTTACATCTTATGAAACCAGAAAAAAATTTAAAAGAAACTTTAGATAAACTTTATAATAAAGGTTATAATCTTGCTGTTTTTACAAATAGAGGGCATTCACTTCACTACCTTTTAACCCATTTTGATCTTGATAAATATTTTAAAATAAAAATCACTTCTTTTGATGTCACAAATCCAAAACCAGACCCAGAAGGTTTATTCAAAATCATTAATTATTTAAACACCACAAATGATAAAGTTTTATATATTGGTGATACAACAAATGATTTATATGCAGCAAAAAACGCTAAGGTTAATTTCATATCATTTAAAAACAAACTTGAAGACTTCCCTGTTATTTATGACCATTTAGAGATATTTAACTTTATATGATACAATAATTTTTTTATTTTGCAAAACTATCTAAATTGTTTAAAGAAGTTTTTCATCATTTTTGAAATCTCTTCACTAAATAGACCAAATTCATATCTAACCTTATGATTGAAAAAAGGGGTATCAAATACTCTCAAATTTGAAACCACTCCGCCAAATTTTGGTTCAAAAGCACCAAAAATAACCTTTTTTATTCTACAATGTAAAATAGCCCCTGCACACATAACACATGGCTCACAGGTTACATATAAGGTGCACTCATTTAATCGCCAATCATCTAACATTTTAACACTCTTATGAATTGCTACCATCTCGGCATGTAAAAGGGCATTCTTATTTTTTCCCTTGATATTTCTACCATAAGATATTACTTCATCATCCCTAACAACCACAGCACCTACAGGTACTTCACCTTCTTCAAAGGATTTATACGCCTCAGCAATTGCTAATTTCATAAAATATTTATCAACGTCGCTAAACATATCTACCACAATCAATTAAAGATTTAATCATCCCGGCAAATAAAACACCTGCAGTTTCTGCTTTCAAAATTCCATTTATTGGAGACAAAAACCTAAACCCTTTTTCATTTAAAATCGAAATATCATCATCATTAAAACCACCCTCTGGGCCAATAAATATAGATACTGATTTTGATATACGATCTAAAAATACCTTTTTGTTTTCTTTTTCATAAAAACATATTTTATCTTTTGTATTTACATTTAAATTCTTAATACTGTCATGATACTCAATTTCTGGTAAATAATCATAATCCGCCTGCATTGCCCCATTTATCATCAATTTTTTTAATCTTTCTAATGTCTTATTTTCAATCTTTACTACACTGTTATCCGTTTTTACAATTATTACTTTTGTTGCCCCAAGCTCACCATACTTTTCAATCACAAAATCTAAATACTCCCTTTTCATAGCAGACTGTATGACAACAAACTCATATTCTGGCTTTTTATACAAAATCTCATTTTCTCGCTCAATTTCGATTGATTTTTTATTAATATTTTTAATTTTATACATACCTTTGGATTTTTTAGTATAAACAACAATCTGCTCTCCAACTTTTAATCGTAAAACATTCCTAACATAATTATACCCTTTATCTCCCAATTTTATCAAATCATCACATCTATCCATTTCCAAATATAACGAGCTTAATCTATGCAATCTACTACCTCAAAATCGTACTCACCACTTTTCTCATCCATAATCAAAGCGGATAGAAAGTAACCATAAACACATCCTGTATCAATATTAATAGAAATCATATTACCCATTTCATCTTTATTAACAAAAGGTCTGTACCCCCTCTCTATTTTCATAACTGGCGTATGCCCATGAATGATAACATAATTTTCTATTTTTTTATTATAAAAATCTATTTCTCTAGCCCAAATATAAGGGAACAATATCTTTTTCTCCTCTTCAGTCACAAGATCGATATGAAATTGTGGAGCAATCTCAACACTTAAACATCCAGCATGGGAAATAAAATAATTTTCTATACCATCAATAATTGTATATTTATCAAATCCTTTTATGAATTCTAAATAATTATCATACTTCTTAATAAAATCGTCTTTGATATCAACTTCTAGCAATAGTTTCTTATACAAATCACTATCAAACGATTTTATAGTCTCTTTCCCACCATTATAAAACCAATCCCCTTTATGATATCTATTTGTACCTTCGAAATAATCAACCATCATATCTTCATGATTACCTAACAAAAATTTACATTCATAAGATTTTGAAAAATCAATAACTAGGTCTAACACCTCCTTTGAATACCCACCCCTATCAACCAAATCACCTACAAATACAAAATTTTCCACATTATAATTTTTTAAAAGTTTGGATAAAAGCTCCTCTAAAGTTCTCACGCACCCATGGACATCACCTATTACTGCAAACATCTCTTCAACCTCACACCCCACCAACCATCTATTTCTAACTCCTTATTAATTACAAAATTTTTTGGTAACATCTCTTTAAAACTATCTACTTCACCTTTTAAAATACCTGATAAAACAATATAATCTCCAGAATATTTTTCAAAATACACCATAAGACTTAATAAAACAGAACTGATTATATTTGCTACTATCACATCATATTTTACAGTTTCCTTTATACAATCTATAGAACCACACCAAAAAGAGATATTATAAACATTATTGTTTAAACAGTTTTCTTTCAAATTATAAAATGTAGCAAAATCGTTATCGCAGGCAAAAACCTTTTTTGCACCACACTTACTTGCCAAAATAGAAAGTATACCACTTCCAGAACCCACTTCTAAAACTGTTTTATCTGAAACAATCTCTTCAAGTAATCTCGCAGCAATTTTTGTTGTTGGATGATCCCCTGTCCCAAATGCCATAGCAGGCGTTATTACTATACTATTTGCACTTTTCTTATCTTTATCAAAGGTATAAAAAAAATTATCTGTAAGCCACCCCTCCTTTAAAAAATCTTTCCATTTATTTTCCCAGTCTTCATCTTTAATAACATATTTAACAAAATCTATATTTTTACCTTTCAAATAATTTTCCAACGACTTATTTGAATAAACTACATATATAGACTTTTCTCCAAAATTCTCTTCAACAACGAGCTTACTCAGCTCCTCATCACTTTCTATTTGTTCACTAAATTTATTACTTATAACATATTTATACATCTTAAACCTCATACTATAAATATTAACAACATAGAAAATAATCCAATAAACAACATAAATCCCAATAAATCTACATTGATTTCACTTTTTGTATAATTTAGCTTAGAAACATAATGATGTAACATCAAGTTTTTTATCATACTAAAAAAACCTAATGTTAAAAAGCCCATAAAAGAATACCCAAAAATATATTTGTTAAACATATATTCATTAATAAGAACATTATAAAATGGAAATAAAATTATTAAAACTGCCAAAGGATCAAAAAACTGACACATTACAAAGCTTATAAGTAAAAGAATCATTATTAATATATACTTATCTGAGAAAAATGATAAAACTAAATTTGATAAAGAATCATTATATTTACCATAAACAACAAGAATATTAAAGAAAAATAACATAATTAAAAGTCCCAATAAAACCCCACTGCGCTCAAACACTTCATTAATAATCAATAAATTAATTTTATTATGCCATTTTTTTGTAATTATAATATAACCAACGAAAATCAAATTCATAAATAATATAATATCAAAAATAGAATATGGAACAAATAGCATGTATATAAATAACAAAAATAGTATAATTGTCAAAACAGTATCTCTTTTATCATATTCACTTAAATTAATAGTATTAACCTTTATTTTTCTTAAAAAGATTAGATAATTGGCAAAAAAGTAAATTAATGAAAATAAACTAAACGTTAAAAAAACTGTCTTTAATGATAATTTCAACAAAAAAGCATAAACCAAAATAGGGATAGATAACGGTGATAAAAAATTAAAAATCGCAAAAATATGACTAAAAATTAATGTATCTTTTTTATCCATTAATTTATACCTTTTTAAAAATGCTAAAATAAACTTATTTGACAACACAGATGATGGTAAAAATAATGAAGGGATAAAAAACATAAGAAAAAATTTAAAAAATTTAGATAGTTTTAATTTTATTATAAACTTAAATAAGTTTTCTAAAATTTTATATCTTATAAAAAACAAAGACAAAATTATATAAAAAGGGATTGTTATCAACTCATCAGATTTAATAATTCTTTCAACAGCAACAGATAAAAGATATTTAATTTGAACATAATCTAAATTAAGATTAAATGCTGTGGTAATAGCAATTGAAAAAAGATAATTAAAGATATTTACGCCTAATAATATAAAAACTATTGTTATTAGCAAAATTATAATAAAAATCATATACACCCTATAATAATATCTGCAATATAAAAACCAAAGTAAAGATAAAAAACTGAAATAAATTTTGAGACAAGAATCCCACAAAAAGTAAAATAAAAAGGGTATTAAATAAACGAGTCTGTATCACAGATTCATCAGAGACTGAATACATTTTCCCACCACTTATAGCAACAATTGCTGCAATAACAACAAAATAGTAATTCAGATTTCCAATAAAATCCATTTTAACAATAAAGCGATTTAAAAAATTAAATACAAAAAATAAAAAGAAAAAAAGTTGCAAAATAATTAGTATTTTTACTCTAATCTTAACACCTCATCAATTAACTTCTTTCCTACAACTGGATAAAATATACTATAATAATTTTTAAAATATTCTTCCCACAATTTTAACATCTTACTATCCATTTTGATAATTTTCATATTAGAGTGTATCTTAATTCTAATGAAGTTATCCTTATTCTTCTCCTCAGCTACCCTATACTCAAATGCCGTAGCCTCTTCTAAGGCATTCATAATCAATTTTTTCTCTTTACTATTTAAGCTGTTCCAAAATTTATTACTTGTTATAAATGCATATCCTAAAAATCCAAGCCTGCTTAATGTCATATAATTTTGATACTTGTAAAATCCTTGAGTATAAATATTACTAAAGGTATTTTGCTGCCCATCAATTATACCAGCCTTTAATAAATCTATAACCACATTAAAAGGTTTAACAACTGGTTTTGCACCTACAAGTTCAAGTGTTTTATTGATAACAAAACTACCCTGTGTTCTTATCTTAAGCCCCTTTAAATCCAAAGGTTTTAATATAGGTTTATCTCTTGTAGTTATTACCTTAAACCCATTATCCCAAAAAGCCAATACTACAAAACCTTTTACAAGCGCTTTCTGCTTTAAATAACTACTCACATCACTTATATAACTGCGATGAATTTGATCCATAGACTTAAAGAGATAAGGCATATCATAAATCTGAAACTCAGGTACATAATCAGCTATTTTTGAAAAACTAGGAGCAGCAAATTGTATAATACCTCTTTTTAATGCATCCAAAGCCTCCCTATCGTCAAATAAGACTCCATTAGGGTAAATCTCAATTTTAATTTTGCCTTTACTATTGAACTCAACATGCTTTTTGAAAAAACTTATCGCTAACCCTTTTGGACTATTATCAGAAACAACATGACTAATTCTAAAAGTCTTTGAATAACAATAAATTGATAAAAAAAATATTAAAACTAAAAACTGAAAAATTCTCATTTTGAAAGATATTTTTGTATTTTTCTATGTAATGTAGAAACATCTATTTGTGCTATCTTTGCTGCTTCAGAGATTTTGTTATCAGTAAGACTAAGAAGTTCTAATAAGTAATTTTTTTCAAACTCATCTCTCGCTTTTTTATACGGTTTTACACCTTGTTTATTATATTGTTTCATATTTTCAGGGATATAACGCACACTCAAAATATCAGAATCCTCTAAAGCAACACACCTTTCAACAGTGTTTTCTAACTCTCTGACATTACCAGGCCAACTATATTCGTAACAAAATTTGTAAAATTCAGAAGAAATCTTTTTGATAGATTTACCAAACTCTTTAGAATATTTTTTTGTAAAATATTCAATCAACAAAGGAATATCCTCTTTTCTTTCTCTAAGAGGAGGTATCTCTATATTGATAACATTTAATCGATAGTATAAATCTTCCCTAAAATACCCTTTTTCTACTTCATCTTTTAAATTTTTATTTGTAGCTGCAATTATCCTAACATTAACATTGATAATTTCAGAAGAGCCTAATCTTTTTATAGTTCGTTCCTGAATAACTCTAAGTAACTTGGCTTGAAAGCTTGGATTGGTTTCCGTAATTTCATCTAAAAATATCGTACCATTATTAGCTTCTTCAAAATAACCTTTTTTATTTGAATAAGCTCCTGTAAAAGCTCCTTTCTCATAACCAAAAAATAAACTTTCATAAAGATTTTCAGGAATAGCTGCACAGTTTACTGGTAGAAACCGCTCGTTTTTCCTATCACTTAAATCATGTATCGATCTTGCTATCAATTCTTTACCAGTACCTGATTCACCTGTTATTAGAATATTACTATTAATTTTGGAAACTTTTTTAACAAGTGATAAAATATCCATCATCTTTTTACTTTTTGCTACAATATTTTCAATACCATAAATCTCTCTGATATTTTCCTGTAAAACTTTTACCTCTGTTTTCAACCTACTGTTTTCAATAGCTTTCTTAATTCTTACACTAACCTCTTCAAGATCCTCAAAGGGCTTCGTAATGAAATCAAAGGCACCTTTCTTAATCGCCTCAACAGCTTTTTCTATCGATGCATAAGCAGTCATTAAAACAACTGTAATATCAGGGTACTCTTTCAAAATATAATCCAACACCTCCAAACCACTCATTTCAGACATCAAAATATCAGTAATAATAACATCAGGATAAATTTTGTCTATATTATCAATAGCCTCTATTGGAGATTGAAATTTATATACTTTTATATCTTCATCATCTAAAAATAATGCTTCAAAAAAATCCAACGTGTATTTCTCATCATCAATAACAACTATACTAAACACGGCAACTCCTTAAATATATATTATAAACTCTGAATATTTACCAACTTCACTTTTTACATCTATTTCCCAGCCATATTCATCAACTATACTCTTAACTATTGCCAACCCTAAGCCAGTCCCCTTACCAAGCCCTTTTGTTGTAAAAAATGGATCAAATATTTTTTGACTAACATCTTCAGGAATCCCTTTTCCATAATCTTTAATCTTAAAAACTCTTTTATCTTCAAGCTTATCAAACAATATATCAATTTTTCCATTCTCATCAACCGCATCAATGGCATTAGATAATAAATTAATGATTAATTGATGTAATTTCCCTTTATTTGCTAGAACATTTGTATCACAAAAAATATCAACTTTCACATCAACTTTTTTATCTCTTATTTTAGAGCCTAATATTTTTATAGCAAAATCTAAAGAATCTTTTAAATCCACATTGCTCACATCACTGTCTTTATGTCTAGCAAACGCTAACAAATTATTCACTATCTGCTTAGTATCTTTACTAGCCTCAATTATTGTTTTAACAAGTTTTTTCTCATAACTGTTTTCTGGTAATTTTTTATCTAATAATTGAGCAAAATTTAAAATCCCCACTAATGGGTTGTTTATCTCATGAGCCACTCCACCAGCCAACAACCCAAGTGCTGACAACTTTTCTTTTTCAACCAACTTTGATTCTAACTCTCTAATTTTTGTCATATCTCTGACAATCATTAAATAGTGTAACCTATTATCATTAATAAGTTTAATTATAGATAACCTTACTGGTTTACTTTTCTCCCCCTCAATATAAACATCATAATTTTCAACCAAATTTTGATCTTTTAAAATTTCCCATAAATTCTCATCTCTAACGTAATCTTTAATATTACAATTTTGAATTTCATCACCAAAAATCTCCAACGCAGCTTTATTACGAGTCAATATATTATAGTTCTCATCAAAAGTAATAATTGCATCGGGAATATTTTCTAAAATATTACGTAAATAATTTTCACTTTGCTGAACTTGAAGTTGTAAAGTAATAATATCAGTAATATCCCTTACTAATTCAACTACAGCTATTACTTTACCTTCATTATCTACAAGAGGTGATAAGATCACATCATAATAAAAAGTTTTAGCCCCTTGATTAATTTCTTTCCTAAAAGATTGAATATTCTTTGTTTCAAAAACCTTTTCCATTGTACATTCGACACAAGGTTTTATCTCATCCCAAATCATGGAATAACAATAATGCTCTTCCCCCTCTCCTAAATTTTCTTTAATTAAAGTATTTGCCCATATACATTTATAATTATGATCAACCAACGCAACCCCTTCCCCTATAGCTTCCACTATACTTTCAAATTTTTCATGCTCAATTTCAAAAAGTTGCTCAATCTCTTCCCTTTCATAATAAAATCTACCAATGTAATATCGTATTAAAATTAACGTAGAAATAAATAAAAAACCTATTATGATATCAATCAAAGAAACCCTTTCTATTTTATTTAAAACCCTAAAATAGCCTAATTTATCAGATAAAATATATAAATTTGTATCCCCAATAACTGTTGATTCTGAAACGATATATTCTTTATTGTTATATTTAAAAATAAAATTACCTTTCTTATATAAATTATCATCATAAAACTGGTCTCTTAAAAAATATACATCCTGCCCTTTTTTTATTACAAAATTAAAATCTTTTGGAACAAGAGATTTAATGGTTTCTATCAAATCTATTATTTTATAAAAATTGAAATCATTTTTTTTGACATGAAAAACAAGATATGGGATATTCTTTGAAAATATAATATCCTCGTTACCAACATTACTAAATGTTTTAAGCATATTTGGAATAAAAATAGAAGATGTATCCAGTATCAACTTATTTTTTTGTAAAACAACTAAATTTTCCACATCTATATTTTTGTTACTTTGTAATTCGTAAAAGATATCCTCTGTATTTAATACAAATTCCACATTCAGATCTTCAATCCTCTTTTTTATATTGTCTATTAAAGTTTGTTGATATGAAAAAGCATAAGATAAAAGTTTTGAATTGCTTTTATAATCAATAAAAACTAATGAACCAAAAATAAATAGCAGGAAAATAAATAAAAATAATAAAATTTCGTAAGTTTCAAAATATTTGAAATATTTCTTAAGTAAGTCCATTGAAACCAGTTTTTTCTAATAAGTGATAAACCACTATCGCAACAGAATTTGACAAGTTCAAACTTCTCATCCCTTCTTTCATAGGAATTCTATATAACCTATCACTATACAAATTTCTAATATCCTCTCTAAGTCCATAAGACTCATTACCAAATATCAATATCGATTTATTAAAATTAAATTCTCTACTAATCTCAGTATAATATTTTTTCCCAAATTTAGAAATAAAAAAATAACTATATTCCTTGTTGTTATATTTATCAAAAAATTCATTAATGCTCTTAATCCATTCCCAATCTAAGTAGTTCCAATAATCCATACCAGCCCTTTTTAAATATTTATCTGATATAGAAAAACCCAACCTACCAACAAGTAACAGTTTAGTATCAGTGACAGCACATAATCTAGCTATATTACCTGTGTTTTGTGGTATTTCTGGTTCAAAAAGCGCAACTATCATCTAAATTTTAAACTCCGGCTCTGAAATAAATGTTGATTTGCACATAGGACACTTAGAAGGCTTCTTAAAATGTTTTAAGTTAGTAAATTTAAATCCACATTTTTTACATATAGGATTTTTTACTTTTATTTTTACTCTACTTTTAGCAACCTCTTTTAAATGCTCTATAATATCCTTTTCAGGTATTGGTAATATTTTCGAAAGGTCTTTTGTTGAATAATAATCATCTTTTAATACTTCTAGCAGTTTTTGTCTAATAGTCCCCACAACGACCCCTTTTATTTAAACAGAAACTTTATCACAGTCTCCCCAAATTGATTCTAAATCATAAAATTTTCTAACATCATCTGTCATTAAATGAATTATCACATCACCAAAATCTATACAAACCCATCTTGATTTCCCAAGACCATCTACAGCAATGGGTAAAAGATCTTTTTCATGTTTCATCACAAATAACAGCTCATTAGCTACAGCTTCTAAATGCACCTCTGACGTACAGGTACAAATAACCATAAAATCAGCAATAGATGAAACATTTTTGATATCATATATTACTATGTCTTCACCTTTTTTATCATCTAAGACATTATAAATTAATTTTAAATTTTCCATCAAACCTCCTGATATAATTTATTCTCTTTTATATATTTAACAACTGGTTCTGGCAAATAATTATATATTGACCCGTTTAAAAACTTTTCTCTTATTTCAGTGCTTGATATAGGGATCTCTTTAGTTTTATATAAAATAATATTCCCATATTTTATATCAACAAAATCTGGAAAATTTACAACTCTCTTCAACAAAACTTCAGGTATCCGTTTTAGCATAATATCAAAAGGCATCTCTTTCCTATTTGCAACTATAAAATTAGAGTAATTAAATAAATTCTCCCAGTTTTGCCATGTTTCAATGGTGGCAAAAATATCACTACCTGTTAAAAAATATAAATAACTGTCATCATATAAACTTCTAAAATGTTTTAATGTATTAAAAGTATATGAGACACCATCCAAATTCAATTCATAATCTGAAACCACAAAATTCCCTTCTAAACAGCATTCAACAGCCCTTTTAACCATCTCAAACCTTTTTACAGGGTCAACAAGCCCAAAATTTTTATGAGGTGGGATTTTCGCTGGTATAAAATAGAATTTATCAATATTAAAATCCTTATAGACCCTTTTTGCAAGCTCTATATGACCATTATGTATTGGATTAAATGTACCACCAAATAATGCAACTCTCAAATTTTTCCTCTTATTCCCTTATGTGCCCATCACCATAAACTATATACTTGGTGGTTGTCAAATCATAAGCACCCATTGGACCCCTGCAATGCAATTTTTGAGTACTAATACCTATTTCAGCTCCTAATCCAAACTCAGCACCATCAGTAAACCTCGTAGAGGCATTTACATATACTGCAGCTGCATCCACACTCTCAAGAAATTTTTGAGCAGTGGTATAATTTTCTGTTACAATTGATTCCGAATGAGATGACCCATATTTATTAATATGCTCAATAGCTTCCTCATCACTTTCTACAACTTTGACTGACAATATTAAATCCAGATACTCCGCTTCCCAATCTTCTTCTGTTGCAATATTAATATCAATAATATTTCTCACTTTTTCACAACCTCTAAGTTCTACACCAAATCTATCATATTCTTTTTTTAATCGAGGTAAAATTTCATCTGCCACATCTTTATGTATTAATAAAGTTTCCATAGCATTACAAACACCAGGTCTTTGAACCTTAGCATTAACAGCAATTTTAACTGCCTTCTCTAAATCTGCATCTTTATCGATATATGTGTGACACACACCTTTATCGTGTTTTACAACTGGGATAAAACTGTTTTCAGTAACAAATTTAATTAAACCTTCCCCTCCCCTTGGAATTATCAAATCTATATAATCTTTAGCTTTGAGCATATCCATTATGTATTTTCTTTCAGGGTCCTCTAAAATATAAACCAAATTGTCATCCAAACCTTCTGAAACTAAAGCTTCCTTTATAATATCTCCCAAAATTCTATTAGAGTTCAAAGCTTCTTTACCGCCTCTTAAAATTGATGCATTGCCTGATTTTAAACACAATGCAGCAGCATCAACAGTAACATTTGGTCTTGATTCATAGATGATACCAATAACACCAATGGGAACTCTAACCTTGTAAATTTTTAAACCGTTTGGCCTTTTAAAACCTCTGTCAATCATACCAACAGGATCATCCTGAGCAACAATATCCATTACTCCACTAATCATCGAATCAATTCGTTTATCATTTAACAATAATCTATCTATTAAAGCTTTATTTAACCCTAATCTTTTACCGTTTTCTATATCTTTCTGATTTTCAGATTTAATCTTTTCTCTCGATTTATCTATTAAATCAGCAATTTTTTTTAAAACATTATCCTTTTTCTCACTTTTTAAGTGCATTAAAGTTAATGAAGCATTTTTAACCTTTTTAAACTCATCATAAATGTTCATTATTACCCCTCCAAAAAATCTGATAAAACAAAATCATCTCTATGTATTACCTCATCACTAAATTTATATCCTAAAA
Source organism: Deferribacter desulfuricans SSM1 (assembly GCF_000010985.1). Classification (NCBI taxonomy): domain Bacteria; kingdom Pseudomonadati; phylum Deferribacterota; class Deferribacteres; order Deferribacterales; family Deferribacteraceae; genus Deferribacter; species Deferribacter desulfuricans. Next base: position 1,393,674 of record NC_013939.1, read on the forward strand.
TTTTCATAATTTCTGTAGTCTTTTTACCCTTAATCTTTTCAATTTCCTGATGATTATAACGAACCTTACCACGTCCTAACTCAATCCCATTAATATCAACAATTTTCACAATATCTCCAACACTAAATCGACCTTTAACATCAACAATACCACTTGGTAGCAAGGATGTGTATTTATTAATTAAAGCATTTCTAGCTCCATTATCAACCACAATTTCCCCTTTAGGGATTGTGGCATATGCAATCCATAACTTCCTTTTTTTCAAAGGATCTTCAAGATGCGAGAAAAATGTCCCAATTTCTTCACCATTTAAAAACTTAACAATATTATCAGGATCCTTACCATTTATTATCCCCACATAACAACCTGCATTAAGTGCCTTCTTTGCAGCTAATATTTTGGACTTCATTCCACCAGTACCAACATTTGAAATTGAATCTCCAGCCATGCTCAACAGTTTACTATCAAAATATTTAATTTCGTTAATTAAGACAGCATCTTTGTGTTTTGTAGGATCTTTTGAAAAAAATCCATCAACATCTGATAAAATCAACAACAACTCTGCTCCAATAAGCCCTGCTATCAGAGCAGAAAGATTATCATTATCGCCAAAACTATCAACAAATTTCAGCTCTTCAACTACTACAGTGTCATTTTCATTAACGATTGGCACCACAGAGTGCTTAAATAACTCTCTTATGGTGTATTTAGCATTTAGATATCTTCTTCTATTGGCAAAATCATCTTTCGTTATCAAAATTTGTGCTACTTTTATATTATACTCATCAAAGGCATCTTCATAAATTTGAATAAGCTTTGGTTGGCCAATAGCGGCACAGGCTTGCCTTAAAGCTATATCTTTCGGTTTCGTTCCAATACCCAACTGCTGCATCCCAGCAGCTATTGCTCCAGAACTTACTATTAAAATATTTTTAATATCTTTTTTGATTTTATGAATAGTTTTGGCTAAAGTTCTAATATATTCTTTATCGATATATCTACTGTTGTTTGTTAAGAGGTTACTTCCGATTTTTATGACTAAGGTTTTAATGTCGGGTAATTTTCTCATATAATAATCAAACTGGGGCGGCAGGATTCGAACCTGCGAATGGCGGATCCAAAGTCCGCTGCCTTGCCAGCTTGGCTACGCCCCAATATCAAACTCGAGCCCTCTTAATATATAAAAAATCATTTCTTGTCAAGAAATTTTACCTCAGATTATTTTATTTTTTTCTAACAGATAATAAAAATAAATATAATAAAAAACCCCCATAAAGGGGGTCTTTTTATTTATGTATCTTCTTGGCTTCCCTTGCAGCCCAATCTTTAGTTTCTCCAGCATGGCAACTAGGAATTAAACAAGAAAATTCTAGAGATAATTCGCTTTTAGCATATTTGCTATCTTTGGTAAACATTATATAGTTTGCAGATGTATTAATTTTGAAAAGATGAGATCTAACATCACCTACATACTTAGCCTTTTTGATTGCTGATTTCGCAGCTTTTGGCATGTGACAACTAATACAGTCAACTTGATTTTTACCATGAACTGTTTTAGCAAATTTTGACGCTACATCATCATGGCAATCTGCACATTTAGTTTTTATACTTACTACAGCCTTTGCATGAGGATCATGACATTCAACACAATTCAAATCTTTATGTGCACCAGCTAATAACTCATTATACTGTTCATGATGTCTTATGAACCCTTTACTAGCTGGTATCTTATCCGCTGAGCCTCTAATATGACATTTCCCACAAGCTTTAGAGCTTCTATCTACAGTAAGTTTAACAGCCTTAGGATTTTCAATATGTGCTGAAGCTGGACCGTGACACTCTTCACACTGAATCCCATCAAATGACCACGTACCTATCATACCTGGTCTACCATCTTGATGTCCTTCAGGAGAATAATTTGTCATATGACAAGGACCACACTTGTAAGGCTTGATCTGTCCTGCATGATAGTATGACCATGAACCGTCTTCAAGATTATATTGAGTTTTCATTTTATTCCCTTTTTTATCTGTAGTGATAATATAACCATCCAACCCTATATAACGAGCTTTCTTAGTTTTACCACCAATCACATAAGAAATATCATCCCAAGTATAACCTTTAGGTAATGGTAAACCAGCTTTTCTTGCAAGCTCAGCTTTTCTCAGTTTGTAAGGATGGCCAGATTCCACAAACAGATTATATTCCTCTTCATGACAGGATTTACAAACCTCAGAACCTACATAACCTACCCCTTTTTTCTTTTCTGAAGCAAAACCTAAAAGAGAAAAAAATAGCATAAAACTCAAAATAATAAAAATAAACCGTTTCATAATTACCTCCTACAAATTTTTGAGACTACCCATGATATTAATATCTTTTGAAATGGAAAGGAAATCCAGATAATAGTTTTTCTCTTTTTAGAACTTTTGTGAAATAAAATTCACAACTTATTTTATTTAAACAGATTGTTAATACACTTAAAAACCTTTAAACCATATTCAGTCATTAAATAATACCCATCATTTTTAACAATTAGATTATTCTTTAATAATATTTTTAGATGAAAGTTAAGTTTTGTATGATCTTCAAAATCAAGATTTCTAACAATTTCCATAAACTTCATTCTTTTTTCTTTAATCAATAACTGGACTATATTTCGCCTGATATTATTTGAAAGACAGTATAAAATATCATCAACCTCATTACCCATACATTCTTTATTAACAAATTTCAATTCTTCCAATGACTTCATTATCTTAACCATCAATTCTTCAAACTTAAAAGGTTTTGATACAAAATCATTTGCACCATTTTTTATCGCGTCAACAGCCAAATCATAAGTTGGAAATGCAGTCATCAATATTATCCTAATCAACTTATCAGTTTCTCTTATTTTTTTTATAAAATTTATACCATCAATTTGTGGCATTAGATAATCTACCAACAAAATTTTTGGAGACTCATACTCTAAAATTTCTAATGCTTTTCCAGGATCAGAACATGTAAATACAGTAAAATCATTATCTTCAAATAACTCCTTTAAATTACCAAGTAATTGTTCATCATCATCTAAAATTAATATTTTATTCATCTTTGTTTCCTCGGCAACTTAATCCTAACTATTGTTCCTTTTCCAACCTCAGAATCAATATTTATTTCCCCTTTATGTAATTTAACAATATTATAACAAATATACAACCCCATACCAGTACCAAAATTTGGCCCCTTTGTAGTAAAAAATGGATCAAAAACTTTATCTAAAATCTCTTGAGATATGCCTGTACCATTATCTGCAATCTCAAAATAAATATATTCCTTATCACAATTAGATATAATTTTTATTAAGCCATTATCATCAATTGCATCAAAAGCATTTAAAAGTAAATTTATAATTAATTCCTCTATTTTGTGAGGTATACATTCAATATCGCAATTCTCTTTAATAAAAACTACAATTTGTCTATACCTTTTATGATTACCTATAAACATTAGAGAGTTATTAATAATGTTTTCTATTTTAATATCTTGAAAATCCAAATTATCATCTTTAGAAAATAACAACAGTTCTTTAGCAATAAGTGAAGCTCTATCAATATTTGCCTCAAGCATACTCAATTTATCCAATAATTTCGAATCTTGAGGAATTCTTTTTCTTATAAGCTCCAATGTTAACGAAGCATTCGTCAATGGCGTATTTATTTCATGAGCAATCCCCATTGCTAATCTCCCCAAAGATGTTAACTTTTCATTTAATGCAACATTTTTTAGTTTTTGCTCAACTTTTTTTATAAATTCGATATCAAATATTTTTAAAAATCTAAATAAAAAGAAAAAAGTTAAAATAGCCACGATACTTCTATACACAATCATATTAAAAGGTCCAACTCTCGTATCTGTAGACAACAAACCTCCAATCAAAGAATAAATAATAAATAAAATTCCACATATCCTTAAATTATAGTATGCATCATACAAACTCTTTTTATAACGTATAGATAATATAAACATAGATATACCGCTTAAAAAAGCAGAAGAAAAACCTAATAATATTCTAATAAAAGATTCACTATTTAAATTTATCGATATATAGCAAACTACAAAACTTATCAGCAAAACAGATATAATTAATGAAAGATTTTTTATCTTATTTAATTTAGTTTTAATTATGTATAAAAATATTTTTACTCCAAATACCATTAAAAATGAATATGAAAGAGATAACAGTATATACTTAAACGTATACCAATTTTGCAACTCAGGTTTATGTAAGATATTTGATGTAAAGAATAAATAAAGATCTATCCATTCATGGAAGCCATGAATAATAGCAAATAAAGCTAAATAGTTTAAATCATAAAGAAAATCTAATTTACTAAAACTTTTATCTTTTAAAATAATTGAAAAACCAAGAACAAAAAAAGACAAACCATAAAAAATATATATAATAAATTTATAAAACATATATAATAATATTTTATCTAAGTATTTATGTCAATTTTTTGTTGACAACTAAACTTAAAGTTATATTTTTGTGGGCATGCAAAAAATAGGATTTTCTAAAGAAAGTCTAAAAATGTATATTTTTTTGCTGCTACTTACATTAGCAGCTTATTCTGGGTTGCAGGGGTGGAGAACCCTTTTCAACAATTTTGCTGTTGAAGTTGCAAATCTCAACGGTTTTCAAATAGGAATAATCCAATCAGTCAGGGAAATTCCAGGTTTTTTAGCACTTTTAGTTATATACTTATTATTTATTTTTTCTGAACATAGATTGGCTTCAATATCTATAATAATTTTAGGTATCGGTATAGCTTTGACAGGTTTTCTACCAACTTTTTATGGAGTAATCCTCACAACATTAATAATGTCTTTCGGTTTCCACTATTATGAAACACTAAATCAATCGCTGACACTACAATATTTTTCCACATCAGAATCGCCACTTGTTTTTGCAAAACTACGATCAATAGCAGCACTTACAAATATATTTATTGGTATTATACTTTTCTTCGTAGCAAAATACTTTTCCTATAAAAATCTTTTCCTTACAATTGGTGTATTTATTATTTTCTTGGGTTCTATAACACTATTTATCGATCCTTCTAGAAAAGATTTACCAGTACAGCGTAAAAAAATGATTTTTAGGAAAAAGTATTGGTTATTCTATACCCTTACTCTTTTCGCAGGTGCGAGAAGACAGATATTTGTAGCATTCTCTGTATTTCTATTAGTAAAAAAATTCCATTTTTCTGTAGTAGAAATATCGGCTCTATTTGTAATTAACAATTTAATAAATTATTTTTTAAACCCCTTAATTGGTAAAGCAATAAATAAGTTTGGAGAAAGAAAAGTTTTAAGTTTAGAATATTTCTCACTTATATTTATTTTTATAACCTATGCATATTCAAACTCAAAGATTATTGTTGGACTAATGTACATCCTTGATCACATCTTTTTTAATTTTGCCATAGCAATAAGAACCTTTTTCCAAAAAATTGCTGATCCAAAAGATATTGCACCAAGTATGGCAGTTGGTTTTACAATAAATCATATCGCTGCAGTAATTTTCCCTGTTATTGGCGGTATCCTGTGGAGTATAAGTTATAAAATATCATTTTTAATGGGTGCTTTTTTAAGTTTGACGACACTAATTTTTGCACAGTTTATCGATTACGAAATCAAAAAACACCAATCAAATTAACCAATTTTAAATACAAAACTTTTTAATTTTTCAGCTAAAGAATATTTACATGTAAATAAGAAAACTTGTCTTTTATCTGACAACATTTTTAGAGACTTTATAAATAAATCTTCTCTTTCTTCATCAAAATTTGCAGTTACCTCATCGAAAAATATTGGAAGATTAAGCTCATTATCTATAAAATCAATAAACGCCAGCCTCAAAGCAAGAAATAGCTGATCTCTTGTACCACTTGATAATTGCTCTATAGTCTTAATCTGGGTATTGCTACCCTCAACAAAATAATCACCTTCAAAATCGGTAATTATCTTTTTATATCTTCCATCCGTAACTTTTTCAAAATATACAGATGCTTTTTGCAGCAATTCTGGTTGAAACTCTTTTTCAAATCTTTTTAATGTATTTTCCAATAAATTAAATGCATAAAAATAGTCTAAGTAAATCTGAATATTATATTTGAGTTTTTCTTTTAATAATTCTATTGTCCCCTCTTTTTCACTTAATTCGCTTTTATTAACTAGGATCTTCAATTTACCATTAATTTCTGATTTACTTTTAAGTATTGAATTCAACTCATCTTCATATATTGAAATCTCTTCTTGCAACTTATTAATCTCTTTTTCTATATCATATTTATTTAAACTATTTATCTTTATTTTATAACTTTCATATTTTAGACCAAATAACTTTTGAAACCTTTCCTTTTTAACAATTATCTCTTTTTCAAGACTTATAAGCTCATTATATCTTTCAACCCCTTTTTCTAAATCTTCAAGTGATTCAACACCTAACTCTTTTAATTTATCATTTATTTTATTTTCCAATAACCTTAATTGCTCCCTTTTTCTTTGTAATTTTTCCTCATAAACAACTTTATCATTTACCAATTTTTGCCTATAATCCGAATTAGCAAGCATCATTTTAATCTTTTTTTCAAATTCAGCATCTTCTAACTTTAAGCCTATTTCTTTGCACAAAATTTTTAATTCTTTAATCTTTTTCAAATGGCCTTGCAAACCTTTATATTCATCTGCAGTCTGTTCTATATCATCAAAAAACTTTTGAAGATCTTTTAAAGTAATTTCACCTTCAAGTTCAAAATTTTTAATTTCATCTATTGTCGTATCCAACTCTTTTTGATTATCATCTTTTTCTTTTTCAATGAGTTTTAAATCTTTATTTAGTTTTCTCCCTTTATTAAAAATGAAAAATGATAAAAATAAGAAAATTGTAAAACCTACCAATCCTATTAAAACATCCTTTTTTACAAGAAATAAGGAAACTAAGCTCAACACCCCAAAAAGTATAAAAGCATTTTTATATTTATTTTGCTCTGCTTTCATCGTTTCTATTTTTCTATCAAGATTTTCAATCTTAACTTTGAGTTTATCCTTTTTTTCGGTTAAGCCAATTAGTATTACCTTAAAATCTTTTACATCATATTTACTTATTAATTTATAAAAACTAGAATTCTCCAAATTTTTTAGATTCTCTAATAATTCATTTTCATCTAACATTTTTACTTCATTGAATAAAGCAAGTATTCTCATCAAAACATTTTCATCTACTTGATTGTTATTATATTCATCTAACTTTTTTCCCAATACTGAAACTTCTATCTCTATATTCTCAATCTCTCTTTTAACGTTTTCAATATTACTTTGCAATTCTTTAACTTGCTTATAATCTTCATTTTTTACCAGTAACTCACTTTCAAGCTCTGATTTTCTATTTTCAAGAACAACTATATCAAGATATGAATCAAAAGGAGTTAATAATTTATTATTTAAATCTATCCTATCCTTGAGTTCATTTAATTTTCTCTTTAAACTTAATTCTTTTTTACTCAACTCTTCCAGTGAAATGTACTCATCATCAAATTGTTCAATTTGAGATTTTAAATATTCTATATCTTTTTCAAGTTTATTAATTTCAATTATCAAACTGTTTATAACAGGATTTTTACCCCTTTCTTTAAAAAGGGAAGATAACTTTTTATCAAACTCCTGCTTAATATTACTTATGTTCTTAAAATCACTAATACTTGTTGCCTGCAATAATATATCTGTTCTATTCTTCAAATGCGTTAAAAAATCAAATGATATTAAATCTTCGATACTTATTGAAAAACTATTTTTAAAAGTTTTAAAATCAATATTTAAAGCAATCGATTTAAAAAGTGAATCATTTGGGATAAATCTTTGTTTATTTTTATCATAATATATCTCATATGAATTTTCTAAAAAATAAATAGTCGCTTTAGATTGCAAATAATCAAGAAACCACGGTTTTGATTTTTTTTCAAATGGATAAAGAATGTATCTGAACAAATGTAACAATGTAGTTTTTCCAGATTCATTTGGACCATAAATAATATTTAAGCCTTTATTAAAATGAAGATTGAACTCAAATAAGTCAGTTATTTTAACATTTAATTTACTTAATATCATCTCTAAAAATTCTTGAACTTAAAATATCAAAACCGTTTTTTTTCGCTCTTTCGAAATCAATATCTATGCCATATTTACGAATAAATTTTAATAATTTGGGATTTATTTCTAAATTTAAATGAGCAAATTCATCTTTCATTATATTTAGAAAAGGGGAAGAAAATCTTTCAAAATCCATTTTAACTATAAGATTGTCCATATTAATATCAACAATGTTGGAAATATTGTCAATCAAATCCATTTTTGAAATCAACAAATCTTCATACACTCCTGCATCAATTTCACCACAAAACTTTACAATGTAATATGAATTATTGCTTTCAAGTTCTATTAAAATCGATTCTATATCGCTGAAACTATAAGAGTGTTCCAGTTTTACTTCCAATTCTTCTATCCGAAAACCCACCGGATACTTTACAACTGAAAATCTACCATTATCATATTCCACTATATTCACATATCGCTCACCCACCTCATTGCTCCTAACAGGTATGGGCGAACCAGGATATGAAACGACTTTATTATCAATAGATTTTAAAAAATATTTATGTATATGCCCAAGTGCAAAATAACAGTTGGCTTTAAAGTTTGTAAGTCTATCAATCGATATTGGATAATAGTTTTCATGTTCATCACTTACCACATCTGTCAAATTGCAATGTAAAACACAAATAGCTGGACTCAAAAAATAATCCTCAGAAAGCGTCGAAAAAGGATTTTCCCCCAATTTCTTAAAATCAAAAGATATCCCATAAATATTTATACCATTATCAGTATAGTGGCTGATTTTATTTTTCTCAAAAACTTTAAAATTCTTTTCAGATGATAAAAAAGATAAGAACTTTTCTGAATATTCATCATGATTCCCAGCAACATAATAGACATTACAATTATTTATAGATTTTAGAAACTTTTTAAAAAGTAATCTGTATCGATACTCAATATAATTACTATTAAAAATATCCCCTGCTAAAACCAGAAAACTGATACCCTCTCTTTGTATAAGCTCTACCAGTTCATCAAAAAACTTAGAATAAAATGAGAAAGAGTTCCCCTTTTTTATAAAACTTAAGGGGCGTCCTAAATGTAAATCAGAGAAATGAAGAAATTTTATACGTCCCAAAAAGTAGTACCCTGGTCGGTAATTATCTCTTCTAAAATATTACTATTTTCATTTTTTATACAGTCTTTAGTAAAGCATTTACACTTTGTTAAAACTTGTTCTTCAATAAAAACTGGTGATTTAGTTCTTAAAGATAAAGCGATTGCATCTGATGGCCTACAATCTATACATTTTGTATTTCCACCATTTTGTAAATATAAGCTCGCTTTAAAAATACCGTTGTCATAATCAGCAATTATCACTTTCTCTACCACTACATTATCAAGAGCTGTCAAAATCCCTGAAATAAAATCATAAGTCATTGGTCTTGGTGGAACTATTTTATTTAACTCAGTATAAATAGCTTCGGCTTCAAAAACCCCAATATTGATTGGTAAATAAAAACCATCATTTGTTTCTAATATCAGTATATATCTAGAAGTTAAAGGATCCTTTACAACACACTTAACAGAAGCCTCTTTCATCAAATACTACCTCCCAACAAATTCTACTATTTTAGCTAATAATGAATTTTTCTTAGCCTCTACAATCTCAACAGTAACAATATCACCTATATTTAATTTATGATTTGATAAAATATTTACAACCTTATTTTGTCTATTTCTTCCAGAAAATTGATTTTCTCCCTTTTTACTTTTACCCTCAACCAAAATCTCCTGCACTTTACCAACATAAGATTTATTAATCTCCTCAGTGATTTTAGATTGTATACTAAGCAATTCATTCAATCTTCGACTCTTTTCATCATCTGTTATATCATCAACAAAATTACTAGCTTTCGTTTTCGGTCTTGGTGAATATTTAAATGCAAATATTGATTCATATCTAATCTCTTTTATAGCTTTTAAAGTTTCAGCAAAATCTTCAACAGTTTCTCCAGGAAATCCAACAATAAAATCAGAAGATAAAGCCAAATCGGGTATCATCTCTTTTGCTTTTAATACCTTATCTCTGTATTCTTCATAAGTATATTTTCTGTTCATCATTTTTAAAACTTTATTGGAGCCAGCCTGCAAAGGGAGGTGTAAATATTCGCACACTTTTGGAAGATCTCTTATTGCAAATATAAGCTCATCATCAAAATCTTTAGGATGAGATGTCACAAAGCGAATTCTTTCTAAGCCATTTATATCATGTACTTTGTAAAGCAATTTTGGGAAATTAATATCTTCATCAAGCCCTTTACCATAAGAATTTACATTTTGTCCTAGCAGAGTAACTTCTTTGACACCATTATTTACCAAATATTTGATTTCATCCAATATTTCAGAAGGTTTTCTACTCTTTTCTCTTCCACGAACATAAGGAACAATACAATAAGAGCAAAAGTTATCACACCCTTTCATAATAGTTACAAAAGCTGAAACTTTTTTCCCTCTTCCAAAAACAGGGATAGAAAGCTCATCATCCCCTTCACTTGTATCACAAATTCTTTCCCCTTTTTCAACTAAATCTATCAAAGAGTGTAATCTATCTATCGCAGAAGTTCCAAAAACTAAATCCACATAATCAAATCTATCTAAAAATTTTTCACCATCCTGCTGAGCAACACAACCGCACACTGCAATCTTAAAATCAGGGTTAAGCTTTTTAAATTTTTTTAATCTGCCAAGTTCACTTTCCACTTTGTGATAAGGTTTTTCTCTTACACTACATGTATTTATAACTGCAAATGAAGCTTCTTCCAAATTATCTGTTAATGAATACCCTCTTTCCTGGAATATTGCAGCAATTCTCTCAGAATCGTATTCATTCATTTGGCAACCAAACGTTTTAATAAATAATTTCATTTTGCCTCCATATTTGTGTTTGATAATAAGCTTTTCAAAACTTTTAATTCTTTCTGAGCTTCCATATATTTTGGATGCAACTTATCTATTTTAGATAACCAATATATAGCATCATTTATATATGTTTTATCTCTACTGCCTTTATGAGACATTACAAAGGTATACCTCTCGTTACCTATTTTATATGCAAAATCCATCTTTAATTTTTTAATTTTTTCATTTTCTACACCTAATCTCTCCAAATATTCATAAGCTCCAATATAATCACCTTTGGCCGAAAGTGTAAGTGCCTTTCTAATATATTTTTCTGGTATAATATTTTCGTATTTACTCATCTCCAAGCTAACCTGTTTTAAAAGCTTATCAGCTTCTGGTTTTACAGGTACATCTGGCGGGATATTTATCAATAACTCATAAGAAGTCACAATATAATTTTTAGCAGTTTCATAATCTTCTTCAAAAAACGATTTCCTTGCCTCTTTAAATAATTTTAAAGCTTTTTTATAGTCGTTTTCGGACTTAATAATTTTATAAAGTTTTGCTTTTAGAACAAGCGATTTCTTGTTAAACTTATAATAAGATAATGACTTTAAAACTTTATCATAGGCTTCATAATATTTTTTTTCTTCATACAGTTTTTCAGCTTCTCTATAAAGTTTATAAGTTTCACTTTTCAAATAAAACCAAACCGCCAATCCAGCAACTAAAAGTAAAAACAGCAATAAAACTATAACCTTCTTTGTCATTTCATAAACTCATTCAGTTTATTTAATATCTCTTTGTCTTTTATCTTTTTCATAGCTTTTTCAGCAGAAGCAGTATCATTTAGTAATAAATAAGCTAAAACTTTAAAATAAAGCCCCTGATCACTACTATCCTCTGATAATAGCAGCAAAACTTCCTTGGCCTTTTCATCAGCCAATAATTTATCCGCTATATCATATCTGTTTTTACAGTTTTTAAAATCAGAAATTCTCAACAAATTTAGTTTATATCCATCATAAGCATACATACATTTTATTTTATCACTTTTCTTAGACCACAATAAATATCTTTTTTTAAATTTATCAATATCTTTTATAGCTAAAGAACAATTTAAATAGGACTCATAATACTTCTCATCGTGTTTTACAAAACAGTTATCTAATAAATCACAATCGACTTTCAATCCATTTTCTTTCTGAATTTTATAAGCCCTACAATAGTTAATATTTGATATCTTATATTTTTTTCTATTTATCTCAAAACTCTTCAAAAACGAATCATATTTTTTTATATCCCATACCCTATCCAATGCTAAATTTACCATATCGCTATCTTTATAATATCTATAAATTTTCCAGAATTTATCGTAGTTACCATTTTTATAAAATAAAATGGCAAAACTTTTCTTGTTTTTATTGTCAAGTTTTCTTATATCAATTTTATCAAACTGTTTTGAAGCTTCTTCTGGAAAATCTTTTAGCTTAATCGCCAACGCTAATCTCAACTTATTGTCCAATTTCAAACGTAATGATTTTTTTGAAATATCTTTATCCACCTTACAGTTTGAAGATAGATAAGCTTTTAGAGTGTAATCATAAAAATTTTCAATTAGATAACTTTTTGCTAAATCACAATCTTTTTCAGCCAATATTTTCACTTTATCGTATCTTAGAAGTTTTGTATCAATCTTTTTATCATTTACATTTTCTAACTCGTTTATCAACTCCAGAGCTTTGTCATAATTATCTTCACTCAAATATATTTGATATAACAAATACTTAGCAAAATTTATCTTCTTTTCGTCTTTTGCATCTTTTAAAAAATCTTCTAAACTAATCTTTGCCACATCATATAATTGATCCTTGAATGCAGAAACTCCAAGTAAATAATCACTCACATCTCCTGCATAAAGCAAATAACTACTTAAAAATAAAAAAATGATTAAAATCAATTTTTTAAACATTGTGCAACCACTTCCACTGGATGAAGTACTTTTTTCTCTGAAATATGCTCTATCTGCATCCTACACGTTGGGCAGTCAGTTAATACCACATCACACCCAGACTCTACAATTTTTTGAGCAAGGTCTCTACCTATATCCATACTCAAATCATAATTATCAGCACTCATACCCCAGCTACCAGCTATACCGCAGCAGTGTGAGTTAAGATTTTTTACACCTAACCTCATATTTTTCTGCAACAACTCAATAGAACTATTAGCATATTTTTGAACTTTTAAATGACATGGCATATGATAAGCAAAATTTCTACCATCCTTCTCTATTTCCACTTTATCAAAATTATCATTTATCAGTTTACTTATGTGTATTACCTTATCTTTAACCATCTCAATTTCTTCATTATTTAATAAATAACTCCACTCTTTCATCAAAGATAAACCGCAAGAAGAGCAGGAAACTACGATATAATCCACATCTTTAGCAAGATTACCCCATTTATTCAAATTCTTCTCCACACTTTTTCTCGCTTTGTCCACCATCCCTTTTGACAACATTGGCAATCCACAACAGTGTTGTTCAGGTATAATTACTTTATATCCTAAATTTTCAAGAACCTTAACAGTTGATTTACCAATATTCGTTTCAATATAACCTGCATAACATCCAGAAAAATAAAGTACTGACTTTTCACCTTCGCCAACTTCTCTGTTTACCTCTTCAAAAAGAGAGTGTGTTTTAAAAGCAACAAACTCCCTTTCTTGAGCAAGACCTGTAAAAAGTTCATTTAATTTTCTACTAAGATTAGGTTTCATAACCTTTGCAATTAAGGGTGAAACCTTTCGTGTATACTTTGCAGCTAATTCAACACTTACAAGCAATTTTTTTGTAATGTCTGTTCCATATTTTTTCACATATTGACTTCTTGCTTCTAAAGCTAATTTTGGAATATTTACATTTGAAGGGCACTCCCTCTCACAACTTCCACAGTTTACACAATGATCAATCACAAACTGAAAAGCTTTATCATAAAGTGCCTTATCATCTATCACTCCACTTATTAGAGCTCTTAAAATGTTTGCCTTTGCCTTTGGAGCTGCTGCTTCATCCCTTGTAAATTTATAAATTGGACACATCCTCGTTGCTGTGGTAACTGTGGTACATTTCGAACATCCATGACATTTCTCAACCTCAGGAATAAAACCTTCATCCCACACCAACAGTTTTTCAGTCAAATCTTTACTTCTATAATCTTTGCCAAATCTTAAAAATTTCTTCATCTGATAAGGGTCAGAATGCGTAATTATTTCAGGATTCAAAATATTATTCTCATCTAAAATAGATTTAACAGCTTTAAAAAGTGGATAAATTTTTGGATATTGCTTTGAAATATAGTAACTTCTAATACGTCCATCACCATGTTCACCAGATATTGCTCCACCTAGTGAATGAACCAATTCAAATACTTCATCAGCTAATATTTTTAAATAATCTATATCATGAGGATCTTTCAAATTAAGCAATGGACGAGTGTGTAGCAAACCTTTTGCAATATGCCCATAAATCACAAAATCAATTTTGTGTCTCCCAAGAATGTCATATAGACCATTGAAATATTCAACCAAATTATCTGTAGGAACAGCTGCATCTTCTATCAGAGCTAAAATCTTTTTATCCCCTTTGAGCTTATATAATATTGGTACTGCAGCTTTTCTTATCGCCCAAAACTTGTCTTTTTCCTCCTGATCCACGGCAAGAAATGCACTATTTGTCAACCCCTCTCTATCAATCAGATCTTTTGCCTTTTGTGCATTCTCCACTGCTTCTTCTTTATTATATGAATCAAATTCAATTAATAATACATTATCTATCCCTTCTGGTATTTTATCTCTTAGTTTTTCGTCATTTTCTTTTGCTAATTTTAAAAGTGACTTATCCATTATTTCTATTCCACTTGGACCCATCGGTAAAATCATCTGAACCGCTTTTGCACTGAAAATGATATCATCAAAATATGCAACGATTAAACTATCATAAGTTGGTTTAGGTAAAATCTTAAATTTTAACTTGGTTGCAATACCAAGTGTCCCTTCAGCACCACAAAACAACTTATTCAAAACTAATTTATCATCTTTAACCAACTCTCTTAAATTATAACCTGTAACATTGCATTTAACCTTCGGATATGCACTTTCAATTTCTGAGTGATATTTACCATAAAGGCTATAAAGTTTTTTAAATTTATCATCCAATTCATCAAACGATTTTGAATTGATATCAGAAAAAGTTATTTTTTCTCCAGAGCTCAAAATTATATCAGCATCAAGTACATAATCGGAAACATTCCCATATTTCACAGAGTGAGCACCACTTGCATTTGTGCCAAACATCCCACCAAAAGACGCATACTCTCCACTAGATGGATCAGGTGGAAAAAAATACCCTTTGTCTTTTAAAATTGCCTCAAGCTCACCAAATCTAAAGCCAGGCTCACATACGAAATAACCCTCTTCTAAATTTAACTCCAATAACCTATTCATATATTTCATAAAATCTATAACTATACCTTTACCTATAGCAGAGCCACAAAGCCCACTACCCGCCCCCCTTGGATGAATAGTCAACCCATACTTTTGGGCAAAATTAATCACAGTAACAACATCCTCTTCATCCTTAGGATATACGACACATGAAGGCTCAACCCTATAAATACTACCATCCGTAGAATGCATATACCTTCTAAGTTTATCCGTATAAACATCCCCTTTTATAAATTCATGAAGTTCATCAAAAATATTATCTGTCAATTGCGGCATCATTTACTCCCTTATTATCAAAGTAGACATCTGATTAGCTAAAAATATAACGATACATTTACAAAAGTAAAGATTAAAGAAGTAAGAATATTGCACAATAGGATAATATTTTGAAACTAAAATAATTCTGAGATTGCTTCATCAGCTTACGCTTCCTCGCAATGACTAGGAAATTTGTCATTGCGAGCATTAGCGAAGCAATCTGAGGTGCTTAAGCAATTATTATTGTGCAAAAACCTCGTCTTACTTGAAATTGCTTCGTCAGTTTAAACTTCCTCGAGAATACTGTCTCATTGTCTTTGCTAGCGTTAGCAAAGAAATCTAGGAAGATTATAAATATTATTGAATATTTATCAATACAAACTAAAATAACAATATGTTAAATAACATACTACCAATCTTTTTAACAATTCTTTTTGGAAATTTATTAAAAAAAGTAAAACTAATCGATGAAATTTTTATCTCAAAAACTAATAAGCTAATTTTTTATATCCTTCTTCCACTTTTACTCTTTTACAAAATAGCAAAATCCGATTTTAATAAGACCTTTGACATCAAATATATTATAATCATGTATTTTTCTTTTATTATTTTGATTATTTTAGTAACCCCCATTCTCAAATTATTAAAAACTGAAAAAAAAGATATTGGCACATTTTTGATGAACAGCTTTAGAGGAAATTATGCTTATGTGGGCTTACCTGTGAGCTATTTTAGTTTTGGTGATAAGGGGCTGGTTATCGCAAGTATTTACATGGCATTTATAGTGCCTGTTGTAAATTTACTTTCAGTTATTGTCCTTTCATTCTCATCCGAAAAATCATCATCAAAAAAAGAAGTATTTTATCAAATAATTTTCAACCCTTTGGCAATAGGTTGTATATTTGGCATCCTTTTTTCAGTATTAAAGATCGATATACCCATTGCCATTGACAGATTTTTATCAATAAACAGCTCTGCAACTCTCCCATTAGCTCTGCTTTCTATCGGTGCAACAATCAATCTACAAAAATTAGGAAACTCTTTCAACTTATCGCTCATAAATACATTTTTTAAGCTAATTATTTTACCAGTAATAGGATTCATAATTTTATTTTTGATAAATACACCTATAAGTTTGCATGCAAAAATTATGATAATTTTATTAGCTGCACCTGCTGCAACAGTAAATTTTGTATTAGCAAAAGAAATGGGAGGAAATGAAAACTTAAGCGCAAGTACAATTATTCTATCTACAATACTTTCCTTTTTCAGCTATTTAATTTACTTAACATTATTACAATAAAAAAGGGGGTGCAAAAAGCACCCACAAATATTAGAAATTATACTTCCGGTAAATTCTTCAAAGATTCTTCTATCAAATCTTCAGGGTATTCGTAATCTTCAAGTTTACCATCAAAATAAGCATCATAAGATGCCATATCGAAAAATCCATGTCCGCTGAGGCAAAATAGCAACGTTTTTTCTTCCCCAGTCTCTTTACACTTTATAGCTTCCTTTATAGTCGCTGCGATCGCATGAGCTGATTCAGGAGCGGGAACTATCCCTTCTAATTGGGCAAAAAGTGTCCCATATTGAAAAACTTCAAGCTGTTTTACTGCAGTAGCAGAAATCAAGCCATCTTTATAAAGCTTACTTACAATCGGAGAATCTCCATGATATCTCAACCCACCAGCATGAATTGCAGGCGGTTCAAAATCATGACCCAAAGTAAACATAGGCATGATAGGTGTCAATTTTGCCACATCACCATAATCATAGGCATATTTACCTTTTGTCAATGTTGGACAGCTTGCTGGCTCCACAGCCACAGCATCCACATTTTTACCACTAAATTTATCTGCCAAAAATGGAAAAGCTATTCCACCAAAATTTGACCCACCACCACAGGATGCAAATATCATATCAGGATAATCACCTACGATTTCAAACTGCTTTTTCGCTTCTAAACCAATCACAGTCTGATGCAACAAAACATGATTTAAAACACTACCCAAAGCATAATTTGTATCGTTTCTACCTGCAGCTTCCTCTACTGCCTCACTAATTGCAATACCCAAACTACCATTAGAGTCAGGATTTTTTTCCAAAATTGCTCTACCACTATTTGTAAATTCAGAAGGGCTTGGAATTACTTCAGCTCCAAACATTCTCATAAAAGATTTTCTATAAGGTTTTTGATAGAAGCTTACTTTCACCATATAAACTCTACATTCCATATTAAACATTTTGGTTGCAAAGGCTAAAGCGCTACCCCACTGCCCTGCTCCAGTTTCTGTAGTAAGCCTTTGAACTCCCTCTTTTTTATTGTAATAAGCCTGAGCCACAGCTGTGTTAGGTTTATGGCTTCCTGCAGGTGAAACACCTTCGTATTTAAAATAAATTTTTGCTGGTGTCCCCAAATACTCTTCTAACCTTTCTGCTCTTATTAATGGTGTAGGTCTCCATAACGATAAAATTTCTAAAACCTCTTCAGGGATATCTATCCACCTTTTATCGCTCATCTCCTGTTCAATCAAACTTTCAGGGAAAATAGCTTTCATTTCATCAAAAGTTACAGTTTTTTTGGTAAAAGGGCTTAGAGGTGGATCCATTGGTGTAGGCAAATCAGCCAATATATTATACCACTGTTTTGGCATCTCATTAGTTTTTAAATATACCCGTTTCATAATACCTCCATCTTTTCTTAGTTAAATAATGTTTAACCTACAATATAAAAAAAATCAATACCAAAGACTTGAGGCTGTTGCACAATGGAACAATTTTCTGATATCATTATAGTTTTGAGATTGCTTCGGCAGTTTACACTGCCTCGCAATGACCCAAAATTGCTGTCTTTGCAAGCGTTAGCGAAGCAATCTGAGGTGTTTAAGCAATTATTATTGTGCAACACCCTCGACTTTTTGATATAGATTAGAAAAAGCTTATATATTCTAAAAAGTTTATCTCGATGTCATTACTAGAAGCTGCTGCATAACAGTAGCTCAAATTACCAGATTGCTTCGTCGCTAAAACTCCTCTTAATGACAAACTAATTTTCGTCATTGCGAACGAAGTGAAGCAATCTCAAAAATTATAAAATTTCAAAAAATTCTATAACCAATAATAATAAATTTTTATTTTACTTATTATTATTTCTATTTTGCATATATCTTTTTACTTCTTCCCTCTCTTTAACAAGATGGTCTAACAACTCCTTTAAGCTCCAATTTAAGTTATGCTCTGTCACCATACAAAAAAGTGGCTTTGGCAAATCAACCTTTTTATAACTTTCTATAAAATCTATTATCTCATTTTGCTCAGCACCTGCAAACATTATCAAAACTTCGCTATGAATATCCCCTTTCTCAAAATTACCAGCACCATTTAAAATATCTTTAATCAGCAAATCATCCTGATTTCTATATGCAAAAATATAGTCAAATCCTTTTTGTGAACATAAATCCATCAATAAATCTTTTTGCTCTCCATCAAGGCCGCATGCCAACACTTTCTTACCGCTCATAATCTCTCCTCATAGGCAATTTATTTCTCACTTCTTCAACTAATTTAAGATCAACTTCAGAAACTATAACTTTATCAACAAAGTTTTTAGCATCAGCTAACACTTTACCCCAGGGGTCTATTATCATAGAGTTTCCACCAAATACATCGCTCCATGTATTGCCAATTACATTACAGCAAACAAAATATAATTGATTTTCAATAGCCCTTGCAATGGATAATGCTCTAAAATGCTCAACCCTCTTTGCAGGCCACTCTGCAGGCAAAAAAACAATCTTTGCTCCGCCATTTCTCAAGTGATAAAATACCTCACAATACCTCAAATCAAAACATATCGCACATCCTGCCGTGACACCATTTATATCAAATGTATAATAGCCATTACCAGGGGAAAAATATTTATCCTCATCCATCAAAGGGAAGAGGTTTACTTTGTCATATACGAAGTAAACCTCTTTTTTATATTTTACAAAAAAAGAATTATACCTTTTACCATCTTTAAAGCGCAAAATCGAACCCATATAAATATTTTTTTCACTTAAACCTTGTAGCACTTCAAAATGATTTTCTGACTGCTTTTCAATATGCTCATAATTAAAACCAGTTGTAAACAACTCAGGTAATAAAAAGATATAATTTGAATAATCAGAAGTCAGTTCATTAACCTTTTCTATGTTTTTTTGAACATCTTCCTCTATTTTTATCTGAACACATCCGATATTCATTTTATCCTGCATTTTCAGCTCTTTTAATAGTAAATTTTTGTAAAAGTATTAAAGCAATAAAACCTGCAAAACCAATTATTGTCAAGAATCTATGAGGGAATAATAATAAATAAGCAACAACACCAAATATTATCCTTTCAATAATATTCAATTGGCGTAATTGATACCCCTCAAAAAATACCACAAACGCATATAATCCCAATGTAGCACTAATTACTGTTTCGATTACATTGATAATAGGCCCTTCGAATAAGAGCGGAGTATACACAAATAGCAATGGGATAATATAAAGCCCTTTAGCAAGCTTCCAGGCTTCAAAACCGGTTTCCAGAGGCTTGCTACCCGCAATTCCAGCAGCAGAATATGCTGCAAGACAAACAGGAGGAGTAACATTTGCATCCTGAGAATACCAAAAAATTACCATGTGAGCAGCCAATAAACTTACCCCAAGCATTGTTAGTGCAGGAGCAGCAAGAACAGCCAACACAATATATGAAGCGGTAACAGGAAGTCCCATCCCAAGAATTAACGAAGCAAGTGCGATAAATATAATAGTCAGTAAAACGCTACCACCAGATAGCGATTGAATTAACATAGAAAATTTAATCCCCATACCAACAAGCAATACAATTCCAATAACAATACCAGAACAAAGAAGAATAATACCTGTTGTCACCATGTTTTTGGCTCCAAGAGCCAATCCATCCAAAATATCTTTTATCCCCATTCTTGTTTTTTTGTTAAACCAGCTTGATACCACAATTGCAGCAATCCCAGCACAGGCAGAATATGTAGGAGTATATCCATACATTAAAAATCCCATTAAAACGATAATTGGTATAAAAAATTGCCACCCTTCTTTTAAAACCTCAGAAATCTTTGGAATTTCTTCCTTTGGTAGAGGTTTCAAACCGATTTTTTTAGCTCTTAGATGGACAAAAAAAGCAACTGTTAAAAAATACATAATTGCAGGGATAAAAGAAACAGCTACAATTTTTAAATATGGAATCTGCGTCCACTGGCTCATAATAAATGCGCCAGCACCCATAATTGGTGGCATCAACTGTCCACCAGTAGATGCAGCAGCCTCTACCGCAGCTGCAAATTTTGGAGAAAAACCTGTCTTTTTCATCATAGGAATTGTAATAGAACCCGTTCCAACAGTATTTGCAACAGCACTACCTGATACACTTCCCATCAAACCACTTGCAAAAACAGCCATTTTCGCTGGCCCACCTATACTCCTACCCATTATAGCTACTGCCAGCTTAATAATAAAATCACCAGCACCTGATTTAATCAAAAATGCACCAAATAGAACAAACAGAAAAACAAATGTTGATGATATTGTAGCAATGGTACCAAAGATACCATCAGGAGCAAAATACATTCTATATAAAAGTCTTTGAATATTCACACCAGGGAAATTCCATAAGCCACTAAAATATTTTCCAAAATAAAGAGCATAGCCGAGAAAAAATGCTGCTAAAATAGGTATTACTAAACCAGATGTCCTTCTTGTTATTTCAATCAACAAAACAATTGCAATAGCTGCTGCTATCAAGTCAGGTAAAATAGGCACTTCGTTTCTTGCGTGCAAAGCATTTTCAAATAAAACGAGATAAACTCCAACCAAAAAAGATAAAACCGCTAAGATAATATCTATTTTTAAAGTTTTTTCAGGATGTTTTTTTGACATAGGGTATAACAAATACCCCAAAAATAATAAAAAGCTGTAATGCAAAGCGTTTCTTTGTATCTCAGGCATAATTCCAACAGTGTTTACCCACAAATGAAATAAGGATGTAATAATACCAACGAAATAAACTACTTTTTCTAAAGTATTAGATAATTCTCTTTGGACGGTTATAACTTCACCGCTGAGATCCTCTTGTGTTTTTTTATTTTCCACTTGACTCATTTAATCCTCCAAAACGTAAAGAAAAGGTGGCCAACTATTTAGGCCACCTGATATAAGATATTTTTATGGAAGCAAGTTTGCAGGTATTTTAATACCTTTTTCTTTATAGAATTTTGCAGCACCAGGATGCAATGGCACTGGCAATCCATCAATAGCTTTATCGAGGCTCATAGCTTTTGTAGCTTTGTGAATATTATGTAAGAAAGGTAAGTTTTCATAAATTGTTTTAGTTATAAGATATACTGTTTCTTCAGGTAAATCAGGCCTTACAGCCAAAAAGTTTGGTTGAGCGATAGTATGAATATCTTTATTTAAACCAGGATATGTACCTTTCTTGATGATATATCTGTTCCAAATTGGATAAACTTTTCTAATTTTTTCTAACTGCTCATCGGTAAACTCTAAAAGTACAACTTTTTTAGCACCAAGCTGAGCAAACAACTGTGTAACAGCTGATACAGGAGGGCCAGCTGGAGTATTCATACCAACGATTCTTCCATCCATCATAGCCTGAGCTGATGCATTATAACCTAAAAACTCAGGGATAATATCTTTACCTATTTCTATACCTAAAGCACCTAAAATAACTCTACCAGAACCTTCTGTACCACTACCTCTTTTACCTATGGAAAACTTTTTACCCAACCCTTTCAAATCCATGATGTTTCCAGTTTTTGCATATTTTTTAAGTAATGAAAAATGCTCAACATTTAACCATAGCATTGTAACAGATCTAAAATCCTTCATTGGCTTACCTTTATACAAGCCTTTACCATTATAAGCCATAGCACCAAAAAGAGCTTGTAAAATAGCAAGATCAGCTTCCTTGTTTTTCAACATCTGAATGTTTTCGCCAGAACCAGCTGAATTAATAGCAGTAGCAGTAATCTTGTACTTTTTCGCCAACTTAATACTGATTAGAGTACCAATAGCAACGCCCACAGGATAGTAAGTACCACCTGTTGTTGCAGTAGCGATAATCAAGTTTTTGTCGCTTGCTTTTGATTCAGAAATACCAACCGTCATTAAAAACATCACTGCTAAAAACACACTTAAAAACTTCTTATACATAAATTACCTCCTTAATTTATTCGCTAAAAAACAAGCAATTTTTATACCAATTCAAAAATAAGAAAATAAAGGGTTTTTTATAAATACAGATGTTCATATTATTAACAGTGTGCTAAAAACGAACATATATTTTTATAATTATTTAATAATTTTATCAGTCATAACCAACAAAGATAAGGGGATATCAATTTTTATTTTCTTAGCTGTGATCATGTTAATAACCAACATAAAGTGCTCAATTGTAGTTATTGGTATTCTTGATATATTTTGACCATTAAGTATCATGACTGCTTTTTTACCTGCTAAACGTCCAACCCTATATTCATCAACCACAAGTGAAATCAGAGCTCCCTTATTTTTAACAACATCTGAATCTGCGGCAAGTGTCAATATTCCAAATCTATTGGCTAAATTAATCAAAGACTTACTGATTCTTTGAGATTTGAAAATGTAAAGTACATCTAAACCTTCAGCCTTAAAAAAAGACTCTATATTTTTTTTATCTTTCACTATGACTGTCTTATAATTAAAAAACTTTTCTAATCTTTTTAATTCTTTTAATGTTAGTCTATATTCAAAATCTTCTTTGTTTTCAATAATCCCAACTTTCCTGAAACTAGTTATTTTTTTCATTGTTTTCAATTGTTGTAAAATAGGGATTTTTGCTACAACACCTGTTAAATTATTTTCGCTACTTTTAAATGAGGCAACAATACCAGCTTCCACAGGATCATGATACATCACAAAAACAATCGGTGTATAAAAAAAGTTTTCTGAAACTATTTTCACAACGGGAAAACCTACTGCATAAATTAAGTCCACATCTAATTTTTTTATAAAATTTATATATTCACTCAATAAAAACTCATCTTTATTACAACTAAAAGAATAAAATCGTATATTTTCAAAATTGTCCAAGATCTCATCCCTAAAACCATTTTCAAATAAACCATCTCTATTCCAGTTAATAAGAGCAATTTTCTCTGCCCATAAAAAACTACAAAATAGAAAAAACAATAAAAATACTTTATAAACCAAGTTCTTCATACTTTTTTATTTTCCTTAATAAAGCATATCTGCTAACGCCTAATAATTTAGCTGCTTCACTCTTGTTCCCTTTTGCTTTTATTAACGCATCAAGAATAAGCTCCCTTTCAAACAATAATACCTTTGTATCAAGATCTAAGAAATTATCAGATTTTATTTTTTCTTTTATTCTCTTTTCCGGTTTTCCTGAAAAAATATCTGGAGGTAAATCATCAATATCTATAACATCTTTTTTTGATAATATAACAAGTCTTTCTATTAAATTTTTTAACTCTCTTACATTCCCTGGCCAATGGTATTCAAGAAAAGATTGTTTTACAGCGTTAGTAAAATTATATACTTTTTTCCCAAACTTTTTTGAATAATAATTCAAAAAATGCTCAGCAAGTAAAATAATATCATTCCCTCTCTCACGCAATGGAGGAACATAAATAGGAAACACATTTAATCTAAAATATAAATCTTCTCTAAAAGCACCTTCCTTTACAAGCTGATTCAAATTTCTATTAGTTGCAGCTACAATTCTAACATCAACTTGTATATCACTATTTCCCCCAACCCTTCTAAATTTCTTATTTTCTAAAAATCGCAAAAGTTTTGGCTGTAAAGATAATGGCATTTCCCCAATTTCATCTAAAAAAAGTGTCCCACCATCGCATAGCTCTATAAGGCCAATCTTTTTCATTTTTGCATCAG
The DNA here is from genome assembly GCF_000010985.1 of Deferribacter desulfuricans SSM1. Lineage (NCBI taxonomy): Bacteria > Pseudomonadati > Deferribacterota > Deferribacteres > Deferribacterales > Deferribacteraceae > Deferribacter > Deferribacter desulfuricans. The sequence continues at coordinate 1,418,466 of NC_013939.1, forward strand.
TAAAAGCACCCTTTTCATAACCGAAAAGTTCTACCTCAAGTAAATTTTCTGCAATAGTGGCACAGTTAATATCAATAAATGATTCTTTTTTTCGTTTACTTTTCTTGTGAATGTATTGTGCAACTAATTCCTTTCCTGTACCACTTTCGCCAAAAATTAAAACGCTTGAATCAGTTTTTGCTACTTCTTCTATCTCATTTAGTAATTTTAAAATCTGTTCACTTTCACCTAAAATTCTTACATCATCCGGATGTCCATAAATCCTTTCACGTAAAAGAGTTACTTCACTTTTTAACTTTTGCTCATCGATTGCTCTTTTTACCAACAACAGCATCTCATCTAAATCAAAAGGTTTTGTAACAAAATCGTATGCTCCTAATTTAATAGCATTTATTGCCGAAGAAACATCTCCATGTGCAGTGATAACAATGGTTATAATTTCCTTATTTTGTGACTTGATAAACTTCAAAAGATCGATACCAAAACAATCTGGCAACTTTAAATCAAGCAATAATATATCAAAATTTAAAATATCAACTTTGCTCAAGAATTCTTTACCTTTTTCAAAAGTATGCACAATATAACCTTCATCTTCAAAGAGATTTTTTAATGTAGTCACTAATAATTTTTCATCATCAACTATCGCTATGCTTTTCATTTACAAAATCCTCAAATATTAATTTTAAAACTGTACCTTCTCCTCTTTTACTCTTAATATCATATTTTATACCATTTTTCTGCATCAAAGTATAAACAATAGATAATCCAAGCCCCGTCCCATCCTCCTTTAAACTAAAAAATGGATCGAAAACATGCTCAATTTTATCCTCAGGGATTCCAACACCATTATCAATAATTTCTAAAACATATTTCGATCCACTGACTCTCCCCAAAATTTTGATTTCCCCTTTACCCTCTTCCACAGCAGATATGGAATTTAATAAAATATTTATTATAATATGTAACAAATGATCACAATCCACTATAACATAACTATCTTCAACACTTTTTAAAACTGAAATCTTTTTCTCCTCTATTTTTTTTCTCACAAGATTAATCGACTTCTCTATAACATCACCCAAGTAACAACGTTCTTTATGTATTTCATCCGGCTTTGAAAATTGAAGTAAATCATTAACGATCTTGTTTAATCTATCTATTTCATTTATAACGTTTTCAGCCATATTTTTCAGATTTTCGTCTCTGGATTTTTTATGCATCAATTGTACTGTAGCTCTAATTCCAGCCAATGGATTTTTCACTTCATGAGCAATCCCTGCTGCTAAAAGTCCTAAAGAAGCCAGTTTATTAGCCTGAATCAATTCGTTTTGCCTTTTTTGAAGCCTTTTGGACATTTTATTAATTGCTTCAGCCAAAACTTTTAACTCTTTACCACTTTTTAATTTTATTTCGTAATCAAAATCACCATGAGAAAATTTTTCTGTACCATAAATAATCTCTTTGATAGGTTTTAAAAACCTCTGTACAAAATAAAGCGCAACAATAAAAGCAATAAAGCTAACAATAAACGAAAATAGTAAACTTTTATTTCTAAGTTTATAGACATCTTTAAACAGAACATGTTCTGGGATTCCCAATTTTATTACCCAATTTAAAAAAGAAACTTCACCTTGATATATCTTAAATTTTGAATTTGCCATATCATTTGTAATAGGTGTTTTGTAAATTATTTTTTTATCTGTATTCTCAACAACCTTCAGCACACTATAACCTAAATCTAAATTAATAAAATATTCTAAAACTTTTTTGGCAGGAATTTCAAAAACTAACAACCCTACAGGTAACGTGTTATCTTCAAAATCATAAACTCTTTTAATCATTACTAAGAACTTTTCACCTTCTAAATCTTCTTTCAAATAAAAATCATAATTAAAAATCTCACGTAAAAAAAGCTTGTCTACATGCTTGTACAAATTTTTATAAATTGATGGAACAGTTAAAACAGGCTCTCCATCACCAGTAAAAAGAGTAATTCTTTCATAAAATTTATTATTACTTCTATATAACGCTAATTTATCTCTCACCAAATTCATCCTTTGCCCATATTTAAACTGCAAGAAAGAAAGTTGTATCATAGGGTTATCAGCCATTTGAAAAATATCACCTTTCATCTTGTCATAAGTTGATACTATTTGATTAGAAATACCTGTAATTAACTCATTTATCTGTTTCTCTGTTATTTCATTTATAGATTTAGAGGCAATATATGAAGAATAATAAGAAATTAAAATCAACGGTAACATGCCTAAGAAAAAATAAAAAATTATCAGTTTCCATTTTAACGATAAATTGACTTTCATATAAAAATATTAGGAAAGTTAAACATATTAGTCAATAAATTTAAAATTATTATAATGTCTTTAAAATCTTGTTATTAAGCTCAGAATACAAGTTTAAGAAGAACTTGTTTTTATCTCTCTCATATTTGGGGGCAAAATGAAAAAATTTTACAAACTTAGCACCACTAACTTGAAAAATTTTTTTGGCTAGCTCAACTGTTAAATGTTTTTTATAAATTGCATCCAAAACATCATCTTTTAAAAACATAGCTTCAATCAATAAAACAAATGAATTTTTAGCAAAATTGACAGCTTTTTTAAAATTTTCATAAGTAGGAGCAATATCTGTGATAAAAGTGATATCCTGAGGTTCTTTGTAAATTACCAAATTTTGTTCGAGCTCTTTCAAAGACACCTTTTTTATCCCATCAGTAGTTTCAACATCAATCTCTTCCTTCAAATCAACACAATTTCTAAGTTTAGACTTTAATACTGTCAGCCAAGGCCCAGGAATATATCCAAATTTATCAAACACATCTTTCTTTATATTTACATGTTTTTCTTCTTTTATCCTATACCCAACAGAAGAGATGCCATGATCAAAGAATTCATATTCTAAAACAAAACCATCTTCTAACTCTATCCTATCAACAACCAAATTAAAACATTCTGGGACAAAGCCATTTGCAGCATCAAACATAGCACAATTTATTTTTCCATCTAAGCCAAGCTCGAAAACTTCAATTTTAAAAGTGTAGTTTTTTATCAAATTCCAGGTATAAGCATCAAGCTTACCTTTAACATTTTTAATAATCCCAGTTGGGCCAAAAACTCTCACCTTTTTATCTGAGCGCAACATCCCTCTTAATATTCTATCAAATCCATAAAAATGATCTATATGTGTGTGACTAACAAAGATATCAGAAATACTTAATATCTCAGTATTTTCTATATCACCAAGCCTGCCACAATCAAGTAAAAAAGCCTGCCTTTTGTAAATATTTCGCACGAAAAATGCTGTATCTTCAAAAGGTGAATTTACCTGCTTTATTGTAAAATTATGGCGCATTAACTTTCTCTAATCAAAAAATCAGCTATTTTTGCTAAATTACTCTCAACAGTTTTAGTGGTTTCAATTGTTAAATCTGCCAGCTCTTTAGTTTCAAAAGAGCTCTTTTGAGCTTGAAGCAGCTCTATTCTACCATCACTAACAGATTTTTTACTTTCTCGCTTTTTTAGTCTCTCAACAATTATCTCATCAGGAGCAGTAAACAATATCTTTTTATAATTTATATTTTTTTCATCCAGTTTATCAAAATATTCTTTTTTAGAAAAACTACCATCAATGATAGCTGACCTACAAACACTATTTTTCAATCTCACATTTTCAGCTAAATTTTCATATACCTTCAGGCTAACCTCTTTAGAATAAATCCCTTTTCCAAAATCTTCTAATACTTTTGTTTCTGGATTTAATCCTGCCATTCTTTTTCTTTCAATATCTGTATTGAAATATGAATAAAAATATTTATCACTAAAGGCCTTACCATTTTTTGATTTGCCAGAACCCATTATCCCATAAAATACTAAATTTACATTATCATCCATATTTAAAGCATAGCTAAAAGCTGCATCTACATGCCTATCCAGCGAATTTTTAACATTTTCATAATTTTCCCAAGTTTCCCCTTTCTCCTCAAGCAAAAAGCAAGTAACTTTTGCTCTCACAAAGGCTCTATAACATTTGTAAAAATTAAGCAATTTCCTACTGCTTTCATCATCAAATACTGAGAAAAAACCTGCTATCAAAGAGTCTGATAGGTCAATATATCCATTAATATCCATTTCCATAGCTAAAAAAGCTATTTCAGATACCACATCGTTATATCTAAACCTTTTGTTAAATTCTATACAATCGATAAGCCCTATCTCGTCATTATCAAAATAGACATGCTCCAATCTCAAATCACCATGACCATCTTTGATAAATCCACCTTTCAGTCTATTTTCAAAAAGTGATTTATTCTTTTCAAGGAAATTGTGTGTTTTCTTTTTGATATAATTATAAATTTTTTCATCTAATAAACTGCCCACATACTTTTCTGTCTGAATGAAATTTTCTTCACAATTATACTTTATCACATCAAAACTTCCAAATTCTGAAGCCTTTTCAACTGGAGTTTCTATTTTTTTAAACAGCTCAGCAATATTTTTACCAACTTTATAAGCTAACTTTTCATCCACCAATCCATTTTTTATTCTATTACTAAAAAAATCTTCATCTTTAATTTTCCTCATTTTTAGCACATAATCAATTGCAAACATAGTATTTGTATGTGGTACAAGTTTCATCTCTTTTCCAAATCTTGCTATTTTCAATACATCGAGATAAACATCTTTAGAAAATCTTGAATTTAATTCTTTTTCTAAGATACAAAAATTTCTTCTACTTTTTGACAATCTATAATCGAGAAAACCAAAATCTACTGGCTTTTTAAGTTTATACACATAATCATCAGTTATCATTGCATAAGATATATGAGTTTCTTTAATTTCCTTTGGTTTAACTAACTCTTTTAAAATAATCGCTTCTGGTGATAAATCCATTATATAATCTCCGCATTGTGAACATTTTCCAACTGCATCAAGCCAAATTTATGACCATCATCATCAAGACCTATAATACAATCCTTTGGAACAACCACTTTATACCCTCTACTAACAGCATCAGCAACAGTGTACATTACACAAATATTTGTCACAAGCCCTGTAACGATTAACTGTTCAACACCTAAATCTCTCAATATTTCATCTAAATTTGTATTATAAAAGCCCGAATACCTTGTTTTTTCAACAACTATATCCCCTCCTACCGGTTTTAACTCTTCAACAACCTCAGCACCCTTTGTACCTTTTACGCAGTGATGTGGCCAGATTTTAAACTCTTCATCATCTTCATCATGAGCATCACAAACATAAATAACTGGATACCCCTCTTTTCTTGCTTTATCTATTTCCCTTTTAATATTTGGGATTATACTCTTAGCATTAGGTACCTGCAAAGGAGCACCTTCTAAAACAAAATCGTTTAACATATCGATTATTAATAATGCCTTTTTCATTTTTGCCTCCTTAGAGACTTTAAGATATCAAGCTGGTTTTTATAACTTTTATCCTCATCAAAAGGGGTTTCCAAAATCCCCAAAACACCATCTAACCTTTCATCATTTACAAGTTTCTCAAAAAACTCTAACCCTAACAAACCCCTACCAATATAAGCGTGTCTATCTACTTTTGACCCACACTCTTTATTTGTATCATTTAGATGAAAGACTTTTATTTTATCTTTAAAATTAGTAAAAAAAGTATCAATTACTTCATCATATTTATTTTTTAAATCATATCCTGCCGCATACATGTGGGCAGAATCAAGACACACACCAAGTTTATCAGGATACATGGAATTTTGAATTATATAATCTATATGTTCCCATTTATAACCTAAATTTGTCCCCTGACCTGCAGTCATCTCAAGCAACAACATAACACTAAAATTATGTTCAGAATAAACAAAATCAATATTTTCAACAATTTTTTTTAGTCCAGCTTCTTCACCTATTCCCAGATGAGAACCAGGATGCATAACATAAAAAGGAACATTCAATTGATCACATCTTGACAACTCATCAATAAAACATTTAACTGACTTTTCCTCAGTCTCTTTTTTGGGAGAACAAAGATTTATCAAATAGGCACTATGGGCACAAATTCTATTAAAACCTAAACTTTCTGCATAAACTTTAAACTTATTTATATCCTTGTCTGAATAAGGCTTAGCAACCCACCTATTTGCGTTTTTTGTAAAAATCTGTAAACATTCACAATCATCACTTTCAGCAAATTTTAGGCTGTTGTAAACACCACCAGCAATTGATTCATGAGCTCCAAGAAGCATGAGGCCCACTTTTAGGCCTCACCCCTCATAAATTTTAGATAAGTTTCCACTTCCCACTTAGAGCCAATAATTAACGGTGTCTTTTGATGCAAACTCTCTGGTTGAATATCCAAAATCATCTGCTCTCCATCAGTTGCAAGCCCACCAGCTTGCTCAACAATGTAAGCAAGAGGATTGGCTTCATATAGCAATCTCAATTTCCCTTTTGGATTCTTGGAATCCCCAGGATATAGGAAAACACCACCTTTGAGCAAATTTCTATGAAAATCTGCTACAAGTGAGCCAATATATCTTGAAGTGTACTGTCTCTCTTCTAAATTTTTAATATATTCAACATATTTTCTTATTTTCTCATCCCATCTATGATAATTTGCTTCATTTATAGAATAAATTTTCCCTTTTTCTGGGATCTTGATATTTGGATGAGATAATAAAAATTCACCAACAGATGGATCTAAAGTAAAACCACTAACACCGTTCCCTGTTGAATAAACAAACATTGTGCTTGAGCCATAAATTACATAACCTGCACCAACCAATTTTCTACCTTTCTGTAGAAAATCTTTTTCACACCCATTTTCACCTTCACTTACTCTCTTATAAATACCAAAAATTGTACCAATACTAATATTTACATCAATATTACTTGACCCATCCAACGGATCAAACACCACAACATATTTACCTTTAGGATATCTATCAGGAACATGTATTACATCATCCTCTTCCTCACTTGCCATGGCACATACTTTTCCAATATGATCAAGAGCCTCGATCATCTTCTGATTTGCATAAACATCAAGTTTTTGCTGCTCTTCACCATGGACATTGACAGAATATGCTTTTCCCAAAATATTAATTAAACCTGCTTTATTCACCTCACGGCTTATAATCTTTGCTGCAAAAGCAATTTGTTCTAAAATTAATGTAAAATCACCAGTTGCTTCAGGAAATCTCCTCTGCTCTTCAATAAGAAACCTTCCAAGACTTGTAACCCCTTTTTTCATTTATCCCCTCACCACATTTTTTTTATAACTGAACCTTCATAATAAAAATTTAGTATTTCGTCAAATCTTTTTCCTGCCTCTCCCAATGCTTTTCCACCCCACTGGGAATAACCAACGCCATGACCAAAACCACCACCTTTAAAAATTATAGAATTACCAGTTTGTTGAATACTAAATAATATATCATACAACTTTGCAGCTCTTCTTACAGTAGTGTAAGTCCTAAGTACCTTTGTCCCGCCTGAGTGGTTAATTTTAACCTTTACAACTCTACCAGCAGGTGTAGTTTTGTAGGGTGATATTGAATATATTGTCCCAATATTTACACCTTTCCTTCTCAAATAATTCCCAATTTCGTTTAAAGTAATTTTTTTAGTCCATCTACCCATCTTCTCCTTAGCACTATATGGGTCAGGCTTAGCACGCATGTATGGATAACCTGTGCCAAAGATATATTTAGGATCATCAATATACCAACCTGTACTTGCAGTAAAAAATGACAAAATAGGCCTATTACGGTATGTCAACACCAACCCAGCAGTCTCCAATACTGCCCGAACACCTTTTTTTGTTTCATTTTTGATACCGTTATAGGCTTGATCACCTTCATTATCTACAACATCATAACTCCAGTCTTCTCTATGCAATTTTTGATAAAGTGCATAAGTCCTTGCAGCTACTGTTTGAGCCTTTAAAGTCTCTAAAGGCCAGCTGCTTGGAGACTCACTTGTAACAACACTTTTCAAGTAATCTTCAATATTTAATATGTTGATAACATATAATTTACCCTTAGATACAAAAATCTTAAAGTAACCTCGATATCCTCTATATCCATCCTTCTTTAAAAGATATAAATATGAACTGTTAGGATAAATATAAACCGGCGAATAAAACTGTCTCCCGTTCAAAATCACCATTTTTCCACTTAAAAAAACACTAACAACCCCATTGATATTTAAAATTAACCTACCTGAACTATCCTTAATTGATAGATTACCTTTTATTTTAGTTGATTTCCCTTTGAATAATCTTACCCTAATATCTGGAGCACCTTTAATATTTACAGGTGGCAATTCAAACTTTTTCTTAGGGGATACTAATGGTTTCTTTGTATATCTTTCCACGAAAAATGATGCTGTATAACGAAAGCGTCCAAAGGGGTAATATTGTAAATAAAGCTTAAAATATTCTAAAGCTTTTTTTTCATCTCCAAAGTCATTGTAAAGCAGTGCTAATTTGTATAAGGCTGTTTCACCTTGTGGTAAATCAGGAAATTTTCTAAAAATTTCTTCATATATTTTTGCAGCTTCTTCAGGTTTATCCATGTAATGAGCAAAAAGTGTTGCCTTTTGAAGTAAAGCATCAGAAACTATATACCTGTTATTCGTTGTCTCAAGAGCAGTCTCAAAGAACTCTAATGCATCAAGATATTTGCCCACTTCAACATAGTATTTCCCCTCGGCAATGGATTGCCTTGCAAAAAGGATATCAGATACATTTGGATTATTATTTTCTGCATAAACAAATGAAACGAGTATAAAAATTAAAACTACTAACTTACTGCAAAATCTGAACATTTATCTCATACTCACTAAATTTTACTACCTTATAATTCGGTCTGCTATTAATTGAAGCTGCCAAGTATAACGCCTTTTCTGGATACTCAACTATCAAAGTGTTCATCCCTTGTTCATTAACTGATAATACCCAACTTACATACTGAATAAAGTTTTTAAACTGCATCATCTGCTGCATATCATTAACATTTGTCAAAACAACACGAATTTTTTTAGCAGAACCTTTAATTTTATTAACTATTGTACTAATCAACTCATTTGAAACTTTTCCACTCATATCTTCTATCATTTTATATGTAGCATCTTCAACAGTAGGCCCCATACCTCTACCAGAAATATAGCCACTAGCTAAGATCACCCGTTGGCCATTCCTATTTGTAATCAATCTATAAACTAATCTACCTGTTACAATATTGTAAGGTAAACTAACACCATAGCCCACATTTTTACCTTCACGAGCAGTTAAAGTTGTAGTAATTTTACCCACAAGCATAACATTTGATAAATATTGATATGCCAAGTTTCTTATCATAAGAAAATTATTTGTTCTTAAAGCTGTGTCCAATTGACTAACAGAAAAAGTGCTACCTGATGCAATATCTATCACTTCATAACCTTGAACTGATAATTCATTAATCAATTTTTCACTTAAAGGGTTAGATTCTTCTACTCTTCCATCAGGCATTACAAGTGGTAAAATTACTGAAATTGCTGTATTTCTTGAAATAGCTCCCAAAGCTTCTTTTGCTTTATTTGGCACTATAAAAGCCGAAATTTGAACCCAATAAACACCTTGATTTTGCCCTTCTTTAAGAATTTGAAACCCTTTTATAACCCCTTGAGTTTCAGATTTTATCGCTTCATCAACCAAAACAGCATTCTGTACAACACTTTGAGCTTTAACCTTTACACCCGCAGCTTGCTCCAAAGCAGACCACTTTGCTCTTGCTATAGCCTGCAATCTTGCTGTTTGAATATCGTTATTTACTATTTCTGCTTCTCCATAAGACTGAACAAAAATACCCTGCTCACCCATTGCAAACAAAAAAATAGGAAATAATAAAAACAAAAAAACAATAATTTTCTTCATAACTTACCCTCAACTAATAGCTTTAATTAACAGAAAGTAGGGCAAAAACCCTACTTTAATACAAATACTACTTTAGCACCTTCTAAGAAATTCGTTTTCTGATTAGATGAAAAAATAGCAGTGGCATCATCACCAGATACTTTTACATCAGTAAACTTCACTACACCAACAGCCTTTACAACCAGAGGATTTCTAACCCCCCTTTCTGAAAGTATGGCTTTTGCCTTACCAATTTCGTTGGTGTAATCACCACACCCTCTTTGTGCTAAAATATCTTCTGCTATCTTGGTAGGGTCATATATTATTTCACCTTTTTCATTCAAAATTCTATTTATTAATGCTGGTCTAAAGTTTGTGCCAGTAGTATCAACAATTAATCCATCATAAACCTGTGGAGCTGGAGGTACAATCTGAGGTTGAAATACTGGAGCAGGTGGAACTGCATTAAAGATAGCTTGTCTAGCATTTGGATCCTGAAACATTGTAGTAACAAAAGATTTTGTGCCCACCTCTAAACAAACATAGCCAACACCCTGGCTCATATCATAATATCTTCCACACTCTCTAGCTCCTTGTAAAAAGCCTTGAACAGTTGACCTTATAACATCATTTACTAACAAACCATTTTGAACAGTTGTATCGCCTGCAACAGTAACACCCTGAATAACCTCTAATAAATCTCTCTGAGCCACAACCTTTGCAGCTCTTAATGCTGCATATCTTCTCTGTCCAGCCTCTGATTCACCTATAACTCTAATATATCCAGTTGCAAATGCAGCTTGAGGATTTGTTATTGGTTGTGGCAATGGTGGCATTCCACCCATCATCTGAGGCTGTTGCTGCATCATTTGAGGGTTATATTGACCACCTCCATAAGGTTGCTGCATAGGTTGTTGCATCATCTGGCCGCCATATTGTCCAGGCTGTTGCATCATTTGCTGATTATAAGGTTGATTATAATTAGGAGCCTGTTGATTATATGGAGCTGGTTGCTGATACGATGGATTATACGGTTGATTATATGGTTGATTATATGTCTGTGCAAAAACAGACAAACTAAACAGCATAAATATAAACAATAATATAGCAAACACAAATTTATTTAATTTCATAACCGCCTCCTTAATAAACATTTAAAGTCTGTCTCAATACTCTAATTGCCAACAGAGCTTCAGCACCATCAACATTATCATCTGGTCTAAATTCACCCGACAATTCTGTTTCCATCAAGCCTCTTGTAACCACATTCATTACAGCATTAAACCATGGTGCTGTAGGGCTAACATCTGGATAAGGTGAATTTTCCTGCCCAAAATACTTTCTTGGTAATGATTCATCACCAGTTAATTTAACCAATACATCTTCTAAAATAAGTGCAAACTCTTTACGCTTTAAAGGTCTATTTGGGAAAAACAAATAAGCTTTTGTAGTTTCATCATATATTGGAGAAAGCCCTCTTATATTCCATTTAAGTATTGTTTCAATCTCTGGCCTAAATGGATGGTTTAAAATATCAGCAGGGATAAACTCTGGTTTCATTTTTGCAATTTGTGATTTTACAGGTATACGCCCTTCCATAATCTTTTCGATTCTAAGTTCATCCACTAAAAGTGCAGCAAAATCTGCTCTTGAAACCTCATCTTTTACAGCAATCTTTTTACCTACATCACCTACAGTAATTCCAGCCATAGCTCTAACAATTTTGTCAGTTTTCTTCCACATTTCATTTGCAGGAGCATGCCATTTACTTTGTCTTGACATATTCAAAACATTTGCAAAAGAATCCCTTGCTTTTTGAAACTCTTCACCCTTGAGATAAGCGACACCCATAAAATATTCTAGAGCCTCAGGCCCTTGATAATAAGGTAACTTGTTAAAATTAACATCTTTTTCTATACTTTTAGCATCATCATAAAAATCTTTTGCTTTATCTAACCAATCCTCAACACGCAGTTCGGTGTAAGTTCTAATTCCTGTAACATAATAAATATATTTTTGATCTTTATTTTTTGCATATTTTTTCGCTTTCTTTAAACTTTCAAGGCTTCTATCTACCCAAACCTGTTTTTCACCCATATCTGTCTTACTATTAGCTATCATTGCCAAAGTTAAAGATTTTCCTGCATAACCAGGAGAATATTTCGGATCACATTGAATTGAACGCTCAAATTTCATATTTGCATTGTTGATATCACCTTTTTCAACCAATTCCATCCCAGTAAAATAGTTATGCTCTGGATTGTCTGTTGGTGAATTACAAACAGTTTTAGGTTTAGAACAACTAACAAACATAAATGCAACAACTACACTTAAAACCAATAATAATTTTCTTCTCATTTTATTACCTCCTAAAATAATTTATCCATTAATCCTTGGCCAGCCAACTTAGCCCTTTGAACCAAAGTGCCAATTTTAAGCCTTTTTTTATGTTGCTCATCCCCCTCTATTTTTACCCAACACTGATTTTCATCAACCTGATCAGAAACTATTAATTCCACAGGTATTTTTGCTTTGCTACAAGTATGAGTACCTTTGAAAGGATCTCTAATTTCCATAAAATCATAAGCTACCAATTTTTGCCCCGGTTTAATACCGTTTGCCCTACCAAGATTAACCAGAGCCACCTGCTTATTTCCTCTCAATTGAATTATATAACCTTTTACGGCAAACAATTGTGACAATTCAGGTTTTATATCCAAAGCAGCCTCACCCATAGCTTTTTTAGCTGCAGTAATTATCAACTCTGGATTAAAATTTGGTTGTTTTCCTGCAAGTTCTCTACCTTTTACCTTTTTAGATGCAATAATTCTACCTGTGGCAACATCTATGATTTTTACAGTCATTTCTACATTTACATTCCATCCCTCTGTAGTAGCTTCTAAAATAGATAAAGCAAGATTTGCTAACGCATTATCTGATTTCTTCTTTTTAGAAGGTGGTACATACTCTGCTTTAATATTATCAACAGAACCAGTGATAATATAACTAACACCAGCAATTTTACCTAATTGAACTAATGTATTGGGATCTGCGACATTCATCTGAAAACCTTGTTCTTGCATGACCTGTTGAATATTAGCTCTTGTAAAAACCTCTACACCACCCATATTTACAACAATATCTTCAACAGCACTTTGTGCATACGCTCCTATATTAGGTGATATCTGTCTCATAAATGTATTTATATCTTTTGAATATTTAACTTTTGTTTTGCTAGCTCCAACATAACCAACCCCAACAGCACCAGGTGCAACAACAGCTCCAGCAACACCCCCCTCTACATGAGTCCTAGTACCTTGACCTCTAATAGCTGTATTTGAACCTGTCATTTTTCCAAAAGTAGTATTATTCTGAAAATCTACTACCGCTACTCTTAGCTGCCTTGTTTCATACTGAGCTCTGCAAACTTGAGGAACCTGAACCTGCTCTGTGTCAGCAGGCACTATCGATAAAGCCATAGGATCAACCTTTGGGGTACCACAAGAAACAAGAAAAACAACAATTGATACAATAAGAAAACTAAAACCAATCCTTTTCATAACCCACTCCCTCTTTTTATATCTTTCATTCTATTATATAATATAGTATAACACATTATATCATAAAAAAATATTTTTTTATAAAAATTTTTTTGGAGTCAATTATGAATGAAAAGTCACTTTGGAAATTCTTAGAAAAACATTTAAATGCTATTTACTCCGGCGATTTTAAAACCTATGAAGAAACCTCTCATAAAGATCTCACACTATACGAATGGTTTGTAGCTCCCCATAGAATAGAAGGATTAAGTTTTCATAAGTTTATGATGGAAAATAACTGGGCGAGTACTCATGATGGTTTTAATATTCATCTCACAAATAAAAAAGCTCAAGTTTATAATGATACTGCTATTCTTACTTATACATTAATTATTTCATACAAGAATGAAGGAAAGATAGAGCATAAGGTCGTAAATGAAACAAGAGTGGTAATAAAATTCGGCAACACACTAAAAGTAGTCCATGTACATAAAAGCCCTGGAAAATAAAAAAAGAGGAGATAAAACTCCTCTATCTATTTATTTAATTATACGCACTTTCTCCATGCTGTGATAAATCAAGGCCTTCAACTTCCTCCTCTACACCAACCCTTAAACCAAAAATAACATCTGCTAATTTACCTATTAGGAAAGTGCCTATTCCAACAAATAAAATTGTAACTAAAATTCCAACAATTTGGACTATAAATTGCTTTATATTTCCATAAAATAAACCTTTTCCATTTATTGAAACAAATAGACCAGTCATTAAAGCTCCTATTAGACCACCTACTCCATGAACACCAATAACATCTAAAGAGTCATCATACCCAAGTTTAAATTTTAGTTGAATTGCATAAAAACAAATAAACCCACCCATAATGCCTATCAGCAATGCAATTGGCGGTATTACATAACCAGCAGCATTTGTAATTGAAGCTAAACCTGCAATTATACCTGAGCATATTCCTAAAAAACTTGGTTTTGAATTTTTCATTTCTAAAAACATCCAGACAGCCCCACCAGCAGCACCTGCTACAAAAGTATTTATAAATGCATAATAAGCCACATTATTTACAGCTAAAGCACTACCAGCATTAAAACCAAACCAACCAAACCATAATAAACCAGTACCTATACCTGTCAAAACAAGATTATGTGGAATAAATTGCTTTTGAGGATAACCTTTCCTTGGCCCCACCATTAAAATCAAAACCAAAGAAGCAACTGCAGAAGAAAGATGAACTACTAACCCACCTGCAAAATCTAAAACACCCATATTTGCCAAAAAACCATTTTCACCCCAAACAAAGTGTGCTAATGGAGCATATATAAAAATCAACCATAAAGAGATAATAAATACATAACTGCTAAATTTAAACCTTTCAACAATTGCACCACTAAATAGTGCAATAGTAATAATTGCAAACATTCCTTGGAAAAAAGAAAATACTGATTCAGGGATTGTTCCATGCACATCAGTCATCAAATCTTTACCTAAAAAAAGATACTTCATACTACCAACGAAAGAATTACCTCCAGGTCCAAAAGCAATTGTGTGTCCAATTAAGAACCACAACACTCCAACTACTGTCATTGAAACAAAACTAAAAGACATTGTAGATAAAACGTTCTTACCTCTCACCATACCACCGTAAAAGATCGATAAAGCTGGTATCATCAACAAAACCAAAATAGAAGAAATAATAACCCATAAGGTATCCGCACTATTCACTTTACCATTAAAAGCATAAACATTGTGTGTTAAAAAAAGTATTGAAGTTATAAAAAACAATCTCATACGTACCTCCATTGCAAAATAATTCACATTTCTTGCAATAATTCTGCCAAAAAAAGATTAGCATAGAAAAAAATTTTTTATTCTAAACAAATTCTTTTTTACTCATTAATAAATACTTTTAACATCTTATTATTAAATAGAAATTTATTTACTGAATTATTGATATTTCTTTATTAACTCCCCAATCAAAAAACAACATATTTTACTCACTAAAGATTAAAAATTAATCACATTTGATTAATTTTTGTGCAAATCAATACTCACCCTTTGCTGGAACAATACAAATAAATTCAAAATCCTCTTCCCCAGCATTTAAAAATTGATGTTCAATATTATTTGGGACAAAAGCTATCGACCCTTTTTCTACTTTATACTCTTTTCCATCCATATATAAAATCCCTTGTCCACCAATCACATAATTAATATGTGGCCAATCATGTATATGCCTTGGTGTTTTTCCTCCCTTTTCAATTCTAAAAACTCTCATTACATAATCATCCCAGCCTTCATCTTTTCCAATTGCTACTTTTTTAAATACCTTTTCAGCTTCTTTCATATTCATTGCTATTTCTTCCTTATCCTTTAAATGACCAACAAACATTTTAACCCCCTTTTTTCATTAAAAATGTAGTATATTCTTCACCATAAAAACTTTTAATCACCTCAAACCCTTGATTACAATAAATCTTCCTTACTTCATAATTTTCTTCTATAGGTATACCTGATAAAATAAGAAATCCTTTTTTATTTTCCATCCATTTTAAAATATACTCCTTTAAATTAATGATGATATCAAAATAGATATTTGCAATTATAATATCATAATTACCTTTAATAGCCCTTTCATTAGAACATATAACAAAACAGTTTTTAACATCATTTATTGCTACATTTTCTTTAAAATTCCTACATGCATCAAAAGATATATCATAACCAACTACTTTTTTTGCACCTAAAATGCTAGCATAAATGCTCAAAATACCTGTACCAGAACCAATATCTAAGACAGATTTATTATTGAAATCAATATAATCCATAAATTTTAAGCAACTTAAAGTGGTCTCATGCTCACCACTGCCAAAAGAAGATACTTTTATCTTTATATCTTTCTTCAAATTAAGTACTTTTATAAAATTCATATAGAAGCTTTTAACAATAAAAAATTAAAATGCAACAAATAACTTTATAACACTGTTATTAAATTTAACACAACTAAATTAACTTTGACTTAGCTAAAAAATGATAATATTTAATTAAAAACTTAATTGGGGGGTTAATATGGCCTTACAAAAGAAAGAAAAATATAACGTAGCAATTGTTGGTGCTACAGGAGCAGTTGGACAAGTATTTTTACAAATTTTAGAAGAAAGAAATTTCCCAATTGATGAATTAAGATTACTTGCATCAAGTAGATCAGCTGGCAAGAAAGTAAAATTTAAAGGGGAAGAGTATACAGTTCAGGAATTAACTCATGACAGTTTTGAAGGGATAGATATTGCTCTTTTTTCCGCTGGAGGTGGAAGAAGTAAAGAGTTTGCTCCATCTGCAGTGAAAGCTGGCGCAGTGGTAATAGATAATAGTTCAGCTTTTAGAATGGACAAAGATGTTCCGTTGGTTGTTCCTGAAGTCAACCCTGATGATGCTTTTAAACATAATGGAATAATTGCAAACCCAAACTGTACTACTATTATTATGGTCGTAGCATTAAAACCTCTTCATAACTATGGGAAAATCAGAAGGGTGGTAGTTTCATCATACCAATCAGCTTCTGGAGCAGGTGCTAAAGCAATGCAAGAGTTGATGGATCAAACAAAAGCTTGGGCAAATGGAGAACCACTCAAAGTAGAAGCTTTTCAACATCAGTTGCTTTTTAATGTAATACCACACATAGATGTTTTTATGGAAAATGGTTACACTAGAGAAGAGATGAAAATGTACAACGAAACAAAAAAAATCATGGGTGATGATTCTATTGAAGTAACTGCAACCTGTGTAAGAGTTCCAGTTTTGACAGCACATTCAGAAGCTGTAACAGTAGAAACAGAAAAGAAAATAACAGTAGAAAAGGCAAAAGAGCTTTTTAGTAATGCTCAGGGTATACAGGTATTAGACAACCCAGAGAAAAATGAGTATCCAATGCCACTTTTTGTATCAGGTAAAGACGATTGTTATGTAGGTAGAATCCGCGAAGATATTTCAAAAGAGAATTCTCTAAACTTCTGGGTAGTAGGTGACCAATTAAGAAAAGGTGCTGCCCTTAACGCTGTCCAAATAGCAGAATTACTTATTTCAAAATAACAATATGGGAGCTTTACGCTCCCATTTTCTATATTTTTAAAAAATGAGGCTGTTGTACAATAAATTATGTTTTGCTAACAAAGTAGTTTTGAGATTGCTTCCCCCGCCATTAAACTTCAAATATTTAAAATTATATATGCAAATGCTATACACACAAAAAGTTTTAAACTCAAAAATTACTGCTAAATGGCGGGGTCTCAATGACCCAAAAATGCCGTCATTGCTAGCGTCTGCGAAGCAATCTGAGATGATTAAGCAATTATTATTGTGCAACACCCTAAAAATATATTACCCTAATCTAACAAAAGCATTCATTTTCTTTTCATAACCAATAGTTGATGATGGTCCATGCCCTGGATACACTGTGACATCATCATCTAATACATACAGTTTATTTTTTATACTGTTTGCTAATGTATTAAAATCTGCATAAGGGAAATCTGTCCTACCAACTGAATCTTTAAAAAGGGTGTCACCGGTAAAAACGACCTTTGCCTCACCAAGATATAGAGATACACCTCCAGGGGAGTGCCCTGGTGTATGCAAAACTTTTAATTTAATATCTCCAAAATCTAATAATTGATTATCTTCTAAATAATTATCGATATTGCTTGATTTTATACCAAAGATACCGAACATCGAAGCATGTTCAACCGCATTTTTTAATAAAAACTCATCACCTTCATGCATATACAGAGGGATATTGTATTCACTCTTTAAATCTTCAATAGCACCAACATGATCGAAATGCCCATGGGTATTAACAATAGCTAATGGTTTTAACCCATTTGAATCGATAAAACTTTTTATTTTCTCAAAATCACTACCTGGATCAATAATAATTGCATCTTTGTTTTTTGAAATTATATAGCAATTTACATATAAATCACCCACAATAACCACATCGATTTTCATCTCACACCTCACTGTAAAATTATTGTTACTGGACCATTATTTAAAATATCCAATTTCATACTTGCAGCAAACACACCTGTTTTTATTTTATCATCACCTAAAACTTTCTTACATTCCTCTACAAATTTTTCATAAAACTCTCTTGCTAATTCAGGTTCCATCGCTCCAGTAAAATCAGGCCTTCTCCCCTTTTTTACAACCCCTGCCAACGTAAATTGGCTAACAATCATCATCTCACCATCTATATCTTTTACACTTAGACTCATTTTACCATTTTCATCACTAAAAATCCTCAAATTTGTACACTTATCAGCAAACCATTTTATTTTATCATAATCATCACCTTTCTCAGCACAAAAAAGCACCAAAACCCCTTTATCTATCTTAGAATAAACATCATCATCTATAAAAACCTTACAACTATCCACTCTTTGAACAACACACTTCACCTCAACACCTCTTTAAAATTTATTTTAAAAACCTGTAACACAACTAAATAAAATATAACAGTCAATAATATTATCAATAAAACATGCACTCCTTTATGGTATAAATACAAAACAAATATACTCATCAAAAAGTTGGATAAAATAATTTTTAATATATACCAATTATATTTCGAGAAAAAATCTTTAAAACTGTACAACTTCTTTTGTGAAATTAATTTAACATAAATTATTGTTCCAATAAATGCAGATAATGACGAAGCCAGTGCAATACCCGAATGCTTAAAAGGCTTTAGTAATAATAGTGAAAAAATAATATTAGAGATAAGCAAAATTGCTGAAATTTTTACAGGAGTTTTAGTATCTAATATAGAATGAAAAATTTTTGTAAAAGTCATATTTAAAGAAAAAAATAGCAACCCCAAAGAA
Organism: Deferribacter desulfuricans SSM1; assembly: GCF_000010985.1. Classification (NCBI taxonomy): domain Bacteria; kingdom Pseudomonadati; phylum Deferribacterota; class Deferribacteres; order Deferribacterales; family Deferribacteraceae; genus Deferribacter; species Deferribacter desulfuricans. The sequence continues at coordinate 1,437,801 of NC_013939.1, forward strand.
TACATTTTCAATGCATTTGCAGTATTTATAGTATCATTAATGTTAAATTGATTTCTTTGAAATACAATTCTTATAATATCGTCTGAAAGTAAAATTAAGCCTAATGATGCAGGTAATATTATTAGAAATATAGATAATATAGATTTTGAAATAATCTCAAAACGTCTAATTGAATCGTTTTTACTCAACTCTGTCAATGAAACAGTGCCTATAGTAACTGAAAATAGCCCAAAGGGAAATTGAAAAAGTCTATTTGCATAATAAAGATAAGATATACTTCCAAAAGGTAAATAGGAAGCTAACACTCTACCAACCAAAAAATTTAACTGATTTATCCCAACACCAAAGATAGATGGAACAATTAATAAAAATGTCTTTTTCACATCAGTAATAGATTCCTTATCAAAGCTAAATTTAAATCCAAACCTGCAAGAAAATAACAAAATATATCCAAGCTGTATTAAACCACCAAAAAAAACACCCCAAGCCAAAAAGTAAATATTTTTAGAATATATATATGATAAATAAATTGAAGTAATCATAGCTAAATTAAGCAGTGCAGTAGATGAATAAGGTATAAAATAACTACCCCTCAAATTTAAAAAAGATGAAAAAAGTGCCGAAATACTTACAAATAGCAAATAAGGCATAACAATGATCAAAATGTTTGACGCAACACCTATTACTTCTTTATCCTCTATAAAACCAGGCATAAAAAGTAAAATAATCTTATCTGAAAACAAAGAAAAAATAATTATAAAAATTACAATAATAATAGAAAGATAAATGACCATGTTAGAAAGATAGCTATAGCCTTCATACTCGCTCTTTTTTAATTTACTCCCCAAAATAGGGACAAAAGCCGAAGATAAAGCACCTTCTGCAAACAATGCTCTAAAAAGATTAGGAATTGCAAAAGCTACAAAGAAAGCATCAGTGAGTGCTGTAGCACCAAATACAGCAGCAATAAATATATCTCTTAAAAAACCCAAAATCCTGCTTGTAAAAACACCAAAAGCAGAACGAATTACACTACCTAAAAAACCTCTCACAGTGGCACCATCAAAATTTAATCTCAATTACTTTTATATATTTAACAAAAAATAACAACCTTTTTCTAGATTATCACATTATTTTAGAAAGTGTTACAAAATAATTAACCATATCAAATTAAATAAAATTTTAACTTTACTATACTTTTTCATTAGGTTATAATGATTAATAAGTTAGCTTGTAACTTTTCTAAAACTATGGAGGTTAGACTATGACAAAGTCCCAATTAATCGAAATTATCACAGAGAAATATCCAAAACTAACAAAAAAACAAATTGAATTTATTGTAAATGGTGTTTTTAATACAATTAAAGAGGCTCTAAAAAATGGTGAACCTGTTGAAATAAGAGGGTTTGGAAGTTTTAAAATTCGTCAAAAAGAAGCGAAAGTTGGTAGAAACCCTAAAACTGGAGAAACTGTACAAATTCCTGCTAAAAAAGTTCCTTATTTTAAACCAGGAAAAGAGATTAAAGAACAATTAATAGAAAAACCTGCTGATAAATAAAATAATTAAGCTTACGAAATACTGTTTTATCATAATGATGCTGTTGCACAATAGATTAATTTTTTGATATCAATATAGTTATGAGGTTGCTTCCCCAGCCATTAAGTTTCAAATATTTAAAATTATATATGCAAATACTATACACACAAAAAGTTTTAAGCTTAAAATTTACTACTAAATGGCTGGGTCGCAATGACCTCAAGATGTCGTCATTGCGAGCGTCAGCGAAGCAATCTGAAGTACTTATGCAATTATTATTTTCTAAAACTCTTATAATATAAATCGAAAGTCTTTTTTAGATGGATGTTGCCACAAAAAAGTGGCAGCATTTCTTAAAGTAAACCCATTTCTTTCATTACTAGTTGCAGGTCTTCCCATGCCAATTTTTTCATCTTAGGGTTTCGTAAAAGATAAGCGGGGTGAAATGTAGGCATTACTTTAATACCTTTGAATTCTCTAAAACTACCTCTTATTTTACTAATTGCAGTGGTTGTATTTAATAAAGCACTTGCAGCAATACTTCCTAAACAAATAATATATTTTGGTTTTATTATCTCAATCTGTTTATGTAAATATGGTATACAAGCTCCAATTTCATCATTTAAAGGAGCTCTATTGTTAGGAGGTCTACACTTTACAATATTTGCAATATATACATCTTCCCTTTTAAGCTTCATTGCCTCAATCATTTTGGTAAGCAGTTGACCAGCTCTTCCTACAAAAGGTCTCCCTTGTTTGTCCTCTTCTGCACCAGGTCCCTCCCCAACAAACATCAACTCTGCATTTGGATCCCCTTCACCAAATACTAAATTTGTCCTATTTTTAGCTAATCTACACTTATTACAATCTTTTACTTCATTTAAATAAAAATCGTATAACTCATTATTACACTTTACATCACTTTTTATCAAAACTTCTTCAATTCCAAAAACTTCTTTCAAATATTTTTCACTCATTTTTACTCTTAAACAATTGATAAGCAGTATCAACAACCCTTTTTGCTATATTATATTTTGATTGTTTACCCGTTTCTATCTTCTCTCCGTTTGTTAAAAAAATTGTAACCTCATTATCATCAGCCCCAAAACCTATATCGCTTCTCGAAACATCATTCACAACAATCATATCAAGTTTTTTCTTATTTAGTTTATCAAGAGCATTTCGCATCAAATCATCAGTCTCAGCTGCAAACCCCACAACTATCTGTTTATCTTTCTTTATTTTAGAAACTTCATACAAAATGTCCTTGTTTTTTATTAATTCCAATGTCAAAATTTCATCGCTCTTTTTTATTTTTTTAGCTGCAATATCTTTTACTCTATAATCAGCAACAGCAGCAGTCATAATCAGAACATCAAAATTTTGAAATCTGGAAATAACCTCTCTATACATATCTTCAGCACTTTTAACCCTTACATGAGGAAAAACTGATAAATCAAGACACACATCTCCAGCTACAACAAACAGTTCACCACCGTTATCTTTTATATACTTAGCTATTTTATACCCCATTTTGCCACTTGACCAATTAGAAATATATCTAACAGGATCAATATCCTCTTTTGTTGGGCCCAAAGTAACTAAAAATTTAATACCTTTAAATTTACCCTCTGTAACAAGTTGAAAAATCTCTTCAGGCTCTATTAATCTTCCCTTCCCCTCAGTTTTACAAGCTAATTCACCTTCATCTGGCTCAAAAACCGTATACCCAATCCTTCGGAGCTTAGAAATATTCTCTTGGATAATAGGATTATCATACATATTGCTATTCATAGAGGGAAAAATATAAACAGGTTTTTCTTTAACAACAAGCATAGCAGAAGTGACCAAATTATCCCCAATACCATTGGCTATTTTTGATAATGTATTAGCAGTACAAGGTGCAATAATTATTTTGTCAGCCCATTCAATTAAATCAATATGATCAATAGAATCTGGCTCTACATCTGTAATAAAATCATCGATATAAACCCTGTTTTTAATTAAACTTTCAAATGTCAGTGGAGTTATAAATTTCGTCGCATTCTCTGTCATCCCCACTTTGACATTATGACCAGCTTTAATTAGTAATCTGCACAAAGTTGGAATTTTATAAGCAGCTATACCACCTGTAATAAAAATTAAAAAATTACTCATCCTGCTCTTGTTCCTCTTCAAAGGTAATTTTATTTTCAATTATTTCAGCTAAAGCTATCGTAACATTTTTATAATAACCTTCTACCTGAGGTGGAACTGTACCTTCCTTATTCTCATACAACTCCCTAGCTCTTTGGCTAGCCACCAATGATAACTTAAACCTACTCTTAACATCTTCTCTATTTACACCCTTTTCAATATTTAAAAAAGCCATTCTAAACCTCCAAATCTATTATTTTATTTATATCATCAATATCGCTTGTTTTTAAATGTTCTGATAAATATATTGCGTTTAACTCTTCAAATGCAACATTTAAATATTTATTCACAATCAAATAATCATACATCTTGAAATATTTTATCTCTTCTAAAGCATTTTTCATTCTTAAATTAATTTTTTCCATAGATTCTGTTCTTCTATTTATTAACCTGGTTCTTAACTCTTTCATACTAGGAGCAACTATAAAAATAAACACCGCATCCGGATATTTCTCTTTTATTTGCCTTGCACCTTGAGGATCTATATCCAAAACCACATCATAACCTTCAGCGAGATATTTATCTATAATTTTCTTTGATGTTCCATAATAATTACCATGAACCACTGCCCATTCTAAAAACTCATTGTTTTCAATCATCTCTTTAAACTTTTTCTCATCAATAAAAAAATAATCCTGTCCATCAATTTCACCAATCCTTGGTTCTCTCGTAGTATAGGAAATTGAATATTTAAGCCTATCTTTGTATTTGTTAATCAGTTTATTACATAAAGAAGTTTTTCCAGCACCACTTGGCGCACTAACTACAAACAACTTTGTCTTATACAATGTTTTGCACCTGTTCTCTAATTTTATCAACTTCAACTTTAGCTTCTATAACTTTATTTTTTATTTCAGACAATATTGCTTTTGCCGTTATTGTATTAAACTCTCTATGAAGCTCTTGAGCAATAAAATCCAATTTTTTACCAACCTCACCATCATCATTTAAAACATTTTTAAACTGGTTTACATGAGACTTAATCCTTACAACTTCTTCATTTATATCTGATCTTTCAGCCAAAATTGCGGCTTCTTGAGCTAACCTATCATTATCTATATTTATATTGAGATCATTAAGCCTGTTTTTTATTCTCTCCATATTTAATTTATAATTTTCATCAACCAAATTTTCAATATCTTCTCTCAGTTTTGCAATATTACTTATCCTATTTTCCAAATCCTCTTTCAATTTATTTCCTTCAACTGCTCTCATTTCATCAACTTTACTTAAAGCATCCTCCACAGCATTTGTTATTATTTCCCCTATTTCTGAGTATAGCTCTTCATTGTCTTCATAACTTATCACATCCGGAAATTTAAGTATATGATCAATTCTAATATCATCAATAATTTCGCTTTCCATTTGAAGTTCTCGCAATATTGACATGTATGATGCAAGTAAGTTTCTATTTAAAACAGGATTATTCACTACCTTTTTTGGAGTTACTTCAATAAAAACATCTACTTTACCACGTTTCAATTTTTCTTTTATCATATTTTTTAGACTGATTTCCAAAAACACAAACTGCTTTGGCATTCTAATATTAATCTCACAAAACTTACTATTCAAAGTCCTAATCTCTACTGATACATCCGTTATATCAGTACTTTTAACTACTTTCCCATAACCCGTCATACTGCGCAACATACTATTCTCCTGACCATTTATGCTTTGTAATAAAAATCTTGTTTACAACTTTAAAGCAGCATATATAATAGATTATTTAGAGGAGGTCAACATGTTTAACTTATCTGCAATACTGTTTTTACTAATTATAATTCTTTTAGCAAAATCAATTCGAATCCTTAAAGAATATGAAAGAGGCGTAGTGTTTAGACTCGGAAGATACGTAGGAGTCAGAGGCCCAGGTCTAATCATCTTAATTCCTGTATTAGAAAAAATGTTTAAAGTAAATTTGAGAACAATAGTTATGGATGTCCCACCTCAAGATGTAATTACAAAAGATAATGTTTCTATAAAAGTAAATGCTGTGGTATATTTTAGAGTATTACACCCAGATAAAGCAGTACTTGAAGTAGAAGATTACTACTATGCTACAAGTCAAATTTCACAAACAACATTGAGAAGTATTCTCGGCCAATTTGAGTTAGATGACTTACTTTCTAATCGTGAAAAAATAAATATGGAACTGCAATCAGTTATTGATAAACACACAGATCCTTGGGGGATTAAAGTTAGTGCAGTTGAAATGAAACACATTGATTTACCTCAAGAAATGCAAAGGGCGATGGCAAGACAAGCAGAAGCAGAAAGGGAAAGAAGGGCAAAAATAATACATGCAGAAGGTGAATTACAATCAGCAGAAAAACTCTCCCAAGCTAGTGAGATCATGTCAAAAAGCCCTATAACATTACAATTGAGGTACTTACAAACATTAAACGAAATCGCTTCAGAGAAAAATTCTACAATAGTTTTTCCTATACCAATGGAAATAATTAAACCTTTCTTGGACAAAAAAGACGATAAAGGTGAATAAATGAAATTACTTCTTCATCAGTGCTGTGCCCCTTGCTCAGTTTATCCAGTATCAATTTTAAAAGAAACACATTACACAATCTATGGTTTCTTTTATAATCCAAATATCCATCCTGTGGTAGAGTTTTATAAAAGGTTAGAAAATGTTTGGTATTTCAATAACATAAATAATATAAAAACTATCGTTGATGAAACATACGGCTTAAAAGAATTTGTTCAAAATGTTGTTTATAGAGAAAACAACAGATGCAAATATTGCTATTTCACTAGATTAGAAAAAACTGCTCAAATAGCAAAAAAAGGTAAATTTGATGCTTTTACAACTACACTCCTATACAGCAAATATCAAAATCATTCTTTAATAAAAGATATCTGTGAAAATCTCTCTAAAAAATATAAAGTTGATTTCTATTATTATGACTTTCGAGAAGGATGGAAAGAGGGTATTGAAAAATCGAAAGAACTTAATTTGTACAGACAACAATATTGTGGATGTATTTATAGCGAAGAAGAAAGATACAAAAAACAGTTATCAAAACAGTTCAACATTTTGAAAAATTCAGAAACAGAGGTGGTGCATGAGTCCACTGAATGAATTAGGAAAAACTTTACTGATTTTTGGAATATTTTTTATTGTTATTGGATTGATACTTATATTCAGTGGAAAGTTACCTAATTTTCTAGGGAAACTACCTGGTGATATTTATTACAAAAAAGGGAATTTCACTTTTTACTTCCCCCTTGCTACATCAATAATCATAAGCATCATTTTAACAATTTTACTTAATATCTTCTTTAGAAAGTAATTTTGGACACAAAAAAACCCCACCGTAAAAGGTGGGGTATTATTTTCACCTACCCTATGTTGCTTATATTTTTACAACATTGGAGGCCTGTGGACCTTTAGGCCCTTCAACGATATCAAACTGAACTTGATCGCCTTCTTTAAGGCTTTTGAAGCCGTCCATCTTGATTGCAGTAAAATGAACGAATACGTCGTTACCATCGGAGCTGGTAATAAAACCATACCCCTTTGAATCGTTAAACCACTTAACTGTTCCTGTCTTACTCATAAACTCACCTCAAAATTTTGTTACAGGGGTAAACCCCTTATTTAATCCTAACCCCATACGTCACTTAAGTCAAACAAAATTTAGTATAAAATTTAAAAAATTTTCTAACGCCGCCGTTTTAAACTTAAATGGATTAAGAACAATATAAAAATTTCTTTTTAAATCAATATCTGAATTATAAATTTTTATCTTTCCAAGCTTAGATATATCTTCTAAAGTAAATTTTGATAAGCATCCAAATAAATCACTTTTTACAACAGCTGATTTTATAGCTTCTGAATTGCCAAGTTCTAAGGCAATATTATAATTTATACCAGCTTTCATCATTGCGTGCTCAAAAACCTCTCTAGTTCCAGAACCTTTTTCTCTTAAAACCCATCTCAATTCTCTCAAACTTTCTCTCTTCAAAATATCATTTTCAGCAATAGGATTTGTAATTGAAGAAAATATCACAAGCTCATCTTCCATCCACTGAATAAGTTGATATTTTGAAGAATCAGCCACACCTTCAATAAAACCTATATCTATTTCAAAATTATCTATTTTCTTTAAGATATTCTCGGTATTTGATACAAAAAGATTAAATTTAACATTTGGATACTCTTTCATATAGTTAGAGATCAACTCAGGTAAAATATAATTACCAATTGTAGTACTCGCTCCAATTCTCATATTTGAAACATGTTTACTTTGTAAAACTGATTTTAGCTCTTCGAAATGCCCTAAGAATTTTTTAACATACTGTTTTGCAGCCTTACCTTTATCGTTTAAAATTAATTTTTTATCAACTCGTTCAAAAAGTGGCTCACCAATTTGATTTTCTAACTCCTTTAACGCCAAACTAACTGCTGGTTGAGTAAGATTTAATATTTCAGCTGTTTTAGTTATACTACCATAAGTGGCCACATACCAAAATATCTCAAGTTGTCTCAGTGTAATATTCATATTAATTAATTTTATATATTTTATAATTTTTATTAATTTTACTTATCTAAATAAAAAATATATAAAAAGCAAGCTATATTTAATGGAGGAAAACTTTATGAATAAAAAATTACTAAAAATTGTGTATTTGTTAGCATTTTTAATATGTGCGTTACCTTTTATGGAATCTACCTATGCACTTTTATTAGGATTATTTTTAGCATTAGTTTTTACAAATCCTTTCCCTACATTTACAGCAAAATCAAGTAAACAACTCTTAAAGATTTCAGTTATTGGACTTGGTTTTGGAGTAAATTTTTATCAGGTTTTAGAAGTGGGTAAACATTCAATTCTACTCACTTTTAGTACTATAATAACTACTCTTTTTATTGGATACTTTTTAGGAAAACTGTACAAAATTGAACAAAAAACATCCACATTGATTTCATTTGGCACAGCAATATGCGGTGGAAGTGCCATTGCAGCTATGGCTCCTGCAATTGATGCTGATAACAATTCTATAGCCATATCACTCGCTACTGTTTTTACATTAAATGCTGTAGCTCTAATAATATTCCCAATAATCGGTCATTTATTACATTTATCACAATCACAATTTGGTCTTTTTGCAGCACTTGCAATTCACGATACCAGCAGTGTTGTAGGAGCTGCATCTATTTATGGAGCTACTGCTTTATCAATTGGAACAACAGTAAAACTAACAAGAGCTCTATGGATTGCTCCTTTTGCATTTACTGCTGGATTAATAAATGGCAAAAAAAATAATAAAATCAGCTTCCCATTATTTATTTTAGGTTTTATTCTTGCAGCATTTCTAAGCAGTTATTTACCACAATATAGTGATTTTTGGCACAAATTAAATTTTGTCGCAAAAAGATTGCTTGTAATGACACTTTTTCTTATAGGTACAGGGTTGAGTAAAGAAACTTTAAGAGAAGTGGGGATAAAACCTTTACTTCAAGGAGTTTCCTTATGGTTTATAGTTACCATTGGAACACTTACACTAATCTTTTTAAACATACTAAATTATCCAAGATGAAAAAAAGGAGGGTAGCCCCTCCTTTTTTATTATTTAACAAAATCTAACAACTTCTTAACAGTTTTTTCGATACCTTCAGCAACCTCAGAAATACGCTGACCAAGCATATAAGCCGGTGTTGTGATTATCTTATTTTCTTCATCCACAACAGCTTCTTTTACCGGACAACTAATATGGTTTGCTCCCAGATTCTCGATAGCTGATGCAACATTTTCATCTGTACCAATTGTTATCTTAGTTTTTATCCCTGTTCCTTCTAAAGCTTTTGCAACTAAAACAGGAGCAATACATATTGCAGCTAAAGGTTTTTTAGCCTCAATAGTTTCTCTAACTATCCTTTTAACCTCTGGGTCTATTTGACAATCCACACCATCTATTGCAAAAGTTGTAAGGTTTTTGGCAGCACCAAAGCCACCTGGAAAAATTAATGCATCAAAATCATCAGCACTAACATCTTTTAAGTCTTTTATATTACCTCTAGCAATTCTTGCTGATTCCACTAAGACATTTCTGCTTTCCCTTTCAGCAACCTCACCAGTCAAATGATTTACAACATGAAGCTGTTCTTTATTTGGTGCAGCTATTAAAAGCTCAGCTCCATACTTATCTAAAAAATACATAGTTAAAACTGCTTCATGAATCTCACTACCATCATATACTCCACATCCGCTCAAAACCACACAAACTTTTGCCATATCATCACCTCCAAATTGATATTATTGGACTCAACTATAATTAAATTTAATGCATTTATTGAAAAGTTTCAATTATAAAAATATATTTTATTTTGGCAAAAATTTAATTATTATAGAAATAGGTAGTGTACCTTAATGGTTGTTTATGTTACCTAGATTGCTTCGCTAACGCTCGCAATGACAATAAGTTATGGTCATTGCAAGGTAAAATAATTTGACGAAGCAATCTTTTAATTAATTGATATTTAATAAATTAGACTAAAAAGGGGTGGATGATGGTAGAAAAATATCAAAAATGTGCAGAATTAATAAAAGAAGCAGATGTTTTGATTATTACTGCAGGAGCAGGGATTGGGGTTGATTCAGGTTTACCTGATTTTAGAGGAGATAAAGGGTTCTGGAAAGCTTACCCAATGTATGAAAGACTAGGATTAAATTTTGTTCAGTGTGCTAATCCCGTACACTTTGAAAGTGATCCATCTTTTGGTTGGGGGTTTTATGGACACCGTTTAGAAATGTACAGAAATACAACCCCACATAAAGGATTTTACATAATGCTGGATTGGATCGATAAATTTGGATTAGATTATTTTGTCGTAACATCAAATGTAGATGGACAATTTCAAAAGGCAGGATATAAAGAAGACAAAATTTACGAAATCCATGGTTCTATTCATCACCTTCAGTGTGTAAAACCCTGTACAATGGCAATTTGGGAAAATACCGAACATATTGAAATAGATTATGAAACAATGAGAGCTAAAAATATACCTAGATGTAAATTTTGTGGTGATGTAGCTAGACCAAACATATTAATGTTTGGGGATTATTCATGGATTGCTGACAGATCCCATAGGCAATCAGTTTTATTTGATAATTTCCTAGAAGAACACAAAAACAGTAAAATTGTAGTCATAGAGATTGGAGCAGGTACTGCAATCCCATCAATAAGATACACCAGCGAAAGAATAGGCAGATATCATAATGCAACAGTAATAAGAATTAACCCAAGAGAGCCTCATATCAACAAACCACATATTTCTATACCAGAAGGAGGCCTTAAGGCATTATCAGAAATCAACAAACATATATAAACAATAGTTGTAATTATTAAAAATTAGATTATATTTTCATAATGGAATTCTTAATTTCTTTATTAATTTTATTTCAAATTTTACATTTTGGTGAAATTAAAATTAATAGATTATTTTTATCTAACTCTTCATACCTTAAACAACATCAAACAAATCCAGTAAATTGGCATTTTTTTAACAGTTACTCATTGTTTTTATCAAAATATACCAATAAACCTCTTTTCATATCTATTGGTTTTAAATCCTGTCATTGGTGTAATGAATTAGAAAAAGAACTTTTTAAAAAAAGTGATGCAGCTAACTTTTTAAATAAAAAATTCATACCAGTAAAAATTGATAAAGAAGAAATGCCCCAAATTGATAATTATTTCCAAAGCTATTATTTTAAAATATATGGAAAAAATGCTGGCTGGCCTCTGAATATTATTAGTGATTACAAACTGAAACCAAAAGCATTCTTCAGTTTTGTTCCTTACAAAGATGAATTTACAGGTAAATCTTACAAAAAAATTATTTTAGAAAAATTAAATGAAGATATTACTATCAAAACAAAAAATCATCAAACCTTGCAAATCTCAAAAGTGTTTGATCAAAAATATGGTGGTTTTTTAGTAGATGGTTTATTAAAATTTCCACGAAATGAAATATATCAACTATTAGCAGACAGATATATATACGAACATAATATTAATGACAAAGAAATTGCAACACTATCATTATACAATATGGCATCAAAAGGGTTATTTGATATTATTGATGGAGGTTTTTTCAGATATTCAACTGATACAGAATGGATAATTCCTCACTTTGAAAAAATGTTATACACAAATGCATTACTAATTTCGACATATTTAAGATGGTATTCAATAACAAATAATAAATTTTACTTAAACACAGTTAAGAAAACATTATCCTTTTGGTTGAATAATATGTACAATGGAAAATACTTTTACTCTTCAATAAATGCTGATAGTAATGACATGGAAGGGCAATATTATTTAATAGATTATAGAAAATTGCAGGACTATCTTAAAAATAACTATCCCAATATAGATATTAAAACATTTGAAAAATTGCATATTACAAAAGATGGAAACTTCGACTATTTTTTAAATCAACCTTACTTAAGTGATTACGAACTTGATAATAAAACTAGATATTTAATTAACATATTACAAACTTATAGATTGAAAAAACCTTTCCCACAAATTGATAAGCAGATAATATTTTCTTGGAATATGGAAATGTTGAAAGCTCTTATAGATTACTCCTACTTTGATAGAAAGATTCTTAATTTTATAATCAAAACTTTATTCAATTTAGAAAAAGATTTTATATACCATAACAATATTTTTCATAGCAAAAATTTAAATACTTTAAATACAAATTCTCTACTTGAAGATTATGCTTTTTATATAGAAACACTTATTGCTTTATATAATAGAACTTTAAACAAAGATTTTTTTTATAAAGCAATTAAATTTACAAATATTGCAATTAACAAATTTTATAAAAATGGAAATTGGTATACCACTGAATCGCATAAATTTATAGCTTCACTAAATGAAAAATATAAAAAATCTGCTGCATTAACTATGCTGTTAAATCTAAAATATATTTTACCAATTTCCAATAAAGATCTTTTTATAAAAGTCTATAAAGAAACTTATGAGAATATTTCAAAACTGAGATTAGATAGTATCAATAATCCATCATTTTATAGGTTAAGATTTCCTACTATTAAAATAACTGGAAATAGAAAAAATTTGAACTTACTAATTGATAATAAACTACCTCTGAAATATCATTTAATTTTTAAAGAAACCCAGGATAAATACTTATACTTAACAGCCTGTTATAATAAAATTTGCTTTATTCATACTAAATCTCCCTATGAACTAATAAAAATTATTAATAATAAAATAAATAACAATTAAACAATTTTTTTAATTAAATGAACTATCTCACCAATATACATACGATGGTAATCTTTTTTTGGGTAAAATGTTTCTATTTCGTCTTCAAGAAAATTGGATGGATTTAAATCTGCAAAGCATAGCTTTTTGCAACAATAAACAGCTTCTGCTTCTTCAAAATAAATAAAATTATCATCCTTTACTACGCTTAGTCCAGTTTCTTTAACTTTATCTATATCATGCCCAGATTTAGTTCCGCAATAGTTTAAAACATCTCTGTATTCTTCATCAAAAAATGAAAGTGTAAAATATTCTGTCTTTTCCATTAGTTCAAAAGTATATCGTGTAGGCCTAATAAAGGTGTAAACTACATTTTTATGCCATAAAATACCAAAACCTCCCCAACTTGCTGTCATAGGATTTACTTTTTCAACAGTTGGAGTAATAAGCATCCATCTATCATTAATTTCAGTAAAAGGGTTGAAATTTACTTCTTTAATATTTACTTTTTTAAACATTTTCACCTCCGCTTAAAGAAATTAACTAAATCTGGATTGTAATTCAACTCTTTTTTTGATAAATAAAAACAAATGAAAAATAAAAATCTGACTTATACAAAAATCTTTAAGTTTTGGTTCCCACTTGCTTCTACCTGGATAATGATGTCATTAGAAGGGCCTATTCTTGCTGCAATTATAGCTAGATTACCTAATGAAAAAATCAATTTAGCCGCTTATGGAATCGCTCTTGCTTTTGGTTTAATCTTAGAATCACCTATTATTATGATTATGGCAGCAGCAACTGCACTAATTAAAGATAGAGAATCCTATACAAAACTTAGAAATTTCACAATGTTTTTAAACTTTGCCATCACAATATGTATTTTAGTATTATTATTACCACAAGTTTTCAGTTTCGTTGGGGAAAAACTTATCGGATTAACAGAGCCAGTTTACTCGCTTACCTATAATGCCACTATGTTCTTACTCCCTTGGCCAGGGGCTATTGGTTACAGACGACTTTATCAGGGTGTATTGATAGTTTCAAACAAAACAAAATTTATAGCTTACAGCACTATCGTAAGATTACTATCAAATGTTTCTACTGCAATTTTATTATATAAGTTTACTCATTTAAATGGTGCATATATCGGTACAATAGCTTTATCAACTGGTGTTATTTTTGAAGCATTAGCTGTTAGAATTATGGCTCATAATTCTATCAAAGCAATAAAAAGTAAAATCTCAAATGAAGAACCACTTACTTACAAATTTATTTCTAAATATTACTACCCATTGGCACTCACCCCTTTTATAGCATTATCCTCTCAGCCCATTGTTACATTCTTTTTGGGAAAAAGTATAAAAGCTCTTGAATCACTTGCTGTAATGCCTGTTGTTTACTCTTTAACATTTATATTTAGAAGTATAGGTTTATCTTACCAAGAAGTTATTATTGCCCTAACAAATAATTATCCTGACCAAAAAAATAAAATAAGAAATTTTGCTATCCTTTTGGCAATAACAACTACCAGTTTATTGTTTTTGATAACCGCCACTCCATTTTCAAACTTTTATTTCATAAGATTGAGTGGTTTATCAGAAGAATTAGCAAATTTTGCTAAAACTCCTGCACTAATAATGTCCATAATGCCGGCACTAACACTTTTACTCACATATCAAAGAAGTGAATTTATTATGAAAAAAGTTACATTTCCAATTACTATAGGAACGGTAATAGAAGTAGGTGGTATAATTACTGTAATATACACATTGATTAACTTAAAATTATTCGTTGGTGCAATCTGTGCTGCTTCATCCTTCGTTTCTGGAAGATTAATGGCAAATATCTATTTCTTTATTGCTTTATATTTTTTGTTGAGGAAAAGAAACAGTGACACTCAAAAAGAAACTACATGAAATAATTTTCGAAGCTGAAACACCAGAAGGCAAAGCCTTTGACATTGTTTTAATAATTCTAATAATTTCTAGCGTTATTTGTGTGATTATAGATAGTGTTGAACCGATATCTACAAATTATAAAACTTACCTTTATATATTAGAGTGGTTTTTCACCATAGTTTTTACCATAGAATATTTTTTAAGATTATGGATAATAGAAAAACCTTTAAAATATGCTAAAAGCTTTTATGGAATAATTGATTTTTTATCTTTTGTTCCATCTTATTTAAGTCTTCTTTTTACAGGTACACACTATTTGATTGTCTTGAGGACTCTGAGGCTTCTTAGAATATTTAGATTATTTAAGCTCATTCAGTATGTAAAAGAATCTAATATTATATTAATAGCATTGAAAGAAAGTAGATACAAAGTTTTTGTATTTTTATTTGCTATTTTAAACATAGTAATCGTCATAGGTACATTAATGTATGTGATAGAAGGTGAACAAAACGGTTTTACAAGTATCCCAAAAGGGATTTATTGGGCTATAGTTACAATTACAACAGTAGGGTATGGCGATATTTCGCCAAAAACACCTTTAGGACAATTCCTTTCATCAGCTATTATGATATTAGGGTATGCTATAATTGCCGTTCCCACGGGAATAGTAACACATGAACTATCAAAAGCATACAACAAAAAAAGTGTATCAACAGAAAACTGCCCATCATGTGGACGCGATGGACATGACACAGACGCTCTATACTGCAAATATTGTGGCGCAAAACTAAACGAATAATTTAACTATTCAAGTATTTTGTGGTGCAGCCTAATCTTTCTCTCAATAATTTTTCTTCATCTCCTTCAACCTTTTCACCATTTTCTACATAATAAAAAGTTATATTTCCAGAATCTGACAATAAAGCATAATACTTTGTCAATCCCCAATTTTTCACATCATCTTCAATATTATATTCAATAACTTCTTCATAAGGTAAAAGTGCCAACGTATCAATTTGCTCCAATAATACACAACTCCCTTTCAAAAAAATACCATCTATAGGCTGCAGCCACTTAAAATCATCACCATTCTTAATTATTAAATACTCACAAAGCTTAAAAACTGTCCCCATTATAAAGCATAATCTCCTGTTATAAACCTTTCTAAATCCCTGATATAAGATTCTCTATCTTCTATAATCTGTTTTACAACATCTCCAATAGAAATCAAACCTATAACTTTACCATCTTGCATAACTGGAAGATGTCTAATCCTTTTTTCTGTCATAAGCGCAAGGCAAGCTTCCGTTGTAGCTTCAGGTTTAATTGAAATAACCTTTTCTGTCATAACCTCTTTTATTGGAGTATCTTTAGAGTATTTACCTTTTAAAATAAGTTTCCTTGCATAATCCCTTTCAGTAAAAATACCAACCATTTTATCCCCATCCATAACCAATACTGAACCAATATTGTTATCAGCCATAACTTTTAAAGCATCATAAACAGTAGAATCCGCTGAAACTGTAAATATTTGATTACCTTTTTTTGCTAAAATATCTTTTACTGTTGTTTGCATAAACACCTCCATAGTAATTCTTGAGGCTGTTGCACAATAATAATTGCTTAAACATTCACTTGCGCTCGCAATGACAGCAATTTTGGGTCATTGCAAGGCAACAAAAATTGACTAAGCAATCTCAAAATTATAGTGATATCAAAAAATTGTTCCTTTGTGCAACAGCCTCTTCTTATACTAATATAACACTTTTTTAAAATTTATCTATAGATTATTTGTATAATTTACATAGATATTACATATAGAAAGTTGATAGGTTAAATTATTTTAACCTATCAACTAAATAGATATATTTGACTAGAATTTAGTAAAGTTTTCAATTACAAATTGCTTAGTAGGCATATTTAAATTTGTCCATTCAATTAGACTTCCATCGTATAACAAAACATTTTTAGCACCCATAAGCTCATGTAAAATAAACCATCCAACAGATGCATGATTGCCTGTATTGCAATATACAATTAGTTTTTTATTTATATCAATATTTAAAGCTCTTAAAGTCTTATAAATATCATTTTTAGAAATATAAGTTCCATCATTTTTAAAAAATATAGACTCAGGCATCATATAAGAGCCTGGAATATGACCTGGATATAAAACATAAGATTTCTTACTTATCCCTAAATAGAGTTCTAAATTTCTAAAATCAATTAAAATTGAATTTTGATCACTCATCAATTTTTTTACATTTTCAAAATCTGCAATCATATTTTTATCTACATTCTTCAATTCTACATTCCCGAAATTAATCTTTTTCCCAGCCCCCTTTTCTATCTTTTTTATTTCATCTACCCATTTATAATAGCCACCATCTAACAAAGCAACATTTTCAAATCCATAAACTTTAAACTGCCAGTATAACCTTGCTGCATATTTTGCATTTACCGCACCTTTTTGTTTCGTATAAATTACAACAACAGAATCATTGTTTACACCTAACTTTCTCAGGAAACTTTCAAAATAATTTTTATCAGGTAAAAAACCTTCTAACATTTTTCCATTAATATTTTTATCAACCCTAACTTTTGATTTATCTACAAAACGAGCACCAGGTATATGCCCTCTAATAAAATCACTCATTGATTTTCTAACATCTAAAACAATTACTTCATCAAGATGTTTATTTAACCACTGAACACTTACAAGTGGTGAATCTAATTTTGCTGCATAAGCACTACCAACTAATATGAGACATAATATCACCAAAAATAACCTTTTCATAAATCACCTCTCTAAATATTAACAACCCCAATCTCTTTCCTCTTTTAAAGGAGGTAATATGTTGTATATTTTTTCAATCTTTTTCGATTCTACCTCAATGGTAATTTTTACTTTAACACCATTAAAACATTTATTATCAAGCTCTAAATAACTATTATCTCCAGTTTTAATATATTTGTTTCCACGCTTCTCTAAATTATTAACACCAGAAACTTTCATACAATTATTATCAATAGTCACTCTAAAGGGTTTATCCGTGTTAATAACCACAATTTGGTTTTCAAGCTCATGAATTTCATCTGGAAAAATAACTAAATTATCCACAGCATAAATTGAAAAACAAAATATAAACAGAATTATAATTGTTTTTATATATATAAACTTTTGCATACTTAACCCCTAAAAAAAGTGGGGCAGAGCCCCACTAAATTAAGCCTTTACTACTTTTACTCTTGTATCATAAAAGGAGGCACTACCGCCAATTTTATCTGTTAGACACATATTTTTCAATACTGGGTCTACAAGCATTGCAGCATTTGGACAAAGCCCTGTCGCACGGCGCTTATCACCTTTTACAACTTTTCCATCAACAATAACATCGTGAGAGCCGTATGCCCAGTGACCATAATGCCAACTAACAGCTACAGTTCCAGGAATTATTGCCTCTGATACTTTCACTTTACCTTTCATCTCTATCTTCATACCATTTTTAAGATCCCATACACCATCAGGGTTTGTAGGTGATACAAGTTTTGCAACATCACCATCACTCAATCCAAGCCTATCTGCATCTTTGCTGTTCATCAAGATAAAGTTTTCATCAAGATATAGATCTAACATCCAGTAGTCGCCAACTGTTCTTGATTGACCACCAGTAATTTCTTTGTAAGAGATTAATTGTAAATCATATCCAGCTTGATTTAGTGGTCTATCAAACATATCAGCAGCAGGCACATATACAGGATATCCATAGAATCTCTTACCAGTCATAGAATCTCTTGTAGTTGCAACTTTTTCCATATAGATGTTGATCTTTTTCTTAAATTGATGAGCAAGTTTATCACCTTTTATAGCTTTTGATGTATGTTCAAATCTACCACCACGATTTAATACATAGATAATCTTCTTCCAGTTTTCGCTTTCTTTTACCTTCATCACATCAAAAGCAGCTTTTGACAGATGTTTTCTTGCTTTAAAGAATACATCAATTTCTCTACTGTCAGCATCCGGTACAGGTGTTCCTTCCATAGCTAAATTTTCAGCTAATTTGAGATAAAAATCCTCTTCACGATAGTTATCCATACCTGGGCCAAATCCATCTTTACCAAAACCAGGTAAATTAAGTTTTTCAGCTATTGCATACATCAATGTTTCCATACCAAGATGCACTTCTTGACCAAAAACTTTTGTCTTATCAGTCATAGGTTCTACAACAGGTTGTCTTACTTTTGAAACTTTTACTGTGTTATCAGGTGTAGGATGCGAAAATCCCCATCTTTCCCAAATTGCTTTATCAGGGAAAATATAGTCACAATACATTGTTGTTTCGCCAATTACAATATCACTTCCTATCAACAATGGTATTCTATCAACATCTTTTAGCATTTCAATAAAAACATGACCTGCAGGTGCTGAAAAAGCAGGGGTACCTTTATGAATCATCAAACAGTCAATGGAATATGGATAACCTTCATAAGCTGAAGGGATTATCTCCTGATAAACATTCCCGGTAAATGGATAGAATGGTCTTTTAGCTGGATATCCATTAAAGAATGTTGTCTTTTCATATTTAGTTTTTTCTCTTGTTACAGGATAACCAAAATGTCCCAATTTTCCTTTAACAAGTTTTTTCATATTGTATGGATTGCCTTTTTTACCACCGTATTCATGCCAATGGCCACCACCAACAGCTAAACCACCAGCCCAGTCAACATTACCAATAAGTAAGTTTAATGCAATAATTGCTGTAGCATTGTAATAGCCGTTTGTATGCTGAACTGGACCACGATAAAGATCTATTGCAGCCTTCTTACCATAGGAAGTAAACTCTCTTGCCAATGTGATAATCTGCTCAACAGGAACTCCACAAATATTAGCCCATTCCTTGAGAGTCCTTGATTTAGTTGATTCATAATAAATCTGAAATCCTGATTTAACTCTAATTCCGTTAATTTCAGTATCAACAAAAAGATCACCAAATACAGCATCCCCTTTCTCTTTTCCAGCTACTGGCTTTCCGTCTTTCATAACCACAAAATCACCACTTAAGCCAATTTCAGAAGGTTTCAGCATACCAGCAGGGCCATCTTTTTCTATTTTCACAAGGTGAGTTGCATTTGTAAATGTAGTTTCATTTATACTGTATGCAGCTTTATAGTTTGCAGCAGATAAATATTTTTTGTCATATCTATTTGTTTCAATAATATATCTACCCATTGCGAGTGCAAATGCTGCATCAGTTCCAGGTCTTATTGGTACCCAGTAATCAGCTTTTGCTGCAGTCTTAGACATTCTTGGGTCAACTACAGCAATTTTCATACCTCTTTCTGTATATCCAGCTGTAAGTTTTTCAGATATTGGAGGAGGTCCAAAATTTGCTTCAAAACCACCAGTACCAAAATAAATAACAAACTTAGCATTCATAAGGTCTGGCTTTAGATGATGTTTACCAAACATTTCATGAAAACCGATATGGTGTGATTGCTCACAAATTGTTGTATGCTCATAAAAGTTTACTGAGCCAAAACAATCTTTCATAAATCTTTTCATAAACTCTTTTCTACCATGCTCGATACGACCAGCCATGAAAACAAATCTATTGTTATATGGTCCTGCATCTGGATGATCAGGGTTAGCAAAAAGATCCATTTTACCAGCATATTTAGATTTAAACTCGGACCAGCTCATTTTCTTTTCAGCCAAAGCTTTTGCATCCTTAGCCATTTGCTTCATTAATTTTGGATCACGAACTTTAAAAATATCTCTCAAACCTTTTACTTTTCTATTTTCTTCACCTGGAACATCTTTAAAAAGGTATCCACCTTCAACAATCTCTTTTACTGCTTGCTCAAAAGGTATAGCTTTCCATTTATTCTCACCTCTTTTACCAGTTCTCTTCAATACTTTTACTATACGATAAGGATCATAAAGGGACTGGATACCTGCCTGCCCTTTTGGACATATTTTACCATCAACTCTAGCAGCAACATCCACTGGAGTATTATATGGCAAGTTTTCAAACATATTCTGAGCAGAATAAGGGTTACCATCAATTTTAAGTAATATCCCTTCATCTACCTTACACTTTATATTACAGGCTGTATGACACTGCAAACAGACAGAATATATTACGTGCTCAGGTTTTGCTAAAACATATTTCGAAAGTTCACCGCTTTTTGACATTTCATCAAGTTTCTTTTGTACACAACCAAGCTGTGACATAAGCATAGCAGAACCACCCAAAAATGCAGAGGACTTTAAAAACCCTCTCCTGTTAATTTCTATTTTATCCACAATAGATTTCTTACTCATAAATTACCTCCAAACTATTTTTTAAATTAAATTTATTCATGACATCTCTTACAAAGTTCTACATCATCAGCCACATATTTTGTAGTAGGTTTAGTACCTTCACTTGCTAAGAATGTATATAAATTAAGCTCTTTTGCTTTTTGATATACAAGGCTTTCAGGGTCATTAATATCTCCAAAATAGTTTGCACCACCAAGACAAGTAGTAACGCATGCTGGTAAAACGCCCATTTCCAACCTATGAAGACAGTAATGACATTTTCTACAACTACCTATAGGAAGGTTATTACCTTCTCTCTCATATTTATGTCCATACTCATAAATAGGTCCTTTTTCATAATCCATCACTTTTGGTGTACCTTCAGTATAGTAATTACCTTTATCAACAGAAATAGCTGAATAAGGACAAGCATTCGCAGCTGCACCACCACAGCTTTGACACTTAGAATAATCAATTGCAACTATACCATCTTCTCTTTTGTAAATAGCGCCAGATGGGCAAGCTTTGATACATGGAGCATTATCGCACTGCATACACATTCCAGGCATAAAAATACGCATTACATTAGGGAATTCGCCATCTTCAGCTTCTTTAACCCAACGATAATTTACACCTTCTGGAGTTTTGTTTTCTGCCTTACATGCAACAGAGCATGAATGACAACCTGTACATTTTCTAATATCTACCAGCATTACCCACTTTCTCTTATTTGCTGGTTTTAATAGAGCCCTTTCAAGATCCTTTTGCATACGCAAAATTATAGATTCGCTCATAATCTGACCTCCTAAAAATTAATCATTATTTTATAAGCATAAAACATGCCAAAATTGCACTTCAGTAAAATCAATATTTTAAGGATATTTAAAAACATTACGTGAACAGAATCTTTACACACATTGTAAAGTTTCTTTACAACTGTTGTTTCAATATTAGGGATTTAAAAATGGCAGGATTGAAATAACACCAAAATGCAGTCATTATAAGGGTTAGTGAAACAATTTCAAATAACATTAGATTTATAGTTTTAGAATATTGTGCAATTTTTTATATTAAATAACGTTGAAAAATAATAAAAATAGATATGCGGTGTGTCTAATTTCGACACACCACAACAAATGTTATTTCTTTCTATCAGATATATACGCAAACATCGGGATGTAAATCAATGTCAATATAGTACCTATTAATAACCCCCCTACAGCAACATCAGCAAGCGGAGATAGCCTTTCTAACCCAACAGCTCTTTCAAATGCAATAGGTAACATACCAGCTATGGTACCAAAAGCAGTCATGAATACTGGTCTAAACCTAACACGTACACTTTCCAAAGCTGCTTCAAAAGCACTTTCACCTTTTGCCCTGAATTCTTGATAAAAATCCACTAACAATACCGAGTTTTTAATAATTATACCAAAAAGTAACAGGATACCAACCAGACTTGGCATACATCTAGGCTTATTAAAAATCAACATACCCCACGCTGCACCAATCATTGCAAGGGGTAAAACAAAAATCATGACAAAAGACAGTATCACAGTTCTATAAATAGCTATTAAAGCCATTAGTAGCAAAACTACTCCAATACCTATAGCTTTAATCATTCTACTAAAACTATCTTTCATCTGTTTAATATCACCTTCCTGACTAACAATAACTCCTGCATGATCCACATTTTTTAACGCTTCTACACTATCTTCAGTTATCATAGAAACAGGTCTAACTGCCCTATAACCATTTACATCTATTGAGTAAAGCATATTATCCCTTTCAATTCTCGCAGAAGTTATATCATATTTTATTTTTGCTATTTGTGATAAAGGTATTGTTCCCTTTGGAGTATTTATTGGTATCATCTTTAAACTATCAGGATTTTCTTCAAAAGGTGATTTAGAATATAACCTCAAAAATTGCAATTGCAAAGTGTGAAGATTACCATTGATAGAAACTGGGACACCTTTTAATGGCAACTGCATAGCTACTTGTAAAGGTGTAATACCGTAAGCCAATGTCTTGTTTTCATCTACGATAAGTTTGGTTTCAACAAAATCGTTGTCCCAGCTAATATTTACACTTCTAAGCCCTTTTACCTTATACAACTCCTTAACAACATTATGGGCAATAGATGGAAGGTAATTATAATCTTCTGAGAACAGTCTCACATCCAAAGGCGCTTTAATACTTGACAAAGCAGTTGCTCCAAAATCGTAAACATCCACATCTTTTACATTTTTTAATGAACGAAGTTTAGTCCTTATTTCATCTTCTAATTCCCAAATAGATTTCTTACGATGAAATCTATCAACACAGTTTATTGTCATAGTAACTTCTGTTGGGAGAGATCCGCTACCAATAGACAAAATTCCAGGCTCGCTACCCACTGCAATAGAGCTCATCACCACTTCTTTTTTACTATGCAACCACTTTACAAAATCAGCCAATCTTTTTTCAACCTGCTCAGTGGTTTCATTAGAACTAAACTTCAAATGAACTTTAATAATTCCTGTATCCATAGGAGGCATTAAATCCCCACCAATTGTAGGCATAATGTTTCTTAAACTAAAAAGAAAAAACATTATAACAGGAACAATCAAAATCATTTTTCTAAATAATTTTAATCTATTCCCATTTGAAAATTTTAATACTCCAAGATACAAGTTTACTAATCTTCCAAAAGTATTTTGATAAATTTTTTCTAACAATTTCTCAAATTTTGTTTTTTCATGCCCTTTTCTATAAAGTATTTTGGAAAAATGAGGAATAAAGGTAATGGATAAGAAATAACTTGCTGCCAAAGCTATCAACAATGTACTTATAAGTGGCCTAAAAATCTTTTGAGGGAAATCACCAACAAATAGAAAAGGTACCATAATAATTGAAGTCGCAACCGTACCTGCAAAAACAGGCATTATTACTTCTTTTGTCCCTTGAACAATAGAGGTTTCCAGATCATTCTTTAACTCAGATAAATGCCGTTCTATATTTTCTAGCACCACAACAGCATCATCAACAAGCATACCAAGAGCAAGTATAATAGCTGTGTAGATAACAATATTTAATTCACCACCAAACATCCATATAATTGCCAACGTAGAAAAGAAAACCATTGGTATGGATATCAGAGCTGCTATTATGGCTCTAATATTACCCAAAAAGAGTAAAATAACTATTAGAGTGAATATTATCGCATCTCTAAGAGCCTCAAGCATGTTTCTGTTTGCAGTGTTGATAAGTATTCTCTGAGTATCTGTAAGCTCAAAATTTATATTTTTATATCTATTTTTCAATTTATCTATAATTTCTCTAGCAGCTGTACTCGTATCAAGCACACTACCGCCAGGAGCTCTTTGAACAGCAACTGCAATAGACTCCTTACCATTGCCTAAATATCCTGCAAACCTTTTTTGAAAATCCCATTTTATATCTGCAATCTGTGAAAGAGTTATATTTGGAGCTACTGGCAATTGTTTAAGCCTTTCTATAATATCCCTTTCGCCATAGATTGTGATTGTATAAAAATTATCTTTTGAAATCGTAAAACCTACTGGGATATCTTTATTAGTAGTATAAATTATTTCACCAATCTTACTAAGAGGTATATTCATTTTTTTCAATTTCAATGGATCAATATTTATAGTAATGGCACCTTGATAACCACCAAATACTTCCACATTTCCAATCCTAGAATCTCTCAGAAGAGCAGGTTTTATATCACTCTCTACAATTTTTCTAATATCAGCAACTGTTATTGTTTTATCCTTTGGTGAAAGAGCAAAAACATCTACAGGGAGTGTAAAAGAACCAGCAGTATATATTGCGGGATTTACTCCTTGAGGTAATTTAGCCTTAACCTTATTGATAGCATTATTTACATCAACTGCAGCAGCATCAAGCCCTTTTTTGTACTCAAATTCCACGGTAACAACGGAAACACCCGCCATATTTATAGAGCTTACTTCTCTAACCAAAGCAAGGGTGCTAACTTCTTCTTCTATAGGCTTTGAAACAGTTGCGGCAACAACTGCAGGAGTTGCTCCAGGTACTTTTGAAACAACAATTACTTTTGGTCTATCACTATCTGGGAATAGATTTTTTGGCATAGTAATAAGACCAACAACACCCATAATAAAAAGAGCAGCTATAACACTATACAGTAAGTATGGCCTTTTATAAAAAAATTCAAACATTTTAAACTCCCCTATTCTTTATTGAGAAAATGTACAGGAACACCCATAGCCACTCTTAACAATATATCAGGCATTGCTGAAATTAACTCTTTACCTGACAAATCCTGATCAACAACAACACCTTCACTACCTGATGCAATTACATTTACTTTTATTTTATCAATTTTACCATTATCATTTACAAACACATAAGAGCTATCACCCTTAGTTAAAATAACAGTATGAGGCAACAATACATTTTCACCTTTATATGTTACCAATTTAAGGTCGATATACTCACCTTCCACAAGGTTTTTAAATGTGCCGATTACTTTATAAGTTCTGATACCATTGATTGTTTTATTTAATGACTTAATGGGATATTCTTTACCATCAATAATAACTGTTTTAATATTCAAATCAGAAGGTATCCTTGTTTCAATATATAAATTATTGTTTGAACTAATCTTAAATAGAGGTTTACCAGGCATTGCCATATCACCTTCATTTATAAATCTCTCAGCAATTATTCCATCAATTGGAGATGTTATTTTAGCATAAGTGATCTGATTTTTAATCTCCTTGATACTGTTATTTAAAATACCTAACTTATTTTTTAAGCCTTTAATAGCATTTTCCAGAGAACTTATCTGCGCTTTAGTTGCAGCAATAGCTGTTTCTTCATTGTTGTATTGCTCTATAGAAGCTCCCTTAACATCTAAAAGCTCTTTAGTCCTCTTATGGGTATCAAGTAAATTTGCTAACTTAACCTTTAATGCTTCTAAATTGGCTTTTTGAGAATTAATCTCTATGTTAATGTTTGACTTTTCAATTGCTAAACTAGACAGTTTAGATCTTAGATCGTTATCGTCGATTATAGCCAGTAACTCTCCCTTTTTAACTAAATCACCATTTTGCTTAAATACCTTTAAAACCCTACCGCTTAATCTGGTAGAAAGAACAGCATTCTCTGAAGATTTTACAACCCCCAATGCCGGAATAGTCAAAACAATCTTACCTTTTTTAACTACAACCTTCTCAACATTTGCAGGTACAACACTTGCAGGTTTTGCTTTAGCCAAAGCTGCTCTTCTCTTTTTCAAAAGTCCTATACCAGCAATTAAAAGCAGTACAATAATTACAAAAACTATTAATCTTTTAACATATACACTCATTTTATCACCTCAACTAAATCTTTTCCATTTAATAATGCCTTTTCGGCAATTAACTTCCATTTTTCAGCTATCATATTTGAAAGCTCTGCTTGAGACTGAAGTAAATTAACTTCATATCTTAAATACTCTTCTGTAGTCATTCTTTGATTTTTATATGCTACTTTTGCAATATTAAGAAGATCCCTTTGATTTTCCACCTGTTTTTGATACAAAGAAATGTTTTCTTCAATTATTGGCAACTGCTCATCAATTTTCTGTTTTGTAGATTCAATCTCTAGTTTAGCCTTATTATACTTTTGTTTTGCTTTGAAAAGATCAATTTTACTCTCTTTTAAACCGGTAAAGTTAGTTTTTTCAAACAATGGTATTTTTAAAGCTACCATAATAGAACCATAAGTCCTCTCAATATGTGTATCAGTATTATATGCAGTACCTGCATTTTGAATATAAGATGCAGTCAAATATAAAGAAGGGTAAAATTTATCTTTAGCTGCCTGTTTTGAAATGAGATTTGCCTCTATATCTTTGTTTAATATTTTTAATGTTAAATTTTCACCATTAAGATTCTGTTCAACAAGAGTCATAGGGACTGACTCTTCAATATCTTTACTTGTCAGAATTTTAATATTTTTGACAATTTCAACTTTCTTATTAACCAGATTATTTTTCATAGACTTTAACTGGAGAATAAGATTGTCTATTTTATAAAGTTCTGCTTCAGGAAGTCTCCCATTTTTAACCATCAAAGAAATATGATTTTTGGTAGTATTTAAAGATTCTATCCTTTTATCTAAATAATCAATATAACTTTCAAGGTATGATAGTGATGCATTTAAAGATACTACCGCAGCTTCTCTTGATATAATGTTTTGTTTTCTTTTAAGCCTTAATTCTGATTGAACTACAGAAAGTTTTTTCCTTAAAGTATAAATCTCTTTAACGAATAAAGGCATTTTCAATTCTAAACCATATCTTAGAATCGCCTTCGAAAAAGGGATTGGATCTACCCTTGGATTAACTTCTGTAGGAGGCATAGGCCTTAAATTGGTAGGAGAATTGTGATACTCATAACTAACAATACCATCAACTGATGGATATAGTTTGGCAGTCAGTTTTTCTTTTTCAATATTGGATTTTTCAATCTGCAATTTGTCGATAATTGAATCTGGTTGATTTTTAACAGCATTAAGTAAGTCATCAATCGTCAGTGCATACATAGTATTAAAAGATGTAAAAGTAAACACAAAAAACGTAACTAAAAAAATTCTTTTCATCAAACACCTCTACAATATTTCTATCAATATAGAAATATTAATACTCTTTTATTTTTTGTCAATAGAAAAGTTTTTGTATTGACATATCGTGATTTATCGATATATTCCACTTTATGATTGAAGAATTTCTAAAAGCTATTTCTGATAAAACAAGACTTAGAATTTTAAATTTAATCAATTTTGCAAATGAAATATGTGTGTGCGATTTAGAAAACACACTTAAGCTAAAACAATCAACATTATCAACTCATTTATCAAAATTAAATAAAACAAACATAATAAATTATCGAAAGAAAGGGAAATGGTCCTATTATAGAATAAACAATGAACTTGATAAAAATTATCAAAAATTACTTAAAAATATAATTAATGTTTTCAAAAAATCAGAAACTGCAAAATCAGACATAAAAAATTACAAATCCAACAAAAACAGTTGCTCTATCAGTTATAAGATTTTAATTGTTGATGACAAAAATGATCTTTACAGTCAAATTTTAGAAAAAGAACTGTCCAAAAAAGAAAACTTTAATATTGTCAGTGCAGGAATAAATCCTGCTGATAAAGTTTCACCCTTATTAAAAAAATTATATCCTGACGATTTCAAAAATTTTAGTTTCTTTACCAAGAGTATTAATAACTTCTTAGACTACGAGTTTGATATTATTTTTTATTTAATATCAGACAAGAAACAAAATCTACCTGACTTAAAAGCGAAAAAGCTAATAGAAATCACCATCAAAGAAAATGAACAAAAATTACCAATAAACGATCTAAAAAAGCTATTACTAAAAAAATGTGAGAGGTATCTATGAAGAAAAAATTACTATTTTTATGCACAGGTAATTCCTGCAGAAGCCAGATGGCAGAAGGCTATGGTAAAATCTTTTTAGGGGATAAATACGAAGTCTATTCAGCAGGAATAGAAAAACATGGCCTAAACCCAAATATGGTTAAAGTTATGAAAGAAGACGGTGTTGATGTAAGTAATCAATATTCAAAGACTTTAAATGATTTAGTAGATATAGACTTTGATGTGGTTGTAACAGTTTGCGGTGACGCTCATGAGACCTGCCCTATGTATCTTAAAAAAGCTAAAATAATTCACAAAGGGTTCAAAGATCCAGCGAAAGCGAAAGGAACAGAAGAAGAAATTTTGAAAGTATTTAGAGAAGTAAGAGATCAAATAAAAGATTATATAAAAAATGAGTTAATAAATTTGATTTAAGGAGATTGTAATGGAATCAATAAGCAAAAAATTATCATTTTTAGACAGATATTTAACTCTATGGATTTTTTTAGCAATGATAGCTGGTGTTGCTATCGGTTATTTTGTGCCACAAAGTGTTCAAGTAATTAATAAGTTTCAGATTGGTACAACAAATATATTAATTGCAATCGGTCTTATTCTTATGATGTACCCCCCATTTGCAAAAGTTAGATATGAAGAGCTACCCGATGTATTTAAAAATGTAAAAATCTTGACAATATCACTATTGCAAAACTGGATTATCGGTCCTTTTCTGATGTTTTTTATCGCAATCATCTTTTTGAGAAATTATCCAGAGTATATGGTTGGTCTTATAATGATTGGATTGGCAAGATGTATTGCAATGGTTATCGTTTGGAATGAGCTTGCAAAAGGTGATACAGAATACGCTGCTGGTCTTGTTGCATTTAACTCTATTTTTCAAGTTTTATTTTACTCGATTTATGCATGGTTTTTTATAACAGTTTTACCTAAATATTTTGGTCTCAGTGGTGCGGTAGTTCAGGTAACAATATCACAAATAGCAAAAAGTGTGTTCATTTATCTGGGAATACCTTTTATTGCAGGAGCACTCACAAGATACATTGGAGTCAAAATTATGGGTAAAGAAAGATATCATAAAGTTATCGTTCCTAAAATCAGCCCAATAACTCTTATCTCTTTATTATTCACTATCATTATCATGTTTAGTTTAAAAGGGAAATTAATTGTAAAACTACCAATGGACGTAGTTACTATAGCTTTACCACTTTTAGTTTACTTTACAGTAATGTTTTTTATCTCCTTTTATATAGGGAAAAAACTTGGTGCAGATTACAGTAAAACAACCACTTTAGCTTTTACAGCTGCAAGTAATAATTTTGAACTAGCAATTGCGGTAGCAGTTGCTGTCTTTGGTATAAATTCTGGAGCTGCATTTGCTGCAGTAATTGGACCTTTAGTTGAAGTTCCTGTAATGATTGGCCTTGTAAATGTTGCTTTATACTTTCAAAGAAAATATTTTCAATAGGGTGTTTTGACACCCTATTTATATCTTTATTTCATATTTTTTCAGTTTTGCATTCAATGTTACTCTACTGATACCTAAAATTTCTGCTGTTTTACTTAAATTATAACCATTCATCTTTAATGCTCTTTTTATCAATCTTGCTTCGATCTCTTCCACACTTTTTACAAGCAAATTATCCTTATATTTATTGAAAAAATACTCCGTAACATAAACGTTATTAGATTTAATCTTATCAATTTTTATATCTTCAGGTTTTATTAAATTATCTTTTGTAATCAACACAGCTTTTCTAATAACATTCTCTAACTCTCTCACATTTCCTGGCCAATCGTATTCTAATAAAATATTAAAAACTTCATCTTCTATACAGCAAATACTTTTATTAAGCTCTTTTGAATATTTTATAGTAAAATAAACAGCAAGATCTTTAATATCCTCTTTCCTCTCTCTCAATGGAGGTAAATTAATGTTTACAACATTAAGACGATAATAAAGGTCTTCTCTAAACAACCCCTTTTGTATTAATTCCTTTAAATCTTTATTTGTAGCTGCCACTATTCTAACATTAACTTTTTTGAGTTTGTTGCTACCCAACCTTTCAATGGCACCATCTTGCAAGACTCTAAGAAGCTTAGCCTGAAGATCTAAAGGCATATCACCAATTTCATCAAGAAATAATGTCCCACCATCAGCAATCTCAAATTTACCCATTTTGCTTTTATCAGCACCAGTAAAAGCACCCTTTTCATAACCAAACAACTCACTTTCCAACAACTCTTCAGGTATAGCAGCACAATTTATCGGTATAAAAGGTTTTTCTTTTCTGTCACTGTATTTATGAATAATTTTAACAATTAATTCTTTACCTGTGCCACTTTCACCTGTAACTAAAACCGGGTAATTTGTTTCAGCGACACCAGCCACCATAACCATAATATCCCTTATTGCTTTAGAAGACCCAATAAATATTTCATCACTAAAACTTTCATAATCCAGCTTTAAAGCATTTTCAGGACAATATTCTTGATTATCAATTCTTGCTATTTTAGTTGCAATTTCAACAATATATTCTGGCTCAACAGGTTTAACTATGTACTCCACTGCACCTAATTTTATACTATCCAATACAAGATTACTTGTGCCATAAGCAGTCATCATCACAACAGGCACATTTGCATCTATTTTTTTTATAGCCTTTAAAACTTCTAACCCGTTTTCTTCTCCCAACTTATAGTCCAAAAAAATAATATTAAATTTATTCTTTTTAACTAAATCTAAAGCATCGCTACCATTTAATGCTGTATGAACGTCAAAACTATCACTAAGTAACCTTTTTAAACCATAACACAATGCACTATCATCATCTATTATCAATACCCTAACCGACATAAGCACCTCGTAAGCTTATTCTAAAAACTGTATTATTATCTTGACTTTCTACCAATATTAACTCACCATCCATTGCAGTTACTATCATATCACAGATTGCTAGCCCTAAACCCGTCCCTTTTGCTTTAGTGGTAAAAAAAGGCATAAATATTTTATCTTTAGCTTCTTCATTTATACCAGTTCCATTATCTATAATATCAATTATCACATCTTCGCTTATATTAAATATATTGATTTCAATTTTATCCGCACCAGCATCCAATGAATTGTTGATCAGGTTTAATAATACCTGCAATAACTTCTCTTTATCAACCTTTATTATTTTTAACTTACTATTGAAATTAAATTCTGCGCTAATATTTAGTCTGTCAAAATACCTTTTTAATTCATCTTTAACCTCATTAACAATAATATCAGTCTTTTCAATATTTACAGGTTTAGTATATTCCAAAAATTCATTTATTCTTCTAACAAGACGGTTAGCTTCACTTTTAATAACACTTAAATCTTCGTGGCAACTACTATTTGAAGCACTGCATTTCGATAATTGATAGACCATAAGATTTATTGTCATAATTGGATTTTTAAGCTCATGAGCAAGACCAGCAGCCATCATACCTATAGAAGCAAGTTTTTCACTCCTTCTTGCCTTACGTTCCTCTTCATAAAATCTATTCAAAGTATCGTACAATCTCTCAGACATTTCATTTAATGTTTTTGAAAGTTTTTTTATCTCTATTGAAGCATATTCTGGAACTTCTGTTTTAAATGGTAGGTTATCATAGTTTAACTCATTTATTTGATTCACAAAATTATTCATAGGCCGTATTAATAATTTTGTCAAATAAAGCCCCAGTAAAACCCCAAATAAAATAATCAAAATATTAACAAACCCTAATTTAAATAAGTTTAGTTTCACCTCATCATTTATCGCTTTTTTGTCTATAATAAAAAGTATATAACCTATGGGATCATTCTTTATTTTCATAATTTTAAGTTTCATATAATCATTATCAACCCCTTCACTTAATAAATCCATATCCCTTTTTGCTTTAGCATCTGCCAAATAACTTTTATTTTTATCAAATAAATATATATTTTTTATATACCTCGTATTATCACTAATCTGTTTCAGCGTAATAAAAAGTGTATAAACATCCTCATAGAGTATTGACTCAATTAATCTTTGTTCATTTGTTTTATAATGAGACTCTATAACTTGCTTTATATTATCTTTTATAAAACTATTTAGATAAATAAAAAGGATTATCAGATTTATAACAACAGTGCCAAAACCTAAAATTCCAATTAATAATCCAACTCTGTGTTTAATTTTAGGAGGTAAAAATCTATAAAACAAACTACTCTTCATAACCAAACTTACTTAAATAATCCTTCATAATAACAACTTTTTTCAATAATTTATAATCTGGTAAAATAAATCTTTCTATCTTCAATTTTTTTAAAATACTTTTCCCTTTATCATCCTTATGCATATTTAAAAGAACTTTTCTAATTTTATCACGTAAATCCTTGCTCATATAAGTTGATGCTACAAAAGGTGGAGCAAGAAATTCATCAGACTTATGTATAATTTTTATATTTTTTACCTTATCAGGCTCATTCTGTTCTATAAAATCATAAACCAAACTATCAACAGCTGCACCATCTATCAATCCTATATTCACCAAATAAATAGACTTATCATGGCTATTAGTAAAAAAAATCTTTTTAAAAAACTTATCAGGTTTCACACCAACCTCTTTTAAAATTAAATAAGTTGGATAAATAAAACCACTATTTGATAACCTATCAGTAAAAGCAAATACTTTACCTTTCAAATCTGAGATTGTTTCAATTTTAGTTTTTTTATTAACGATTATATATGATCTGTACGTACTTTTACCATTTACAACAGGAACCCCTAAAATATCATACCTCTTATTGTCTAAATAAATTAGAGCACCTGTGCATATGGAGGCAAAATCCACTCTACCAGTTTCTATTAATTTATTGATTTCAGAATAG
This sequence comes from Deferribacter desulfuricans SSM1, assembly GCF_000010985.1. Lineage (NCBI taxonomy): Bacteria > Pseudomonadati > Deferribacterota > Deferribacteres > Deferribacterales > Deferribacteraceae > Deferribacter > Deferribacter desulfuricans. The sequence goes on from NC_013939.1 coordinate 1,471,329, forward strand.
TTTCTCCTAAAAATTGGATTTATTTTCTTTCCCACTTTCTGCTCTATGTATTTACCAAAATCTTTATATAGGAAAAAAGTTTCATCAGGTGAAATCATTGATGCAATAGCAAAATTCAGCTCTGCTCTTACAGTATTACCTATTAACAATAAGTTAATTAAAAAAATTATATTTATAATTTTTTTAGCCATTGTAATTCTCCGGAACATAATCACAGAAAGGCTCTTCTGCCATATAATCACCCGTAACCGCATATGCTCTTGCTCTACACCCACCGCACACACCTAAATATTTACAAACTCCACATTTCCCTTCATATGACTTAAAATCCCTAATATCTTGAAACAACTTTGAATTTTCCCAAATATCCTTAAATTTCTCTTTAAATACATTACCTGCACTTATAGGAAAATATGAACATGGATAAACATCCCCTTTTGCACTAATAAAGCATATAGATTGAGCAGCTATACAACCTTTCCCTCCGCCAGTTGAAAATTTTAAACTTCTTCTCTGAGTATCAAGCCCCTCTTTTTTACTTCTTTCATGCCATATTCTGTAATATTGTGGTGCACAGGTAGGCCTTACCAAAATTTCATCCTCTTCTCTTTCCATCTCATAATGCCAATTTAAAATGTCTTCATAATCTTCCTTACTAACAAGCTCTTTCATTATCTCCTCACCTCTACCTGTTGGCACAATGAGAAACATATACCAAGCTGTAGCACCAAGTTTTTTAGCTAATTTATAGGTGTTCTCTATATCATGCTGATTCCTTTTAGTAAAAGATGAATTTATTATAAAAGGGATATCATGTTTATTAAAATATTCTGCAGCTCTCATAACTCCTTCAAAAGCTCCTGGCTGCCCCCTAAAATCATCATGAATCTCTTTTGTAGATCCATCAAGGCTCAAAGAAACAATTTTTATACCGCTATCCTTAATTTTCATACAAATTTCATCATTAACTAAAACCCCATTTGTAGCCATGCACATTCTAAACCCTTTTTCCGTGCCATATCTCGCAATATCAAAAACATCTTTTCTAAGCAAAGGCTCACCACCAGATAAAACTATCACAGGTGTAGCAACTTCTTTTATCTCATCTAACAGTTTGAAGCATTTATCCAGCGTAAACAACCCTTCCGGTGAATGAATATCTGAAGAAGATCTGCAATGAACACAGTTTAGATTACATTTTTCAGTTATTTCCCACGCCATCCATTTTAATTCCCACTTTTTACTCATCCTTCTCTCCATAAATTTCATAATTTTCAATAATATAATTTATATTTCCTACTAATTCAATATAATTAATCTCAAGCAACTTTGAAACCTTTTCAACAAAACCAGTTACTCTATTTTTCACCAAACACTTATACTCATTATCTGTTATCCCATACTTTTTTGCATATTTTTCAATATCTCGTTTGAACACATAAAAAAAAGGCCTCAACACTGTAACTTCGCCAAAATAATCCCTTTTTACTGGCAATGATTCCAACTTTTTTTGATAAAAAATATTCCATAAAAATCTTTCTGCAAAATCATCTGCATGATGTGCAAATAATACATACTTACAACCAACCTCTTTTGCAAATTGAAAAATATAATGCCTTCTAAGCCTTGAGCAAAAATAGCAATCTATCGGAAATTTTACATCCTCTTTAACTTCAACATTTATTGCGTCAGGCAAAGTAGTCTTCAAATCCCCAGATATTCCAACATGAACAGGATAAATTTTGCCAGCAAAACTATTATTCTCATAGAATTTACTAAGCAAATGATAAAGAACAGCAGAATCAATACCTCCCGAAACACCAACTATTAAATCTTCTCCTAGAAATGGGTATTTTTGATGAGTTTTCAATAAACTACCAATCAATCTTTTTTCTATCTTTTTATACATCAAAAATAAAATTCCCTTCTATCAAATTGTCTTTTTCCAATACGTAAAAATTATGCTTAGTTATAGCCTTTATCTCAATTTCAATATCTTCATTACTTTTAAAAAGTGAAAACACAGCTTTGGAATTAACCAATTCTACTAATCTAAAAATAACCCTTTTTGCATATAGATAAAAAATTAAATCTTTTAATAGCTCATAAACAAAAACATCAAAATCTTCAATTAAATACCCCTTTTTATCTGCAATATCTTCTATGTTTTCTATTTTCTTATCAAAACACAAATAGTAAAAACTTTCTAATAAATTTTTAATAAACTCTTCTCTATCTTTTCCATAAACTTTTAATCCTACATCAGCAGTGGTATCTACAATTTCAAATTTTTTCTCCATAAATCACCTAATAAACAAACATATAGTTTAATTTATATGAAAAATAGCCTGTAACATTCAACCTTTTTAAACCATAGGATTCTGGTAAAGGTACACCTTTCATTGTCTTTAATGCTTTTACCGCTTCTTTATCAAGAGCTGGATATCCACTACTTCTAATCACCCTTATATTAGTGATAGTGCCATCTTTTAAAATAGTAAATTTCACTTTTACCGTTCCCTCTTCACCGTTCATAGCAGAACTTTTTGGATAATGCCATACCTGATAAAGTCTCCTCTCAAATTTTTTAAAATATGAAGCGTATTTAAATTTCATCATACTTACGTCTACATCATCTTCACCTTCTTTTGATCCTTTATCTGAAGGGTATGCGTATTTTGATATTATGTCTTGAGGATTCAAAATTCTTGCAACCTTATCGTCACTTATTACTTCATTTTTCTTAGTTTGTTCACTCTTCTCTTCAACTTTTTTTTCTTTTATCTTTTTTTTGATAACCGTTTTTTTATTGTTTTCTTTCTTAATTTCTTTTGTTGTTATACCTTTTTGAACTGTCTTTTTCTTTTCACTTTGCTTTGGAATAATTTTTTTACTTTCTTTCTTTTTTTGAGGTTTTAAAGGTATAGATTCTTTCTTTGAGACTATTTCACCCTGTTTTTTCTCTATTTTACCCTTTTTCTTAAAAATTTTCTCTTTTTCAGATAATATATCAGGTTTTTTCTTTATTTCTTTCTTAGTAACTGGTTTCTTTTTCTTTATTATATCCACATATAAAGGCTTTTGTTTTTTCATTGGAACTTTATTAATCTTAACAAAAACAATAACTGCTAAGTGTATTAATAAAGAAATAATTATAAATATAGTTAATTTTTTATTCATGAGTCACAATATATAGAAAATTTCAAATATATTAAGTTCAAATTAAAAAGGCTGGCATACTGCCAGCCCAATTTTATATTTTTGGCGCACCTTTCAAAATTTCTGGATCCAAATCCTTTTTATATTTCTCCATATTTTCCACAAAAGCTTTAGCCAAGTGTAATTTTGTCTTATCATACTCTTCTTTATCGCTCCAGGCCAATCTTGGATTTAACACATCATCAGGAACACCAGGAACACTTTTAGGAATTAAAAATCCAAAAACATCATCCTCTACAAATTCCACATTTTTCAACTTCCCTTCTAAAATTGAGTTTACAATATTTCTGGTATGCTGAATTTTAAACCTTGAACCTACACCATATGGCCCGCCAGTTAAACCAGTGTTTATAAGCCAACAATCAACATTAAATTTTTCCATTTTTTCGCCTAATAACTTAGCGTAAACAGTAGGATGAAATGGCATAAAAGGTGCTCCAAAACAAGCACTGAAAGTGGTTTTAGGTTCTGTTACCCCTTTTTCTGTCCCCGCCACCTTTGCTGTATAGCCAGAAATAAAATGATACATTGCTTGAGGCAAGGTTAACTTAACCACTGGAGGTAAAACTCCAAAGGCATCGTAAGTAAGAAAAATAATATTTTCTGGATGCCCACCTTTACTACCTGGTGCAATATTTGGTAAATGGGTCAACGGATAACTTGCCCTTGTATTCTCTGTCAATGAATCATCATCAAGATTAACTCTTCTCGTCCTCGAATCTATCGTTACATTTTCCAGTATTGTTCCAAATTTCCTGGTGCATTCATAAATATCAGGCTCAGCTTCAGGAGATAGCCTAATCACTTTTGCATAACATCCACCCTCAATATTAAAAACTCCATCATCACTCCAACCATGTTCATCATCACCTATAAGTGCTCTATTTGGATCTGTAGATAAAGTTGTCTTCCCCGTTCCAGACAATCCGAAGAAAAGTGCCACATCACCTCTTTCTCCGATATTGGCTGAACAATGCATAGACATAACATTTTTCTTTGGCAATAGATAATTCATTACTGTAAAAATAGATTTTTTTATCTCACCAGCATAACTGGTGCCACCTATTAAAACTAAACGTTTTTTAAAATTTAAGATAATAAAAGTTTCTGAGTTAGTTCCATCTATTTCTGGAATTGCATGAAACCTTGGAACATCAATCACAGTAAAATCTGGTTCAAAAGTTGCTAATTTATCTTGATCCAGTTCTCTAATAAACATATTTCGAGCAAAAAGGTTGTGCCAAGCATATTCTGTTATAACTCTTACTTTAATTCTATGATTTTCATCAGCACCAGCGTAACACTCCTGGACATAAACCTCTTTGTTTTGCAAATATGCTTGTAATCTATGATACAGTCTTTCAAAATGCTCTTCACTTATAGGTTTGTTGCCACCATCCCAGTAAATATCATTCTCCACATCCTCAGTTTTGACAATAAATTTGTCGTTAGGTGATCTACCTGTATGATGCCCTGTTCTTACAACAATTGGTCCTAAATGAGCAATCAACCCCTCTCTACGCTTAATTGCCTCTTCATACAATTGAGGAGTTGTAAGATTCCAATAAATTCTTGATAAGTTGACCAGACCATGTTCCTCAAGGCCGGTATACTCAGTTTTCTTCATGACATCCCCCTGCACATTTTAGTTGAAATATAACAGTTTTAAACTATAATCAGAAAAATGGAAATGAACAACAACTTTTTTATAATAGAAGTAGATGAAAAATTTATAAAAAGAGAAAAACAAAAAGCTAGAGAACTGAGAAAAAAGCAATGGTGGAAGAACAAATTAGCAGAGGGGAAATGCTATTACTGTGGAAAATCTTTTTCACCAAAAGAACTTACAATGGATCACATTGTCCCTATAATTAGAGGTGGCAAAACAACCAAAGGGAATGTGGTACCTGCTTGCAAGGATTGCAACAATAAAAAGAAATATATGCTACCAATTGAGTGGACAGATTATTTAAACAAACTTAAAAACGGAGAGGGAAATGACAGGTAAAGAGATTCGTGAAAAATTCTTAAAATATTTTGAAAGTAAAGGTCATACAAGAGTGCCATCGTCATCACTTGTACCTCACAATGACCCTACTTTACTTTTTACAAACGCAGGAATGAACCAATTCAAAGATGTTTTTTTAGGCAGAGAAAAAAGGGATTATACCAGAGCATGTTCCTGCCAAAAAGTTGTAAGAGCAGGTGGGAAGCACAACGACTTAGAAAATGTTGGTAGGACTGCAAGACACCACACATTTTTTGAGATGTTAGGAAACTTTTCCTTTGGCGATTATTTTAAAAAAGAAGCTATTGAATACGCCTGGGAATTCCTCACAAAAGAAATAAATCTTCCTGCGGATAAATTATATATTACTGTTTACAAAGATGATGATGAGGCATTTGAAATATGGAATAAACATATAGGTGTTCCTGCAGATAGAATATACAGAATGGATGAAAAAGATAATTTTTGGGCGATGGGTGATACTGGACCATGCGGGCCATGCTCAGAAATTTTGATTGATCAGGGACCTGAAATAGGATGTGGAAGGGCAGATTGTGACCCATACTGTGACTGTGATAGACATCTTGAGTTGTGGAATTTAGTTTTTATGCAATACAATAGAGATGAAAGTGGAAAATTAAACCCATTACCAAAACCAAGTATAGATACTGGGATGGGGCTTGAAAGAGTCACAGCTGTAGTTCAAAAAGTCCCAAGCAATTTTGATACAGACCTTATTAAACCCATCATCGAATATGCAGCAAAGCTATCCAACAAAAACTACGGTGATAATGAAAAAGATGACACTTCATTAAGAGTCATTGCTGACCATGCAAGAGCAACAACTTTTCTAATTTCTGATGGTGTGCTACCTTCAAACGAAGGTAGGGGTTATGTTTTAAGAAGAATAATGAGAAGAGCCATGAGACATGGCAAAATGCTCGGATTTAAAGAGTCTTTTTTCTATCAAGTTTGTGAGTTTGTTTGTGATTTTATGAATGACCCTTACATAGAATTGATGGATAAAAAAAGCTATGTTTCAAAAGTAGTAAAATTTGAAGAAGAAAGATTTAATAAAACTCTGGAAACAGGCTTAAAAATAGCTGAAGAACTTTTGGAAAAATATAAGGAAAATAAGGAAATTCCTGGTTTTGAAATATTTAGACTTTATGATACTTACGGTTTCCCTGTAGATTTACTTCAGGATATTATGGAAGATAACGGCTATAAACTTGATCTTGTTGGCTTTGATGAAGAGATGAAAAAACAGCAAGAAAGGGCAAAAAATGCCTGGGCTGGTAGTGGAGAATCATTCATCGCAGATATCTACAAAAAGTTAGAAAACCAGTTCAAAACAGAATTTATTGGTTATGAAAATACAAAATCAGAAAGTAGTGTCCTTGCCATCGTTAAAGATGACAATGAAACCCAAGAAATATCAGAAAGTAGTGAATTTGAATTGATTTTAGACAAGACCCCATTTTATCCAGAAAGTGGTGGTCAGGTTGGAGATACTGGTAAAATTTATAATGAAAACTGCAACATAGAAGTATTAGATTGTAAGAAAGTGGGAAATTTAATTGTTCATAAAAGTAAACTTTTAAGTGGTAAAATAAAAAAAGGTGACAAAGTAACAGCAGTAATCGATGTAGAAAAAAGAAAGAATACAGAAAGAAACCACACAGCTACACACCTTTTACATAAAGCTCTACAAATGGTACTTGGTGATCATGTAAGACAGGCTGGTTCGCTTGTTGCACCAGATAGATTGAGATTTGACTTTACCCATTTTGCTCCGGTAGATGATGAAGAGATAAAGAAAATAGAACTCCTTGTAAATGAAAATATAATTAAAAATATAGAAGTAACTAAAACTATAAAACCCATCGAAGAGGCAATTAAAGAAGGGGCAATGGCACTCTTTGGTGAAAAATATGACAAAGAGGTAAGAGTTGTAGAAGTACCAGGATTTAGCAAAGAGCTATGCGGTGGATGCCATGTGGGAAGAACTGGGGATATAGGTATATTTAAAATAGTAAGTGAAGCAAGTGTAGCTGCTGGAATCAGAAGGATAGAAGCAGTTACTGGATTAGAAGCTGTAAAATTCACGCAAGAAATAAATAGTATTGCCAAGAAAAGTGCACTATTACTTAAATCAAATATTAACGATGTACCTTCTAAAATCACTGAACTTCAAGAACAACTAAAAAATACACAAAAAGAATTAACCAAACTGCAAGACAAACTAAATGCTAGTAAAGCTGAAGATATATTATCAAATGTAAAAGAAATTAATGGCATTAAAGTGTTAGCTATAAGAATGGACAACACAGAGATTAATGCACTTAGAAACTTTGTTGACATGGCAAAAGCAAAAATCAAATCTGGAATTGTGCTTGTTGGCTCAGTAAATGGTGACAAAGTAACATTTTTATGCGGTGTTACTAAAGACTTAACATCAAAATACAAAGCTGGAGATATCGTTAAAGAGATAGCAAAAATTACTGGTGGTGGCGGTGGAGGTAAACCAGAGTTGGCTCAAGCTGGCGGTAAAAACCCAGAAAAAATCGATGAAGCATTAAACCATATATATAATATTTTATAAACTCTGAGCACCTTATCTAAGGTGCTCTTACTTTATAAACAATAAATTATAAATAAGAATATTTGCACGATAAAATGAACTTTAGTTCCACAGATTGCTTCGTCGCTTACGCTCCTCGCAACGACTGGAAATCTGTCATTGCGAGCGTTAGCAAAGCAATCTAAAACTACTTTAGTTTCGAAAATTATATTATTATTCAAATATCTCTAAATACTTAAAAGCAGATTTTAAAAGGGATACCTATTTTTTGTAGGGATTCTTGAAGTTTTATAGGATTTTTATAAAAGTCGTAGAAAAATAATATTTCAGAAAGTTTTATATAAGTTTTAAAAGGATCTTTAACAAAATCACCCACCAACGATTTTAAAGCTCCCAAAATATCATCATTAGCTAAAAATTCCTTAATATTATTCAATCTTTCGCACATCTTTTTAACATAAAATTCTACTCGTTCATTTACGCTATCAATATACTCTCTATGACCAGGTAAAAATTTATAATTTTCCTCTAATTTTTTCATTTTCAAAATCGTATCACAAAATGCTGAGTAATTGTCAAACTTTCTATCTTGAAAATCTGCATCAATATCTAAAAGTGGAGTTTGAAAAATACCTCTTAAAAAAACATCACCGGTTATCGCAACACCATCAAGAAGATAAACAATATCACTTTGCGAATGTCCAGGACATCTAATATATGCGATATCAAGACTCTTTAATATATCCTCTGACTCCTCTAAGACATTCAAATTATTTGGTACAGGAACTTCTTTTGAAAAACTAATCAATGTCTTAATAACGCCATCAATAGCAGACTGCTCCATATTGATATCTTGAAGGATCTTTTCCATCATTTTGATTCTATAATCAAGGTTTTTAAGCCTAAACAAATCATATTTTGATACAAAAATCTCTGCATCTGTGTTATCTTTTAAAAATTGTATTAAACCGTAATGATCTGCATGACAATGAGTTATAAACACATATTTCAGTCTGCTAAAAACTACTGTCTTTTGTAAAAAATCTTTTGCTAAAGGGGTATTGGGACCAGTATCAAATAATACTAAAAAATCATTATAATCTTTTACATAAAAATGGACAGGTCCAACTGGATACGGTGTATCAACTGTATACTGATTAACCACTCTTTAACCCTCTTTTGAAAAAAAGGGGCTTTTAATAGCCCCCAAATTAGAATATGTATTTTTCTGCTTCAATTGCTTCATCAGCTAATAATCTCTTAGCTTGAAGCAATCCAGTTGCATCATATTTTGTAAATCTTCTGATACCACTTAAAATCATCATTAAATTATCACCCTCTTCAGTAAAGAAGGCAGCTTTTCTAGCAGCTTTTGCTACTGTTTCCACAGCATCAAAAGTAAATACTTTTACTGCAGCTTCCATCAATTTAGCTTTCTTTTCACTTACTCTGCCAATATTCTTCTCAGCTCTTAAAAGAGCACTTTCTATTGCAAAAATTTGAATAGCGATATCAGCTAATGCAATTAATAACTCTTGTTGATGTACAAGTTTATCCATATACTTTTGAGCAGCAGCACCAGCTACCACCAAGAAAAGTGTTTTAAGATTTTGTAATGTGTATTTCTCTTGAGCAAAAGGTACAGAATCATCAATTTCATCAAAAGATGGAGTCATAAGAGCATCAACAGCTTTCATAGCTTCTTGTTGGAATGGTAATTGACCCTTCATTGCTCTCTTTAAAAGCATACCAGGGATTAACAATCTATTAATTTCGTTTGTACCTTCAAAAATTCTGTTAATCCTTTCATCTCTATAAAATCTTTCTGCAGGATACTCTTGTATGAAACCGTAACCACCAAAAATCTGTACAACTTCATCAACAACTTTAGCTAAAACTTCAGATGGGAAAACTTTTGTGATAGAGCATTCTATTGCGTACTCTTCAATAGCTTTTTGATAAAGTTCATAATAATTTTCTGCTGATTTATCAATAGTTGCAATCCTATCATCAATTAGTCCAGCTAACCTATAAATAGCTGATTCAGATGCAAAAATATGCGCAACCATATCAGAAACCTTCTCTTTGATAGCTCCAAAACTGCTTATCTGTCTTCCAAACTGTTTTCTTTCATTTGCATATTTGATACCCTCAGCAAGAGCAAATTTTGCAGCACCAGTAACCGCAGCACCAAGTTTAAACCTACCAACATTCAATATATTAAAAGCTATTTTATGCCCTTTACCGATCTCACCAAGAAGATTTTCAACTGGTACTTTACAGTTATTTAAAATTACCTGACGAGTTGAAGAACCTTTGATACCCATTTTCTTCTCTTCTGGGCCAAGCTCTACACCCTCAAAAGTTCTTTCTACAAGAAATGCAGTGAAATGCTCTTTATCAACTTTTGCAAAAACAGTAAAAAGATCAGCAAAACCAGCATTTGTTATAAACTGTTTTGTTCCATTTAAAATATAGTATTTACCATCTTCACTTAAAGTGGCAGTGGCTTTAGCTCCAAGAGCATCACTACCAGAACCTGGCTCAGTCAAACAGTAAGCTGCTAACCATTCTCCAGTAATAATTTTTTCTAAATATTTATCTTTTTGTTCTTTAGTCCCGTAATAAATAAGTGGTAAAGTACCAATACCAGTATGAGCTGCATAAGCAACTGAAAAAGAACCAGCAGGCGCTATCTTTTCTGCCACAAGCATACTTGTAGCTTTATCAAGATCAAGGCCACCATACTCTTCTGGAGCATCAATCATTAAAAGACCTAGCTCACCACATTTTTTCATATGTTTTACAACTAAATCGAAATTCTGGTTATCAATCTCTTCTAAATCAGGTAATACCTCATTTTGTACAAATTGCTCAGTTGTTTCAGCAATCTGTTTTTGTTCATCTGTGAAATCTTCAGGTGTAAATACATCATCTTTAGTAACTTCTGTTATTAAGTACTCAGCACCTTTGAACAATTTTTTCTCCATCGTTCACTCCTTCTATATTTTTTATTTTACTATTTCAAAAATTCCGGCAGCACCCATACCGCCACCTATACACATTGAAACCATTCCATATTTTACATCTCTTCTATGCATTTCATGAAGCAATGTAGCAGTAAGCTTTGCACCTGTACACCCTAATGGGTGACCAAGAGCAATAGCACCACCATTCACATTGGTTATTTCTCTATTTAACCCAAGCTCTTTAATAACTGCCAATGATTGAGCAGCAAAAGCTTCATTCAACTCTATCAATCCGATATCTTTTAACTCAAGCCCAGCAAGTTTTAACGCAGCTGGAATAGCAGCAACAGGTCCAATACCCATGATTTCAGGAGCCACACCTTTTGCTGCAAATGCAACAAATCTTGCAAGTGGTTTACCACCTATCTTTTTCAAATAATCTTCGCTAACTACCAAAACTGCAGCAGCTCCATCTGTCATCTGAGAAGAATTACCAGCGGTTACAGAACCATTTGCTCTAAAAACAGGTTTTAATTTTGCCAAACCTTCGATTGTAGTGTCAGGTCTTACACCATCATCTATATCCACAACTTCTTTAACCTTTTTAACCTTATTTTTCTCATCAATACTTGTGTACTCAACTTCAACAGGGATTATTTCATTTTTAAATTTCCCCTCTTTAATAGCTGCAGCAGCTCTCATATGACTTGTATATGCAAATTCATCCTGCTCTTCCCTACTAATTCCGTATTTTTCAGCAACCAACTCAGCAGTAATACCCATTGATGCATATGTCTCTGGCCAGCTTGCTATCAAATCTGGGTTTGCACTAAACTTATTTCCACCCATTGGAACCATAGTCATAGACTCTGTACCACCAGCAATTATACAGTCTGCAAAACCAGCCATTATTCTTTCTGCTGCAAGAGCAATAGTTTGCAAACCACTTGAACAAAATCTATTCACAGTCATCGCAGGCACTTCAATTGGCAATCCAGCTTTAAATGCAGCAACACGAGCCACATTCATACCCTGCTCACCTTCAGGGAATGCACATCCAATAATAACATCTTCGACATCCTTAGCATCAACACCTGTTCTTTCAACGAGCCCCTTAATAGCCTCTGCAGCCAGATCATCTGGCCTCATATCTTTAAATTTACCTTTTTTAGCCTTACATCCAGGTGTTCTGTATGCGGCTAATATATATGCTTTTCTCATTTTTATTCCTCCATCAATCTATTTTAGTTTCTTAAAGGTTTACCTTTTTTAAGCATGTGCTGAATTCTTTCAATTGTTTTCTTCTGTGAGCAAAGCTTAACAAAAGCATCTCTTTCAAGTTTTAACAAATATTCTTCTGTGATAAGTGTTCCAGGATTTACGTCACCACCAGTAATCACATCAGCAATTACACTGCCAAGATATTCTTCATACTCTGTGATAAATCCACCCATCTTCATATTCCATAATTGGGACTTAATACTTGCAGCAACACTCTTACCTGGTGCTTTTAAGTTTTTAAGTGGAGTTTTAGGTCTATAATTTTGAGCAAGATCCAACACTTTCATTTTAGCGTCATAGATTAGATTATCTATATTCATAGTTACAGAATCACCATCTGTTAAATAACCAAGATCAAATAGCTCATATGCACCCATTGAAACTTTTGCCATAGCAATGTTCATAAAGTTTTTGAAAATAAAAGGTGAAACATCTGTATTATACCTTTCAGCAAGTTTTATAGCTCTAATAGCCATCTCTTTTGTACCACCACCTGCTGGAAGTAAACCAACACCTATCTCAACAAGTCCCATATATGTTTCTGCATGAGCTACTCTTGCATCAGCATGTAAGCAAAATTCACATCCACCACCAAGTGCCATCTGGAATGGTGCAGCCACTACAGGAACTTTAGAATATTTAATAGCCATAGCAGCATCTTGGAAAGCTTTAACCATCATATAAATATCATCAAACGCACCTTCTGCAATTGCAACAGCAAGCATAGCTAGGTTTGCACCAACACTAAATTGTTTACCCTGATTTGCAAGAACAAGACCTACACCATTTTCCTCAACATACTGAACTGATTTTTTAACCATAGAAAGAACATCGCCACTGATAGAGTTCATCTTTGTATGGAATTCAAGGCAATATACACCATCACCAAGATCTATAAGTGAAGCACCTTTGTTAGACTCAACAACTTTTCCTGCATTTTTCAATAATGCAAGATTTATACTTTTTTCATCAGTTGGAACTGGTTTATACTCACCAGCTAAAATGTCGTAATAATATCTAATACCATTTTCAACTTTATAAAATCTTTCTATTGACTTGAGTTTTTCAGGAACTTTTACACCTTCTTTTTCTGCTCTTTCAACAAAATATTTAACACCTATAGCATCGAAAATTTCAAATGGGCCAAGCTCCCAGTTATAACCCCATTTCATTGCATTATCTACATTTACTATATCATCAGCTATCTCAGGTATTCTATTAAAAGTATAGATTAAAGAATCTCTAAGCAGTCTCCATGCAAATTCTGCTGCTTTATCCTTTCCTGTAACAACAGTTTTAATTCTGGTCGCTACATCATCAATCTGTTTTGTAGCTTGAACAGAAGGGAATTTAGGTTTTACAACATCTTTGTATTCACCAGTATTTATATCATAGTAATAAGTCTTTCTACCTTCAGCTGTTTTCTCTTTTTTATAAAATCCTTGTTTAGCTTTATTACCAAGCAACCCTTTTTTAACCATTTCTTCAAGAAATTCAGGAACCTTATATATTTCTCTTTCTTCATCATCTTTCAAAAGATTATATGAGTTGTGACCAATATGTACGATAGTGTCTATACCAACTAAATCAGCAAGCCTAAAAATAGCAGTTTTTGGCATACCTATTGCTGGGCCTGCTGCTACGTCAGCTTCTTCTACAGTCATTTCAAGATCTCTTAGATGTTTAAAAGCTGAGTAGATTACGTAAACGCCAATTCTGTTACCTATAAAATTAGGTGTATCTTTGGCATAAACGATACCTTTACCTAAACGTTTACTGATAAAGTCAGCCATAAAAGAAACAACTTCAGGATCAGTATATTTAGATGGTACGATCTCCATCAATCTCATATATCTTGGTGGGTTGAAGAAATGTGTTACAAGAAAATTCTTTTTCATATCATCTGGCAATACTTCTGCCATTTCATTAACTGAAAGACCACTTGTGTTTGTTGATAAAATTGCGCCTTTTTTAAAATTTGGAACTACTTTTTCAGTCAACAACTTCTTCTTGATATCCATATTTTCAACAACAACTTCAACTACCCAGTCACATTCAGAAATCTTATGCATATCATCTTCAAAATTGCCAACTGTGATTAACTCAGCAAACTCTTTTAAATAAAAAGCTGCTGGTTTCATCTTCAATGCATTTTGTAAACCATTTCTAGCAATCCTATCACGAACAACCTTATCCTCTAATGTTAAACCTTTTGCCTTCTCTTCCTCTGTAAGCTCTCTTGGAACTATATCAAGCAATACTACCTCTACGCCGGCATTGGCTAAATGAGCGGCAATTGTTGCCCCCATCACACCAGCACCCAAAACGGCTGCTTTTTTAATTTGTCTCATCACTTCCTCCTGACTATTCGTTCATTTTATAACAAACATGTTTATAACACATTTTTCCTTTACGTGCAAGTAAAACAATCACCATCATCGGAATATAAACATTCTATCTTATCTTTATACTTATTATAGATAACTCTTCTCTTTAGTTTTAATGTTGGTGTAAGCTCACCACCCTCAATTGTAAAGTCAACTGGGACAAGTGAAAATTTCTTAATAGTCTCATATTTAGGCAATTTTTTGTTTATCTCTTCTACTCTTTCTTTGAAAAGTTTCAATATTTTTTCATTTGCAACCAAATCATTCATATCAAAATATTCTATATGATGCTCTTTTGCATATTCCACTATCCTTTCAAAATTTGGAACGAGTAAAGCCACAAGATAAGGCTTTCTATCACCATAAACAAAAGCTTGAGAAATATATTTATCTAACTTTAATTCATTTTCTATAGGCTGTGGAGCAATATTTTTACCTCCAGCAGTAATGATAAGCTCTTTCTTCCTGTCCACAATATATAAAAAGCCATCCTCATCTATTTTACCTATATCACCTGTTCTAAACCAACCCTCTTCGTCCAATGCCTCTTTAGTAGCTTCTTCATTTTTATAATAACCTTTCATTATCATAGGACCTTTCAACAATAATTCTCCATCTTCATCAAGCTTTGCATATGTATGCTCAAACATTGTCCCTACAGAGCCAAATCTCACTTGCTTGAAAGTGTTTATACATACACCTGGGCTTGTCTCTGTTAAACCGTACCCTTCAAAGATTGGCATACCAATCACCCAGAAAAACTCATTTATATTTTTATCAAGAGGAGCACCACCAGAAACAAACCCTTGGATATTCCCACCAAAACGCTCTCTAATTTTTGAAAAAATAAGTTTATCAAAAAAGGCATATTTAAAGCTAAGCATACCAGGATTTTCTTTTTTTATATATTTTTTCTCTACATATTTTTTACCGACCTCTACTGCTTTATGAAAAAGGCTCTTTTTAAATCCACTCATAGCATGAACATTTTCATAAATTCTTGAATACATCTTTTCAAAAAGCCTTGGGACACTCACCATCCAGGTTGGCTTAACTTCAACCATATTTTCAGGAACCTTATCTATACTTTCAGCAAAAACCATCTGGCAACCATTGTATATCGGGATATAATATCCAACTGCTCTTTCCAAAGCATGGCTCAATGGTAAAAAGCTCAAAAATTTATCTTCAGGTTTTAAAACTTCCACCTTCTTAGTGCCTAGGATAATTTCAGAAACAAAATTATAATGTGTCAGCATTACACCCTTAGGAACACCTGTAGTACCTGACGTATATATGAGAGTGGCTAAATCATCAGGTTCTATCTTAGCTATAATCTCTTCAATTTCATTTTTTTCATCATCTGTTAATGGGACAGAGATCTCAGCAAGTTGCAAGTGAGTGTTAACTGGAAAGTCTTTAGTACCCAAAAATCTATCAAAAGAGATAATATGCTCCACATGAGGAATCTCGTCTTTGATTTGAACCAGTTTATCATATTGAACTTTATTGGATATGAATACAACCCTTGATTCAGAATGATTAAGCACATACTTTACCTGCTCAGGAGTGTTAGTTGCATAAATAGGTACAGTTACCGCACCTGCTGACAATATACCCATATCAGCAATAACCCAACCAGGTCTATTTTCAGATAGTATTGCGACTCTATCTCCGGGTTTTATCCCAAGCTTTCTCAAACCACGAGCTACCATCAATGCCAACTCATAAAATCTTGCATAAGTAACATCGACCCATTTACCAGATTTTTTATAACCCAAAGCAGGTTTATCAGCAAATTTCACAGAATTGTGTTTTAAAATCTCTGGAACCGATTTAAATGGCCATTTAATCATAATCCCTCCCTATGAATAACTATTCAACTTTACTAATAACACATTTAACGTAAATGTCAAGCCTTTTAGAATATCATTTTAATTTGAACGAAATTTTATTCACAATACTTTGTTAATCAAAGTTAAAGTGTAAAAAAGGATTTTCACAATATAAATATAAATCTTTTAAGATTACTCAATGTTGATTAAAATTTTAAATTTGAAAAGAATGTTAAATAATTGTTTAACTTATTAATAATTATCATGACAATGAGATTGCTTCGTCGCTTACGCTCCTCGCTATGGCCAAAATATACTGTCATTGCGAACGTTAGCGAAGCAATCTAGGGATTTGGAAAAAGATTACTGAGAAAAGTCCTTGAGCACAAAGTTGCAAAAAACAACTAATAAACCTAAAATAAAGTTTTTAATTTATACTCAAATAAAATAATATTTTGCAAACTACAACTTATATTTCACAGCAATATATGCTTTATTTTCAGATAATTACATAATTTTGAAAAAATCGATACATACACATTCCCATACATTCTATTGACTATTCAAAAAAAATATAATATTGTTTGCTTATGAAACTTATATAAGGAGGTATTATGAAAAAATTACTGGTCTTTTTATCCATTTCTCTTTTTTTAGCAATAAGTTCCTTTGCTGGGAATGTTGACACTTTTGGTATCGGCTCCAAGGCAACAGCTCTTGGTGGCGCATTTTCAGCTTATGCAGATGACCCATTTGCAGTGTATTACAACCCAGCTGGTTTAACTCAAATTAAAAGAGTAACTTTATCAGCAGGTGCACACATCATTGATCCTACACTAAAAGCTTATGACTGGGATGCAAAAGGTGGAGACGGAAACACCTTACCTGTAAAAGATTTTGAAGATGAATCTGATACATTAATTGCACCTCACATTGGTGCTGCAGTACCACTTACAGATAAATTAGTTTTCGGTGTTGCACTTTATGCACCTTGGGGTTTACATGTAAAATGGGATGATGACCCAGCAAAAAACCCAGGTGCTTACAATTCATTTGAATCTTATTATGTAAGAGTAGTCGTATCACCAACAATCGCGTATAAGTTTTCTGATAAGTTTTCCTTGGGTTTTGGTGTTTCACTTGGTAGATCAGATTCTGGAACACAAAGAAGAGTTTATGCTCCATCAATACCATATTTACACAACAGAACACTAAAATCTAAATTTGAAGATGATTCTAATTATTCTTACAACATAGGTATTATGTATAAACCTGTAAACTCATTAACATTTGGTTTAACATATAGATCAAAAACTGACACAGATTTTGATGGTTGGGTAGAATTAGATGGTGTCCAAAAGGTAGATGCAACAACAGAGGTTGACCATCCAGACCAAATACAGTTTGGTGTCAGATATGCTCCACATAAAAGAGTATCTTTAGAAGCTGATGTTGTATGGACTCGCTGGAGTATAATAGATGATTATACTGTAAAATTTAAACAGCCGCTTCTTGGTAAAACCTCTGAAACTTTTGTAAGAGACTGGAACGATACAAGGCAGGTAAGAGTGGGTATAGAATACAAAGTTAGCGACCTCTTGACACTTAGAGGTGGATATTTTTATGACCCATCACCTATACCAGACGATACTTTTGATATAGTTTGGCCTGATGCTGACAAAAAAACATATTCTATAGGTGCAGGGCTCAACTTTGGTAAATTATCAGTTGACCTTGTATTTCAATACATCGTTGCTGAAACTAAAAGATATGTAGGTGGAGAAAGTGATGAAATGAATAACAGTTATGCAGACCCAGTAACAGGTAATCCTGGTGAAGTTTCTATGAGCGCAAAAGGACATCTCTATGGATACGGCATAACATTCAACTATAAGTTTTAATAGGAGGTAACTTATGAGAAAATACTTATTATATATTTTATCTGTCATTTTACTTTCAATGACACTGATATCTTGTGGTTCAAGCACCCAAGATATTGACGACAAACCAGCACAAGTGGACAGCAATGCAGTTACACACAACCAACTTGTGTTTGACAGCTATGGCAATATATATCCTTTTCCAAATGATATTCTTTGGAAAGATACCGATGGCATAGTTGATTTAACATCTCAAGCAAATGGTGACCCACAAAAATTGGCACTTTACACTGCAATCAAGGCATTGAAAATAAAAGGCTTAAGTCCAGCTACTCCAATTGCGATACCACTTGCAAATAATATAAAACTTGACCCTGCTACATTTGAAAATAATTTAGGTATAGTAGATATAACTAGCTTTGTTGGTTATACTTTAAATTATGCAGAAAATTACGATAACACAACTTTTAGTAATATAACATACTGTCAATATTATTATGCAGATAAAGATAATGAAACTTTAGCTCAGGCATGTTTTTCAGAACTTTTATCTTATTATTCCGAAAATGACTTAGCCACATTAGCAACTATAGTGCAAAATGCTGATGATAATGGTTATCTATTTTTCGACGATATTGAAATCAAACAAAATGCAAATGTCTTAAATATTTATCCACTAAAACCATTTGAAGCTGGACATCAATATTTAGTAGTTATAGGTGATGGTATTAAAGATGTTAATGGAAATGATTTACTACCTTCTCCAGTTTACACCACAATAAGAAATACCGATAACTGTAGCGTCATATCAGATAGCGATTTACAAACACTCTGCTCAAGCTATCAACCATTGTGGGACTTGGCAAGTGCTGTAACTTTTACAAGTAAAGAAAATTTATTAGAAGTATTCACTTTTACAACTGCTGATAAAACATTGAGTGTTGAAGATTTTGGTGTAATCCAAGCAACATTGGATAATGCATCATTAATCAATAATTATGATAGTTTAATAACTGGTTATAAATACAGCGACTTAATCTTAGATAATGCATCTAATGAGTTTATTTATATCGACCAATTAAGCGATTTACCATTAGTTTGTCAAAATTCTTATGACAATATAACATTAAGAACTGCTTTTAATTTGCCAATAATAACTGATAATCTAAGTAATTATATTAAAACTCCTAATCTTTATGCCCTAAATAATATTGAACAGATATTAACTCAGTATAATTTCCCTGACAATCAAAGTAATATCCCTTTTGTATGTAAAGAAATTTTTGACAATAGTTCTCTTTATGATAATGTTACTATGGATGAATACAACGATAATTTAACTAATCCTAATGGAATTGTTATCTATCAACATGGACTTGGAAAAGATAAAAGTGATGCAAGTGTTATAGCACAATTTGTCACGGATAAGCAAATTTATGCAATTGATTTACCATGGCATGGTGATAGGGTTTTACCTACCGATCTAACCGATACATCATGTTATGAAAATGTTTCAGGAAGCTGTTATTTAACAGATAATCCAATCTATGATAGATTAAACCTCTATCAATCACTCTTGGATATGCACACGTTAACTAAATTTTTAGGTTTAAGTGCTTTACAATACAATCTGCCTCTCTATTTTGCTGGTCAGTCAATGGGTAGTATAACTGGTTCCATGTTACTAAACTTAGACAATGTAACAATATCTCAAGCCGCTTATACTGCTACTAGTGGACTAAAATACAACAACTTTATTTCTAAGGCTGTACTCAATGTTGGTGGTGCTGGCTATGCTGCTCTTCTTAACGAAGCTACTAACAGTCTTATTACTGATTTACTGAGCACCTTAAACTTAGAAAAACATAGCTTAGAATACTATATTACATTAGGAGTTTTCCAATTACTACTTGACCCAGTTGATCCTATTTATTTTGCTAATAATCCATCTATTAACAGTAAAGTATTACTGCAATCTGCAAACGGTGATACTATTGTTCCTAATGTAACAAATAAAGCACTTGCTCTAGCTTATAATTATGACAATGCAACATTTATAACAGACAACACTTCTGATACTGATAGCCCTATTGCAAATCCTGTTCCAGGATGGTATATGTTTGGTAAAGATGATAACTGGGTAAATCATGGATTCCTAATTCACACTCTCATTCAATATTATCCAGAAGCAGCTGATTATTTGAATCAAGCATACGTTGATCAGATGCAAGATTTAGCTAGAAAACAATTAGATAACTTTCTAAATAATAACCTTAACTAAGAAAAGCGGCTCTTAAGAGCCGCTTTTTTTATTTGAATTAATTTATTTTTTCTAATATAAAAACTGTATGATTGATTTGCATACACACTCTACATATTCTGATGGAACACTTGCACCTGATGAGTTAATCAGACTTGCTGAGTGCAAAAACATCAAAATGCTTGCTCTTACCGATCACGACACTGTAAATGGGATTGATAACTTTTTATCTGTTGATACCGATATTATCAAAATACCAGGTGTTGAGATAAGTATCGATTATAACCCTGGGACTTTTCACCTTGTAGGTTTATTAATAAACCACAAAAATGAAAAATTAAGGAACACACTTGATAAACTTATTGAATACAGAAAAGAGCGGAACAAAGAGTTATTAAAGCTTATCGAAAAACATTTTAATTTAAAAGTAGATGAAAAGGAACTAAAATCAAACACAGATGGTGAACTTGGAAGACCACATATCGCAAAGTTTTTAGTAGATAAAGGAGTAGTAAAAACTACTCAAGAAGCCTTTGATAAATATCTTGGGAAAGGGTGTCCACTTTATATTGCGAAAAAAAGACTAAAAATAGATGAGGCAATTGAAATTATTCACTCTGCAAACGGTATCGCAATAATTGCTCACCCTATATCACTAAATCTAAATAATAATGAGTATGAACCTTTTCTAAAAAAATTAAAAGATATCGGACTTGATGGGATAGAGGTCTTTTGCTCTCTGCACACAGAAGATGATGCAAAACTATTTTTAGAAATAGCAAAAAAATACAATTTTTTAATATCAGCAGGTAGCGACTTTCACGGCATAAACAAATTTGGTATTGATATCGGTTTTACCGGCTGTCACAAAGATATCGAAAACTTTATTTATGATAACTTCATAACACTATTATCCAAATAAAACCTAAACAATAAAATAATTTTAGATAGTAATTCCCAAACAATCAAATAAGTCAAAAATGAAATAAAGCAATTGTCGTTCAAATGCCCCAGATTGCTTTGCTAAAGCTCGCAATGACAGCATTTTTGGGTCATTACGACCCCGCCATTTAGTAGTAAATTTTAAGCTTAAAACTTTTTGTGTGTATAGTATTTGGTTTTATAATTTTAAATATTTGGAGCTTAATGGCGGGGGAAGCAATCTTATAATTATGGTAATTTTCGACATGTCAAACTATTGAACAACATTCTTAATGCATTTTAGTTGAAGCTAAATATAATAGTGTTATAATTATAATATGGTAATTTATCTAAAATATTGCACTATAGAAAGCCCAACTCTTTTAAATTTCTTCCCTGATGCTCAGAGTTACAAAATATTAAGTTACTACAAGAAAACCAAATCTTCTAAAGCAATCTTTTGTAATTTTAAATCTATGTTATTGAATAATAACTTCATGTCAAATCGCAGTGTATCAAATATTTTCGTTTTTTTAAAAATTTTATCATCTGGAGGACATTATGGATAAAATAAAAGCTTATGCTATTAAACTATTAAATGAAGCTGGAATTACAGTAAATGGTAATAATCCTTGGGACATAAAAGTTCATAACGATGAGCTTTTTAGAGAAGCATTATTGAAAAAGAATCTAGCTTTAGGTGAAGGATATATGCAGGGCTGGTGGGATTGCCAAGCAATTGATCAATTTATCTGCAAAATTTTAAAAGCAAAATTAAATGAAAAAATAAAAGAAAATTGGAGAGAGATTATTTATCTAATTCCATCTATTATTTTTAATAAACAAAACAAAAGTGGAGCAAAAGAAGTAGCAGAAAGACATTATAATCTGGGAAATGAGCTATTTGAAAACTTTTTAGATCCATATATGCAATATAGTTGCGCATATTTTCTAAATACAGAAGATTTAGCACAAGCACAAATTAATAAAATGGAGTTAATTTGTAGAAAATTAGAATTAAAAAAAGGTGATAAAGTCTTGGATATTGGCTGCGGATGGGGTGGACTTGCAAAATATATGGTAGAAAAATATGGTTGCAATGTTGTTGGGATAAATATTTCAGAAAAACAGATAGAGTATGCAAAAAAATTTTGTAAAGGGTTACCTGTCGAAATTATTAATACTGATTATAGGGATATAAAAGGGGTTTTTGATAAAATCGTTTCAGTGGGGATGTTTGAACACGTAGGGCCTAAAAACTACAGAACATATATGAAAACAGTTTACAACTGCTTAAAAGATGATGGAATTTTCCTTTTACACACAATAGGCTCTAATGAATCTGAATATACTTGCGATCCCTGGATTGATAAATATATCTTTCCAAATGGAACACTTCCAAGTATTTCTCAAATAGCAAAAGCAGCAGAAGAGCTTTTTGTAATCGAAGATTTACACAATATGGGTCCACATTATGACAAAACCCTACTTTGCTGGAATCGAAATTTTCAAGAAAATTGGAATAGAATAAAGCACTTATATGATGAAACTTTTAAAAGGATGTGGGAATATTATCTTTTATCTTCTGCTGGAGGTTTTCGTGCAAGACATATTCAACTATGGCAGATAGTTATGACAAAAGAAGGAAGAACACAACCATATAACCTCAGAGGATAAACTGCTCACCCGTTTTTAAATAAATAAAATTAATATGAAAATTATTCTTTAAATAATAAAAGTTATCAAGCCCTGTGCAATGGCCTGTAATAACATTTTCGACACTTACTTCATTTTGTAAAAAATTCCCAACTTTTTCAACATAACTTAAATCTGATCTAAAAAGATGCATACCACCTATCAAATAATCCAACCTATCGATACCAGCCTTTTCAAAACAATCTTTTACAATATTTATAATGCCTGCATGTGAGCAGCCTGTAATCAATATATTTTTCCCACCATCTTTAATTAGTAGATATAACTCATCTCTAAAAGGATCTTTAACAATTTTATTATCTATCTCACAAAAAAGCCTTTTATCAGCTAAAAACTCTTCAAACCTTTTAATACTGCCATAAACAATAATATTTTCTGACAACTGATAGCTATCTTCCACAAATAAAAATTCAAAATCTTTTTTCACATCATCTTTTAATCCAATAAAATCATAATTATCATCAGTTTTTCTTAAATGTTTATCAAATACATATTTGGATGCTATCACCTTATTACATAAGTCTTTTAAATAATATCTGTTTTTATATAAACCACCTGTATGATCATAATGCCCATGACTTAAAATGATGTAATCTATTTTTGAACGTTTATAATTCAGAATATTTAAATTATTTACAATTGAAACAGCCTGTCCAGTGTCAAAAAGTAGTACTTTATTTTCCAACTCTATCAACAAAGAGAGTCCATGCTCTGCAAATAAACCCTGTTTATCCACATAATTTTCATTGATTACAGTAATCTTCATATCTAAATCTATAATGGCGCCTTATCAGGCGCCAATAATATATTAATTATCAAAATAGAGTATAAACTCGTATGGGTGAGGTCTGCTATTTACAGCAGATGTCTCATTTTCTCTCTTATATTCTATCCAAGTTGCTATAACATCCTCAGTAAACACATCCCCTTTCAACAAGAACTCATGATCTTTTTCCAACTCATTTAATGCCTCATCAAGAGATGCAGGCATCTGAGGAATATTTGAAAGCTCTATTGGATCAAGATCATACAAGTTTTTATCCATTGGCTCACCTGGATCAATCTTGTTTTCAATACCATCAAGCCCAGCCATGAGCATTGCAGTAAAAGCAAGATATGGGTTGCATGATGGGTCAGGGAATCTCACCTCTATCCTTTTTGCTTTTGGTGAAGCTGAATACATAGGAATTCTTATGGAAGCACTTCTATTTCTCGATGAATAAGCTAAATTAACTGGTGCTTCAAAACCAGGAACTAACCTTTTATAAGAGTTTGTAGTTGGATTAGTAAATGCAGCTATTGCTCTTGCATGCTTAATAATACCACCAATATAATATAATGCGAGCTCACTTAAACCTGCATATTCATCACCAGCAAAAAGTGGCTGTCCATCTTTCCATAAAGACTGGTGGCTGTGCATACCACTACCGTTATCACCATACATTGGTTTTGGCATAAATGTTGCAACTTTACCATGTCTTCTTGCTACATTTTTGACGATATATTTATAAAGTAATAAATTGTCAGCTTGCTCTACAAGTGGAGCGTATTTAATATCAATTTCACACTGACCACCTGTTGCAACCTCATGATGATGAGCTTCAACAACAATACCCATTTTTTCCATTAACATAACCATCTCATTTCTTATATCCATTAAAGAATCATGTGGTGGAACAGGGAAATAACCTTCTTTATGTCTTATTTTATAACCAAGATTAGGCATTTCATCTGCACCAGTATTCCAAAAACCTTCTACGGAATCAAAAGAGAAAAAAGCCTCATTAGAATTGTAAGCATACTGAATATTGTCAAAAACAAAAAATTCTGCTTCAGGACCAAAGTAAGCTGTATCAGCTATACCAGTGCTTTTCAAATAATTTATAGCTTTTATAGCTATGTGTCTTGGATCTCTTGTGTAAGGCTCTTTTGTTATAGGATCATAAACATTACATATCATTATCAATGTAGGAACTTCACTAAACGGATCAACTTTAGCTGTAGATGGATCAGGTATCAAAATCATATCACTTGCATTAATTGATTGCCAACCTCTAATACTTGAGCCATCAAACCCAAGCCCTTCTTCAAAAACATCCTCATTAAATTCATGAGCTGGATATGAGCAATGCTGCCACAGCCCTATAAAATCCATAAACCTGAGATCAACAATTTTAATTCCTTCATCTTCAATTAATTTTAAAACTTCTTTTGCTGTCATAAATTTCCTCCTTATTTATATTTAAAGTGCATTTTCTCCAGTTTCGCCAGTTCTTATACGAACTGCTTCATCAACAGGTAAGATAAAAACCTTACCATCCCCTATTCTACCTGTCTTTGCTGATCCTACTATAGCCTCAACTACATTTTGAACAATATCATCAGGAACTACAACTTCTATCTTAATTTTTGGAATGAAATCAATCACATACTCAGCACCTCTATAAAGCTCAGTGTGCCCCTTTTGCCTACCAAACCCCTTAACCTCTGTGATTGTTAAACCTTTAACACCCAATTCACTCAATTTTTCTTTCACATCATCAAGTTTAAAAGGTTTAATAATTGCTTCTATTTTCTTCATCTCTCCTCCTTGTCCTTTCTATTATTTATCAAATTATATGCCAATCTACACTTTATAAAATTGTTAGAAAATAAACCTTTAACATAATAACCTGCTACATTTTTAATCATCCTCTGATTATTTTTTAATCATCTTTTCTAGCATATTTAATCTCTTTTCTAAATTAGAGTATCCCTTTTTATACTTTTTACAAAAATAATATTTAAGCTTTAAATCTAATAAAAGATAAAGTGAGTATGAGTTAAACTTATCTAATTGATACGCTTTCTCAATAAATTTTTGGGATAATGCCTTGTCTTTATCCTTTAGTTCTTCTGCAATCTGTCGATATACCTTAGATTTGACATAATCTGGATAATTATCAATGATTTTTACTATACCTTCATACTTCCCTTTTTCAAGAAATTGTATATAGTGCTTATAAAAGTCATCATTTACTCTATTTAAATCAATCTTTTTATTTAAATTATAAAATTCAATGACCTCCTCAATTTGATTACACTTACCAATAGTCGCATAATAATTAGCACTTTGAATATAGCTTGACGCATTTGGATTTATCTCTTCTTCAACAAAAAATCTTTTAAGATACAACCTTGAAATATTGCATATATCATCTGATTTTTGAAATTGCATAAGTGCACGATCAAAATATTTCTCGGCTAATTTTTTATTACCGGACAAATAAGTTTTTACGTAGCTTTTAAAATAATTTTCTCCAACTCTAAGATAATCAGGAGGTGCAGTTTTTGCACCACAACCTAACAAAAAGGCTATTAGTAAAATAAACCACTTTTTCATGGCAATTTTAACCTATTATATTCATATTTTTTAGCTGGTGGTTTAAAAGGCCATCTACTTTGCATATTCAAAAGGAGCATATTTGCATTTAACAATAAATAATCAATCTCATCAAGATAGTTTGACAAATTATCACTCATTAATCTAAAGTTTTTGACCAATTTAGTACTTTCAAAAATTAACTCATCAGTATCATTAACTTTTTTATCTATATCAAGTACTAATCGATTACTTTTGCTCAATAGCTTATTAGTAAGTGTTATTGTCTCTTTTGATTCATCTACGCGTTTTTCCACTTTGATTAAAATATTATCAACCTTTTTACTCAATTTATCAAAATTTGCGGTTAAATAATTAATTTTGTTGACAAGATAATCACTACGGCTCAAAACTCCTATACTCCCTTTTTTATTATGTAAATCATCCCCAATATCACCAAGCCCCTTTGATAACCTTTTAACATCAGGCATAATAGAAACCATTTCATCGCTCAATATTTTCAGATTTTTAACAATCAATTTGACATCATTTAAAATCGGTTTAACCTCACTAATTATCTCTTCCACCCCTCTGTCCCTTTTTAAATTAAAAACATCGCCATCTTTTATAGATTCTTTAGTCCCACTTGAAAAGACAAGAACAGATGAGCCTATAAAATTCTTTGAACTAAGTTTGACAATAGAATCTCTCTTTATCCATTTAGCATATTTTATAGGTATTTTTATCTTAACTTCAACTTTACCATCATCCCTCAAATATAGATCATCAACCTTTGCAATCTGAAACCCTGAATATAAAACTGGCATCCCTTTAACCAAACCATCCCCACTTGCTGCAATAACCTTGACTCTAACTTTTTTCGTAAAAATATTTTTTTGAACAGCTAAAAATACCACTATAAAAACAGCAATAAGCAATGAGATAAAAATAAATAATCCAACCTTTAACTCTAAGTTTTTAAACCGTTTTTCAGCCATAAATCCAGATCCATCTCTTTTAGTTTTAAGTTATCTATTAACAGTTTTTTATAAACATCTCGTTCTATTATAACAAAATTTTCTGAATAATTCTCTCTAAAAAATTCATAAAATATTTCCCTTTTATGAACAAAACTATGAAATTGGTTAACAAAACAAATAGTATCTGCCTGAAAGTACTTGCACATCAAATACTTCACAAAAAATATTTCAAACAATTCTAATGAATCTTTTCTATAATAACGTTTATTAAAAAGGTTATATCTCTTTAAATCTTCAACTATGCTGTTTTTATCAATGTTTAACCCATGATATTCTACTATCAATAAAAGATTTTCAATTAAATTTAGATTAGATATCAAAGGTAAACTATCACAAACAAAGCCCACCTTTTCAACCCTTTTACTCTTTATTTCATAGATAAGCTCTTTTTCATCTTTATTTGTAAAAATTAATATCATATTATAGCTCCCGTTAACTCAACAAAAACAATCGCAAAAAATAGACGCATCATCCCTTTTAAGAGTGAAATAGGGATCTCTGTGTTTGCCTTTTTAACTGATAGTGCACTAAAGATAGGGATACTCATCAAAAAGAAACCAAACATAATTGTCTTGTAAAAAAAAGCTGCTATATCTGAAATTGAAATATAATCAAAAATCAACTTCATTAAATAATCAAATGTAATACCAAGTTTAAAACTGATTAATAAATAACCACCCGTAATTGATACAAAAGAGAAAAAGATAGATAGAGAAACCATACAGGTAAGGCCAGCAAGCACACGAGGTAAAAAAAGATATATTAACGGATCTATCTCAAAAAATGTCAAAGTTTCAATCTCACCACTCAATTTCATTACGCTAATTTCAGCTCCCACAGCTGTTGATGATCTCAAAGAAAGTAAAATAACTGTAACAAGCGGTCCAAGCTCCCTTACTATGAGTAAAACTAACAACTTACCAAGTTCATTATAAATACCAAGATCTATTAATAATTTTGACAATATCCCAACAAGAGCTATACCAAAAATCAATGATATAAAAATATATATAGGTAAAATCTGAACCCCTGTAAAATAAACCTGTCTCAAATATACAGAAAAAATAGCCTTATTAAACAGATTAAACTTGAATAAAGACTTAAGTATCTGTAAAGAAAAAATAATATAATTTTGCAAAAATAAAAAAAATCCCACAACATAGGAGCCAAGACTTTCAATGAAGTTTTTCATATTAAAATTATATCTTATTAATCAGTAATAAACAAGAAAAATGGTTTTAGATAATTTATTAAATGGATATTGCACAATGAAGCAATTTTTTGATATCAATGTAACTTAGAGATCGCTTCGTCAGCTTACGCTTCCTCGCGATGACTGCCTTTGTCATTGCGAACGAAGTGAAGCAATCTCCTGCTCCAATGTTTTACTTGAGATTGCTTCGTCGCTGCGCTCCTCGCAATGACTGTATCATCATTGCAAGCGTTAGCGAAGCAATCTCATATTTACAATAATTATCAATATGTTAAACTGTTATACAATTTACTCATTTAGTTAATAAAAGAAAATTATATGTGCCAAATAGTAATAAAAATAAAATTGCCATAACCAAAAATATATTTAAAAATAACTTAGCCTTTTTGTACTTTTTTAAGTCAAACTCATTTAATCGTTTTTTAGTATCTTCATTAACCTTATCTTTGATATAGTCTAAGATATTATCAAATCTATCAATTAAAGATGATAAAAAAACAAATTTTTGATCATCACTCAAAATTAATATGGTTCTCCCTTTTAGGTATAAAAATACTGCATCATTAATATCTTTAAAATCAAGACTTTTTTCCCCTAATAGCGCCCTAACAGTTATCTTATTATCATCCAACTTAATCTCTTTTCGCACAAGACTAATAATATTAAATAAAATAAAAACCAATAAAACGCCCAATATAATAAACTTATAAGGGCTACCCCCGATAAAGAAATGTGAAACAGCGAAATAAATTGCGGAAATTAACAAAGTAATCAACAACAAAAAAACTCTTTTATCATACCTATAAATCATTTAGTAGTATCTCCAAGCTCCATCTTTGCTCTGCATCAGGTGTAATGCTCTTTATAGATATTAAATCATCTAAAATCTTTTTCAAGTTATTATTTTTAAAAGAGAAAAGTGCATCCACCATAAGACCTTTGTAATCAACTGGATAATCCTTTATAAATTTATTTATCTCTTTAACCAGCCTTTTTTCGTTGTAGTTTAAAAGAAAATACAGCATTCTGTAATATTGCGTATATAAGTTTGAATGTTTCAATTTCTCAAGTGTTGTATAAGAAGCCTCAGCATTAATAAAGTCCCTAATCAAAAGAAAGTAATAAAAACTTATCTCATATAGCCTTGGATATCTAAAATCTTTTCTAGATAAAACTTGCAAATTTTTAAAAGCATCCTTCAATTTATTTAAGGCAACAAAATACATTGTATTTTGAGCTATCTCGTACTTATCCTTTTTGAAATTTGGAGAAAAATTGACATCATCAGATTTTACCCTTTTATAAGCCTTGTAATGATCACAAACCCTATTACCTGTAAAACTTAAATTATTGTTTAATAAATCATTAAAACAGACAAAATTATAGATATTTTTAAATTTATCCACATCAAAAGTTTTATCTCTCTCTTTAAAAAATTGTGCTAATTTCCCCATAAATGTTTCATACAAAAAGTCGTGATTGGAATTTGCAACTTCAAAAATCACCTCATCATATTTTCCAAGTCCAATCTCAGCCAAATATTTTGCATATTTGAATATTTGCGGATATTCTAATTTGTCTTTACTAATATCATAATTATTCAAAACTAAATCGTATTGAGTGCTAATTCTAGACATTTTACCTTCTAAATGGAAAATAACTGCTTTACCTAAATAAGCATATAAAATAAACTTATTGTTTAAAAGTGCGCTATCAAAATATGAATAAGCTCTTTTTAAATCTCCAAGACTTAAATATGAAAGCCCCAAGTTGTAATTTATAATTGGATTGTTCTTCAACAACTTTGCAGCAAGTTTAAAGTTTTTTATTGCATCATAAAATTTAAAATTTAAATATGCTTTAACACCTTTATTATTATAATAAATCCCCTCGTTGAAATTTGCAGACTTTTTTAACTCATTTATAGCTTTGATATTTTCTTTATCCTGTAACAGTTTATAACCAAGTACTAAAAACTCCACCGATTCATTTGGATCAATTATCAAGGGAACAAGAAACAGCCTAAGAACATCTTCAAAATTATCATCATAACGATATAAAAAACCGATATCATAAACATTTGCTTTTATTTTAAAACTTATATCAGGTTTCTGCCTGTTGTATTTTAAATAATCTATTCTTAATTTAGAAAGTCTAATCAACCCATCTAAATCAGCTATATTCCATAATGATACAAATTTATAAATATAGTATCTGTTTTCATATACGCTCATTTTATCTATATATTTCAATGCAGTTTTATAGTCCCCTTTTACAATGAAATAGTAACTATACAAAAAGTAATATTCACTATCTTTCTTGTTTATCTTTGATAAAGCAGAAATCATTTTGTCAAACTGTTTTACTTTGGCATAATAAACCGCATAAGCTAAATAATCATAATCGTTTGTTGCTTTAGCTCTTTTAATCAATTTTTCTGCAGACTTATAATCGTTGAAATAAAGTAACAGATGTTTTACATACAGATACTTAAAAAAAGAAGAATTTATCCTTTTATACGCTTTGGCCAATACATTTTTAGCTTCAACATACTTTTGTTCATTTATCAATATATCATACTTTAGTTTATAATATTTCCCCTCAAAAGGGTATTGATTTATTAAGGAGTTGATAACCTCTTTTGCTTTTGAAAAGTCTCCACTTTTAAAAAGCGCTAAAGAAAAACGATACCTGTATTCTGGCCTGTTTTTCAACTCTATTAATTCAGATAGTATTGATGCTTCTAAGATATAATCATTGATAGCATTGTAGTTGTCTGCCAAAAGCTTAAGTGCTTTTTCAGTTTTTTTAATTTCAATGGCCTTTTTAATAAAATTAATGGACTGTTTATAATCTTTTTTATAATAAAAAGCTTTAGCCAAATTAAAATATTCATCATACCCTTTATTTTTTATCTCTAAAAGATATTTTATCCCCTGATCAATATTATTTACACTTATTAGAAAACTGCCAAAACTTGATTTTACAAAATCGTTATCCTTACCCTTATCAAGAGCCTTTTGAAAATAGTAATAAGATTTTGCTGTGCTCCCCTTTAACAAATATAAGTTTGCCAAATTGATATATGTTTTTAAGTCATCATATTTTTCAATTATCTTTATGTATTTTTCTGCTTCATCCGCTTTACCTTCGTTTACTAAAACTGCCACTAAGTTTATGTACGCCTCTTTAAATTGAGGATCATCTTTTATAGCCAATTTAAAATACTTTTCACTCTCTGCTAAATTGCCCAATAAAAAGTAACTTACGCCTATATTATAATATGCCACAGACTTATTCTCTTTCACCCCTTTTTCATAGTATTTTAAAGCCTCTTCATAATTTCCATTTAGAAATAACTTATTACCTTTAGAAATATTCTCTTTCTTTATCTCAACGACAGGATTTATTGGAAGATTTTTTGTTGCATTATCTTGAACAAGCTCTTTTTCTTTTTTACAAGAAATCAGCAATATAAGAAACAGCAATAATATTAAATATTTTTTCATATTATTTATTTCGGATAAATTTTTATATTCTTTAATCTTTTCCCTTATCCAATTTTAGCATTTTTATACCATCAAGGTACTCTTGATAATCAATAGATTTAACCTCTTGCAGCTTTTTGACAATATCTGAAATATTTTTTATACTAGTTTCAATTATCTCAAAAGATTTTAACAGCTTTTCATCGTTACAAAATCGTTTTATATATTCAAAATTTAGTGAAATACCCAAAAGATTATTGTTTATTGTATGATTTAAACTAACCGCCATTGCAAAAATAGCCTTCATCTTTTCATTTTCGGCAAGTTGAGCTTGAGCTTCTTTTAACTGCAACATTACAGACCTATTATAAATATGAATAGACAGATGCTCACTAAGTAGCTCAATATAAAGCATCTCATGATTTTGAAGACTTTTTTCAACGCAAATATGGCCAAAATAATTATTATTGTAATAAAGTGGAAAACAAATAAAGTTTATTTCTTTATTATCAAGTTTTAAACTAAACCCTAATTTTTTATTATTATTTTCATCAATAAAAAGTTTATCTAATGATTCGTTTAATAAATTCTCACCATTAGGTATATTTGTTATACATATTTCTTTTATGTTATTAAAATTTTTAACAACAAAATAAAATTTATCATAAACCTGTTGTTCAATATAAGAAGAAACTATACTTTCTAAATCATCCAGCTCAACATTATTTACTTCTTTGATAAAATTGTTAATCAATTTTAATGCATCTATTACATCATTAAGATGTTTTTTCTCTACTTCGAGCTCTCTTGTTTTATTCAGCAACTGATTATTTGACTCTTCCAAATTTTTAGCAAGAGCCCTAACATTTTCAAAACTTAGTTTATTTTCAACAGCCTCTTCTATTATTGACTGAATAACTATATCCTCTTCATCATAACTTAAACAATCATAAAACCCATTTTTTAAAAAAAATCTAATTTCATCTTTTGTAACATCACCGATAAATATAAAAGAGCTGTTACATCCAAAATTTCTTAAGGTTAAAATGAATGAAATAGGGTTATTTATAATTTCTCTTGTTATAAAACAAACAGAAACATCTTCATTTAATAAAAAATTTCTGGCTTCATTCAAATCATCAACATAGAAAAAATAGTAATTATTCTTAGTACAAATATCATGCAATTTCTTTAAAAGTTTTTTATCACTACTTAAAAGTAGTACTTTTATAACCATCTTCTATTGCCTTTTTAGCTAATTTATCAGCATAACTATTATCTTCTCTTGGTATATGAATAAGCTCAAAGTCTACACCTTGTATTAGTTCTAAAACCTTATCATAAAGCTTTTTCAAATTTTTGTTTTTTACCTTATAAACCCCTTTAATCTGCTTAACAAGAAGCTCTGAATCAGAATAAATAATTAACTTATAATGCTTTTTATCTTTTATTGACTCCAAAGCTTTGATTAATGCTGTATATTCTGCAATATTGTTTGTTGCCTCTCCCAAATACTCAGAACACTCTTTTATTACATTATCATCCTCATCATAAATCACAAAACCTATACCTGCAGGACCAGGGTTACCACTACAAGCTCCATCGGTAAAAATCTTAATTTTCTTCTTGTTCATCTTCTTTGTAGTAAAGAAATCTCTGACAATTTGGACATTGCTGTATATGAACATTCTTTTTAACTTCAACAAAAAGCTGAGGTGGAACCTTCATATAACAACCTGTACATGTTTCATCTATTATTCTCACTATTGCAAGATTATTTCTTGCTTTTCTGATTCTTTCATATTTTGAAAGAGTAGATTTTTTAATTTTTTTAACCTGTTCTTCTCTTTCTGCTTTTAACTTTTCCAGCTCCTCAACCAACTCTTTATTCTCTTCATCTCTACGTTTTTTATCCTCTTCTAACTTCTGCTTGGCTTCATTATACTTTGAGGTCATTTCCTCAATATTTTTTTCATAATTTTCTATTTTTTCATTAAGGTCTAGCAACTTTAATTCTTCATCATTAACATTCTTTTTTAATATATCCAGTTCTTTTAAAACAGCTTCATACTCTTTGCTATTTTTAACTGTAGATAATTTCTTTTGAGCTTTATCCAAAAGTGCCTTGTTTTCATTGTAGCTTTTTTCAACAGTTTCTTTTTCAGCTACATTAGCTTCATATTCTGCTTTAGCTTCATTATATTTTTTTTCTAAAGTCTCAAAATGCTCCATACTCTCTTTTAAGTAAGTTGGGACATTAGCCAAAGCAGTTTCTATCTCAGCTATTCTGTTATCAATTTTTTGTAGGTGGATCAATTCAACTAATTCATTAAGCATTATTTTGCCTCCAGTGATTTATTTTTACTTTATTTTTGTAAACTATTGTTTTTACATTAAATTTTTTAGCAATAAGTGATGATAAATAATTCATAAATATGGATTCACTTTCATAATGTCCAATATCAATTATATACACACCATTTTCATAGGCATCAACAGCATCATGATATTTCATATCAGAAGTCAATAGCACTTTTATATTTTGAATTTTGCAATCCTTCCAAAGAGATGCGCCACTACCAGTAACTACAGCAAATTTTTCAAAAGCAAAATCATCTCCAGGATTATTGTGTTTTATATTCTTTATGCCAAGCTTATCAGCTAAAATGCTAAGAAAATCATAAAACACAACTTTTTTATCAAAAGTACAAACCCTACCAAGCGAAAACTGATCCCCTATCTCAAGTTTATAAACATCATAAGCAACTTCTTCGTAAGGATGTACAGATAGTACAGCATTAATAACACTATTTAAATATTTCTTTTTAACAATCGATTCTAACCTGTATTCATTTGCTTCTTCAAGCCTTCCAATTTTTCCTATAAAAGGGTGTGTCCCCTCTTCAGGCAAAAATGTCCCAACACCATCTGTATAAAATGTACATTTAGAATAATTGCCTATTTTACTACCACCTGCATTATCAATTGCATCAATAATTTTATTTTCATAACCTCTTGGGACATAAACGACTAATTTATAATACTCTTCTCTACCAAAATCTGTAAAACCTGATATTACGCGCGCACCAATTAACTCTGCCAAATAGTCGTTTAAACTGTAATCAGCTCTATCCAAAACAGTGTGATAACTCAAGAGATTAATACCATGCTTAACACATTTAATTATCTTCTCTCCAATCGGAGTCGAAAAATCTAAGTATTTTAGTGGACGAAAAAAAAGGGGGTGATGAGTTATCATCAACTCACACCCCTCTTTTATTGCAAATTCAATGGCATCTTTGGTAGGTTCTAATGTAAAAACAATTTTCGAAATCTTCTTATCATGAGCAAATATTTGAATACCGTTGGAATCCCATTCATATTGTCTGTTTAAAGAAGTGAAATCGTTTTCGATGAATCTTATGATATCTTTAGTTTTTATCTCCATTCATCTCTCAAGAAAAAAATGGGCCAACCAGGACTTGAACCTGGGACCTACCGGTTATGAGCCGGTGGCTCTAGCCAGACTGAGCTATTGGCCCGTTAAAAGCGTAGTGTATAATAATAATTTTTTTTATTTTGTCAACAAAATTATTCCAAAAATGTTTTAAGTATTCTACTTCTAGTTGGATGTCTAAGCTTTCTTAAAGCCTTAGCCTCAATCTGCCTAATTCTCTCTCTTGTTACATTAAATCGTCTACCAACTTCTTCAAGTGTATGATCAGAATCACAATCTATACCAAACCTTAATCTTAAGACGCTTGCCTCTCTAGGAGTTAATGTATCCAAAATAGCTCTTGTATGTTCTTTAAGTTTTTCATAAACCACTTCATCCAAAGGGTTTTTTGCAGATTGATCTTCAATAAAATCACCCAAACTACTATCCTCATCCTCACCTATAGGTGTTTCAAGCGATACAGGTTCTTTTGCAATCTTTAAAACCTTTTTCACTTTTTCAACAGGGATATCCATCCTCTCAGCAATTTCCTCTGGCGTAGGTTCTTTACCAAGTTCAATCTGCAACTGCCTTATTGTCCTAATCATCTTATTAATTGTTTCTATCATATGGACAGGTATTCTAATTGTTCTAGCTTGATCCGCTATAGCTCTTGTGATTGACTGCCTAATCCACCATGTTGCATATGTAGAAAATTTATATCCTCTTCTATACTCAAACTTCTCAACCGCCTTCATCAAACCGATATTACCTTCTTGAATCAAGTCCAAAAACTGCAAACCACGGTTTGTATATTTTTTTGCAATACTAACTACAAGTCTAAGATTTGCCTCAATTAACTCAGATTTAGCTTTTTCTGCCTCATATTCCCCTTCTAACAAACTATTATATATTACTTCCAACTCATTTTTTGTAAAACCTAACTTCTTGTAAAAACCATCAAGCTTATGTTTTAATTCTTTATATTTATCTTTTAATCTATTTTTATCCCTAATGTTAAAGGAAGACTTATCTATCATCTCAAAGATTTCTTCATTATTAAGCTGTGATATATCGCTTATATCTTTAATACCTATTAAATTTAAAAATTTCTTTATATCATTTTCGCAATCAGATATCTCTTCATAACTTCTTTTTATTTCATTTGCAATTTCAGTTATCTTTTTATAATTGATTTTTATCTCAACAAGTTTGTCAGTTATTTCATCAACTGTTCTATTAATCTGATCTTTTATACTTAATATATTGTCAATACTGATATTATTAGATTTCAATTTTTTCGTCAATTTAATATTCTCTTTCAATTTACTAACAATATCATTTAATACAACAATAAAATCTTCTCTCACCTGGTTCTCTTTTTCATCTTTTAGTACCTGTAACTCTTCATCATCTAAATCATCATAATCGATCTCATCAAAATCAAGCTCGTCCCCAATATCTATAATATCTTTTATACGTAATGTCCCTTCATTAATCTTTTCAGCTAAAGACATTATTTCAGAAGCTGTGGATGGGAAAAGCAGAACACTTCTTATAACTTTTTTCTGCCCCTCTTCAATTCTTTTAGCAACTTCTACCTCTTCCTCTCTTGATAAAAGCGGAATATTACCCATCTCTCTTAAATAGAGCCTAACAGGGTCATCAACCCCTATACGCTCTTCAGATGCGGTAGATGAAGACGTATCATCCATATCAAAACCATCTTCATCCTCATCTAAATCGATATCTGTTATAACAGCATTTTTACTATTGTTATCTATCACATCAATTTTTAGTTGAGCTAAAAGCATAAAAATTTCATCTAAAAATTCTGGAGTCAAAATCTCTTTGGGTAAAATCTCGTTTATTTCATCTACAGTTAAAAACCCCTTCTCTTTACCCAAAGCAATAAGTTGCTTTACTTCTGGAGTTTTAATCTTTTTGCTCATACAGACTGGACCTCCAATAATCTCTTTTCAAAATCTTTTTGTTTTTTTATTATTTGATTAATTTCGTTGACCAATGCCATTCTTTCTGGCTTATCCTGTGCCTTTTTCAGTTCTTCTTGTTTTTCTTTTTTTAACTTTTTCAAATAATTCAAATGTATTTTATATTTATTCAACAATGCATTATAATAATCATCATGGAATTCATCTTTCAAAAGTATTTCAGACAGCAGTTCTCCCACCTCAGAATCATCTACAAGAAGATGGATACTAACATTTTTATTTAAAAATTCAACAATTTTTTTAAAAATTTTTTTCATATTTTCATCAAAGAAAAATTCCTCTTTCATATCGTGTACTAACTCATCAATAACATCTTCAGCTAAACCAAATAAAGATGAGATAAAATCATACTCACATATATATTTAATTTTATTCTCGCTTCTCTTTAAAATTCTCTTTGCAGTGGAAAAATCAACCCCCTTTTTGAAAATTTGTGGATCAATTCCAAAAATCTTTGATATCTTTTCGATATATGATTCCTTTAATAATTCATCTTTAATCAAAACCAATTTACTTTGTAATATCTTTAAATATTTAGTTTTGAGATTCACATTGTTTATACTCTTTTTAAACATCCTTTTAATAATCAACTCAAACAGATCATATTTATTATCCAAGATCTTAAGAAATTTTTCTTTCCCAAATTTTTGTAAAAAGCTATCAGGATCTTCACCTTTATTTAAAAACACAACAAAAGGGATAAAGCTGTTTTTCAAAAAAACATCAAGCGACCTCATCGCTGCATTTTTCCCAGCTTCGTCACCATCAAAAAGTAACACTACTTCATCGGCATATCTTTTCAGAAGTGAAACATGATCTTCAGTAAGAGCTGTCCCCATTGGAGATACAACATTTTTTATCCCATACTGCCACATTCTAATAACATCCATATACCCTTCAACAACGTACAAAACTTTAACTTCACCAGATAAATGTTTTTTGGTTTTATCAAGATTGTATAAAATCTTCCTTTTAGAAAAAATTTGTGTTTCAGGAGAATTTATATATTTTGGTAGGCTATCGTCAGTAACCCTTCCTGAAAAACCAACCACCTTTTCTCGCAAGTTTTTTATAGGAAATAATAATCTGTTCTTAAGCTTAAAAGAAAAAAAACCATCCTGCTCATAAAAAAGTCCAGAGCTTTTAACAATGTCTTTATCATATTTTTTTAATATAGATGATAATTTATCTAAACTATCTAAATAACCTATATCAAATTCATTTATTAAATCATCATTTAAATCTCTTCTTGCCAAAAATTCTAACACTTCATTTTTTTTACATGTAATTAGATTATTTTTAGCAGCAATCATTATATCCTTGTGAAACTCATATAAATCAAGGGAAATTTTTCTATCACTTTCTGATATTTCAATACTAATATTGTACTTCTCAGATAAAAAGTTTACAGCATCCACAAAATCATACCCAAAATACTTCATCACAAATGAGATAGCATTACCAGAAGCTCCACAACCAAAACAGTGAAATACAGATTTTTCTTCTGAAACATAAAATGATGGCGTTTTTTCAGTATGAAAAGGACATAAACCCCTATGGTTTTTACCTGTTTTTTTCAGATCCACATACTCAGATATCAAATCCACAATATTTATCTGATCCAATAGTAATGATATACTACCTTCAGAAATTTTCATTTATTATATCTTCTTCCAAAATATTTTTAAAAGTATCATATTTATCTACAAATGGAGCATACCCTGCATCTTCTATTAAATGAAAAGAAACCCCATGCAAAATCATCCCAATTTTTAGGCAATATTCTAACGGTATTATTTTATTCATATCACCAAACACAATATATACTTTGTTGTTTTCAATTAATTGTTCTTGTAAAAAAACCGGTTCTGCTTTTATATTATCTCTAATCGGCTGTAAATATTTTTTCTCAATACCAGACATTTTACTAAAATATTCGATATCTTTATCATTAAATTTTTTAAAGAACATATCAAAATCGAGATAAGGTGAAATCATTAGAATAACTTTATTTTTCAATAAAGGTAATTGCTTTAATAAAGGGAAACAACCAAAACCAAAGCCTATTAACAAATCATAGGAATTCAAATCTTTGTCCGAATTTATATCAACTACATCAAAATGGTTATTTAAAAAGGAAAAGTAATCTGAAAAGATTTTATTATTACAATATAAATCATTGAGAAATAATGCTTTATACATCAACACAATGCCTTTTTATCAAAACTAACTAAGAAAAATATCATAAGAAACTGTGGAAAACCCATTTTATAAAAATATAGACATTATATTTTTTTTCAATTAAAAATTCATTATGATAAAAATTAAAAATTTAAAAGTATATCATTCTCAAGAAGACTTTGTAATTTTAAGAAATATCAGTTTGACAATAAATAAAGGTGAAATATTTGGAATTGCTGGTGAATCAGGCTCTGGCAAATCTGTTTTAGCTAAGACTATGTTGGGGTTAACTAAAAAGCCATTGATTACTCAATACGATGAAATGATTATAAATAACAAAATGATATCTGGAGAAAAAGATTTTAAATTAATCAGAGGAAAAATTATCTCAATGATTTTTCAAAATCCTACAGCTTCTCTAAACCCTGTAATGACTGTAGGTTCACAACTTATTGAAACAATTATGTTTCATAATAAATGCACTGAAGCTGAAGCTAAAGAAATAGCTGTGTCACTTTTAAAGCAGGTTGAAATCGATTTCCCTGAAGAACGATTAAAAAGTTACCCATTAAATTTAAGTGGTGGGATGAATCAAAGAGTGATGATAGCTTTAGCCCTATCAAGTAACCCAAAAATTTTAATAGCTGATGAACCAACAACAGCTTTAGATATAACCACCCAATCAAAAATAATAAATCTTTTATTAAAGTTACAAAAAGAAAAAAATTTAACAGTAATATTCATCTCTCACGATCTAAACTTATTAGAAAAGATTGCTGACCGCATCCTAATTCTTTATGCTGGTGAAGAAATGGAGCTATTAACAAAAGATGAAATCAGACAAAACAAAATCAGGCACCCTTATACTTTTGCATTAAGAAAAAGTATCCCAAAATTAGATGAAAAACCTGATTACCTTTTTTCAATACCAGGTCAAATAGAAAAAAACAGCTCTAAATATGACAACAGATGTATATTTTACAATAGATGTGATAGAAAAACAGAGCAATGTTATAAGCAAAAACCTGATTTTAGAGATAAATGTAGGTGTTTTAACCCAATTTAGATTTCATCCATTCTCAAAACACTTGTTATATCAAAACCGTTCTTTTTAATTTCCTCTATACATTTATCAATATTATCATTATCCCCATTTATCCTTATAACCAGATCCCTCAAATGGGGTTTGTCTTTGATATAAAATGTTGCCAAGCTAATAATATTTAAATCAAACTGTTTTATTATCTTAGCTAAAACCGCAATAGCACCTGGTCTATCTTCCACCAAGATATTAACTCTGACACCTTTTTCTCTTATCCCCATAGCTTCTACAAAAACATCAAAAACATCAACTGCAGTGATTAACCCCACCAAGTTACCTTCGCCATCAACTACAGGGAGTCCACCAAACCTTTTATCTCTCAAAAGGATAGCGGCTTTTTCAATGGGATCATCAGGTGAAACAGTGATAACATCTTTTGTCATTGCATCTTTAACTTCATATTTGGCAAGGATATTATGAAGCTCATAAATATCGAGTGTTGTTGCTTTTGAAGGTGAAAAATCTTTAATATCCTTTTCTGTGATTATACCAACTAATCTATCACCTTCTAAAACAGGTAAACGTCTAAAACCATGCTCTCTCATCAGGTGTAAAGCATCCAAAATCGTGTCATTTTTATTTACAACCACAATATCTTTCTTCATCCAATCTTTTACAAACATAATTTTTACCTCTCTTTTAGATACTCCCTGTTATCAACAATTTCATTTTTGTTAATTTCATCATTTATTACAACATCTTTTAAACTCAACTTAAACTTCTCTTTAAAAATTTCATAAATATTTTGAACGTTTTTATTTATTTTCAAAATAAGTTGATCTACTCCACCCTTATTTTCAACCTCTAATCTACCATTTAAACCGAGATTTAAGCAAAACTCATCAAACTCCCATTGATGTATAAATACACCCTTTACCTTGACAGAACTATCAACTCTACCAAAAATACCAAGTAATCTTGGTATTTCTCTATCACATACACACTTTTGCAAAGTGTATTTTGATAAATCACCTGTTGAATATCTAAGTAGTGGATACTTGCTATTTAGTAAAGTAACTACGACTTCTCCAATTTCATCTTCTGACACATGTTTTTGATGGTCAGGACTTAATAATTCCACAAATATCTCATCATCTATATGCATCCCATCTTTATATTCACACTCAGTTGCTATTAGGCCTACTTCAGCAGTACCATACCCTTGATAAATTTCTATTTTATAATTTTCACTTAAATATTTTCTTTCAGATTCTGTTATTTTTTCAGCAATCAAATAAGCTTTTAGCAAAGGATTCTCTTTCCCTAAAACCTCCAATACCTTTTTTAAAAAAGTTTTAGTCCCTATAAAAGCTGTTGCTCCAATTTTTCTTATAATTTCAGCACATTTGTCGCTATTTGTTGGACCTAAAGGGAAGACAGTTGCACCAATTTTCTCACTAGCCTCTTCAAACATCTCACCAGCAGGAGTCAAATGATATGAAAATGTATTAACTATAATATCACATGGGCCAAAACTTGAAATCTCAAGAGCTTTGTAAAATCTATACTGATTGTATCTATCAAATAAACAATTCAGAATACCACCAGGGGACTCAAATATCTTTAATGGACAACTTTCAAACAAACTAAAAAAGCTTTTACTATCTTTTGACAAATCTGCTAAATCCTTTCGAGATATAGTCCTTATTTTTAAAAAATCCTCGTAAGTTTTTATTTCAGAAACTTCAATATTAGATTTTTCCAGTTGAAATTGAATAAATGGATGATTGGCATTCTTTTTTATAAAAGAAATCGCTTTTTCAAAACCGCCTAAGATAGCCACCTTTTTCTCCTTCGGTAATGTTTAACATCTTTAAAACTTTTTTTACTACCTATTCCAAGATAAAACTCTTTTACATCATCATTTTCCATAAGCTCTTCAGATTTACCCTCTAACACTATTTTACCATTTTCCATTATATACCCGTAGTCTGCTACAGAAAGAGCCATATTCGCATTCTGCTCTACTAATAGTATAGCTGTATTATCCTCTTTGTTCAACTTTTCTATAATCTTAAATATCTCTTTTACCAAAACCGGACTTAAACCAAGACTCGGCTCATCCATTAAAATAAGTTTTGGACTTGCCATTAAAGCTCTACCTATGGCAAGCATCTGCTGCTCCCCACCACTCATAAAACCAGCAAGTTGCTTTCTCCTCTCTTTCAAACGAGGAAAATATGTATAAACTTTTTCGAGATTACTTTTAAAATTAGAAGATTTTTGAGTATAAGCTCCAGCAATTAGGTTTTCCTCAACTGTCAAATCCTTAAAAACTCTCCTACCTTCCATAACTTGAAAAATACCCAATTTTACAATCTCAGCTGCATCCTTTTTATCTATTCTAACCTCATTAAAGAAAATTTCTCCATCAGTAATCTCACCATTATCAGGTCTAAGCAAACCTGAAATCGCTTTTAAAGTGGTGGATTTTCCTGCACCATTTGAGCCAAGGAGAGCAACAATACTGCTCTCCTTTACACTTAAAGACAAACCTTTTAATACAAGAATTACATCATTATAAACTACTTCTAAATTATTTACTTTGAGCATTTACTCCACCGAAATAAAATCTGTAACAGGCTTAATTTCACCGTTAGAAATTTGATACAATCTCAATGCTCTAACACCTTTATGACTCTTAGATGTGAATGTGACAGGTGCAGTCAATCCCATTGTATCAAAATTTTTCATAGATTCATAAACTTTTTTCAAATTTTCACCTTTATAATTTTTATTTGCCATTTTAAGACCAGAAAGTAACACATACATACTACTAAACCCCTGAATATAA
Source organism: Deferribacter desulfuricans SSM1 (assembly GCF_000010985.1). Taxonomy (NCBI): domain Bacteria; kingdom Pseudomonadati; phylum Deferribacterota; class Deferribacteres; order Deferribacterales; family Deferribacteraceae; genus Deferribacter; species Deferribacter desulfuricans. Next base: position 1,515,016 of record NC_013939.1, read on the forward strand.
TTAACCTTTCTATAAGTAACATCAGGATGATATTTTTTATTAAGTTCATGTAGTAACTTAATCCCTTTCACATCATTGTCTGTCCAAAAAGCAAAAGGTACAGTCCCCATAAAACCGTTTGCAGCATCACCAGCTAACTTGATTAGCGTCTTACCAAATGTCCAGTTAAAACCTATAAATTTTGTTTTTACACCAAGCTTCTGAGCATCTTTCAATATAGTAGAAGTTGCCATATATGTTTCTTGAACAAGAGCAAATTCTGGATCCTTTTTAGACATATTTAAAAGCTGACTAGTGGCATCAAGTGCTTTTAATCCTACTACCTCTTTATCAACAACTTTTACTCTTATCTTTTTTGCATAATCTTCACCATCAGGGAAAAAAGGTGATCTACCAAATCCCGTATCGTTGTAAATAAATGCTACAGTTTTTTTAACGCCGTTCTCTTTGATATATTTTAAAGCAATTCTCGCCTGGTCAGAATATGTAACACCAACAAGGAAATTATAAGGGTTCTTTTCAGCATTGGTCAAATGTTCAGAGTAAGATGCACTAAAATATGGGATTTTATCTTTTGTAATAAATTTTGTTAACGCTTCTGTATCACCAGTCCCCCAACCATGGATAGCTACAACCTTTTCCCTTTTAAATTTTTTATAAGCAGAAATCGCTTGAGGTATTTTGTAACCATAATCGATCATTATTAGTTTTATTTTATCCCCATTCAATCCACCATTTTCATTAAACCATCTTACACAATCTCTAACCCCATCAGCATAAGGCTTACCAACATCAGCAGTTGGCCCTGTAAGATCAACAAGCGCCCCAACTTTTACAGTTTTTGCCAAACCAAATGAGGCAAAAACAGCTAACATTAAAAATGCTACAAACAACCTGTTCATGACATCCTCCATAAATTTTTATATTAATAAGAAAATGGCCAAAGCTTCCAATAAGCTTTTATAAGTTTCCATCTTCTATAAAGCCCTTCTGGCTCAAACATCAAAAACAGAATTATTACAAGGCCAAAAACCCCTTCTCTAATTGATGCAAACAACTGAGTAATATTTGGATAATACTGAGAAAGATAATCAGACACAAATTTGATAGATTCTGGTAATATAGTCATAAACACAGCACCAAAAATACTGCCCAAAACCTTGCCTAAACCACCAATTATTATCATAGATAGGTATTGGATAGAAACCCCTATTGTAAAATGCTCAGGTGTTATAATTGTCGTATAAAAAGTCCATAACCCTCCAGCTACCCCAGCATAAAAACTACTAATAGCAAAAGACAATATTTTATATTGGAATATATTCACTCCCATCACTTCTGCAGCTATATAATTGTCACGAATACTTAAAAAAGCCCTACCAATTTTAGTCCTCATAATATTCGCTGCAAAAAGAGTCATTACAATGCAAAAAACAAGCCCCAGATAATAAAATTTAAAATCATTATCGATTTCAATTCCAAATATGGAAGCATAATCCACTGATAAACCTGTAACACCACCTGTAATGGACTCAAGTCTCACAAAAAAGAATTCAATAATAAATTGTGCAGCTAATGTGGCAATAGATAAATACAGCCCTTTTAACCTCAAAGAAGGGATACCAAAAATACTGCCAACCAAAGCAGCCATAATACCACCAAACAGAATGGCAAACAGAAAATTTATATGTAACGTGTTAAAAATATAACCTGCTGCATATGCACCCACACCGATAAAAGCTCCATGACCAAGTGAAATAAGCCCTGTTGCTCCTGTAAGAATATTTAAACCAACAGCACCAATAACTGAAATAAAGATTAAATTAAAAAGATACAATACATAATCATTTGATATCACAGGGAGTAAAAACAGAATTATTATAAAACCGTAAATCATAATTTTTGCAAATTTAGTCTGATAAATTGCAAAATCTTCTTTGTAATTACTTTTAAAATTTCCACAATTTACATAATTCATACCTTTTCAACCTCAACTGTCCCAAATAATCCATAAGGTTTTATCATCAATACAATAATCATAAAAATAAAGGGGAAGACCTCTTTTGCTCCGCCCCCTATAATAGGATCAATATATCCACCAACCAAATTTTCTAAAACTCCGATTACCAATCCACCAACAATTGCACCTGTAATACTATCAAGACCCCCCAAAATAACAGCAGGGAACACTTTTAATCCAAATTGTGCCAAATTAGTATTTACACCGTTTATATTTCCCACAAAAACACCACCTATTGCTGAAACCACAGCAGCAATTGCCCATGCAAGGGCAAATACCTTTTTAATCTCAATACCCATAGAAAGAGCTGCCTGCTGGTCACTGGCCACCGCTCTCATGGCCACGCCAGCCTTTGATTTTTTAAAAAATACTGAAAATATCCCAAGAGAAATAATAACAGATATAACCGAAAAGATATAAACCTGGCTAACCTTTATCCCAAATAATGAAATAGGTTTTGTAGAAAAAATTTGAGGAAAAACTCTTGTGTCAGTACCCCAAAAAATCTGAACTATAGATTTTAAAACAGAGGAAAGTCCAATGGTAAGCATAATGATAGATATAATGGGTTCACCTATCATCTTTCGTAAAAAAACTTTTTCAATCAAAAATCCAAAAAAGAACATAAAAACAAAAGTCAAAACAAATGATGGAATAAAAGGGATTTTAAATGATGTAGTTAAATATAAACATATATATGCACCGATAAGAAGCAACTCACCCTGCGCAAAATTTACAACCCCTGTGGCTTTATAGATCAACGTAAAACCTAGAGCAAGCAAAGCATATATACTTCCAACCACCAAACCAGTTATTATCAAATTAAAGAAAAGTTCCATAAGCTCCCTCAATCATACAGTTGATATATTTTCAACACAGTTTTTATCTTTCTATCTCTACCATCTTGAAGTTTTATAGTAGCTTCAATCTCAATATCCTTGGCATCTGAATATAAAGCGCTCACTATCTCTTTGTATTTTTCCTCAATAAATCCTCTTCTCACTTTTCTGGTTCTCGTCAACTCGCCATCATCTGCATCAAATTCTTTATACAATAAAACAAACTTTTTAATCTTGTGCTCATCTTTAAGCTGTTCATTGACTTTCCTAACTTCATTAGCAACTAATTCATAAACTTCATCTTTAGATGATAAATCGGTATAGGTAGTATAAGCTATTTTTTTGTTTTCAGCCCATTTACCAACAATACCAAAATCAATATTTAATATTGTTGTAATAAAATCTCTTTTATTACCCAAAACAACCGCTTCTTTAATATAAGGGCTAAATTTCAATTTGTTTTCTATAAACTGAGGTGAAAACATAGTGCCATCATTTAGATACATTAAATCTTTTTTTCTATCTATTACCACAAGCTTACCATTTTCATCAAAATAACCAGCATCACCAGAGTACAACCACCCATCTTTCAATGTTTCTTGAGTTGCCTTTTCATCCTTGTAATACCCCTTAAACACAGCTGGACTTTTTGATATGATTTCTCCATCTTCTGTTATTTTTATCTCTGTCCCCTCTATCGGTTTACCTACGGAAGTAAAGTCGATATCATCATCTCTATGGATACAAGAAATACCTGAAATTTCAGTTTGCCCATAAATCTGTTTTAGGCTTACCCCTATAGCATGGAAAAACCTAAAAGTATCAGGCCCAAGAGCAGCACCACCTGTCATAGCACTTCTCAATTTACAAAACCCAAGACGTTCTTTTAATTTTCTAAAGAGAAAAATGTAAGCCAATCTATATTTTAAATTTTGCAAAAAAGTAGGTTCCTTTTTTTCAAATTTTAAATCGGCATACTCATAACCAATTTTTATACACTTGTTAAAAACATAATTTTTGAATTTAGTGGAATCCATCATCTTCATAAATACTGTTGATGCAAGATTCTCCCATACTCTTGGCGGTGAAAAAATTATATGTGGACCAATCTCTTTCATATCATTTTGAACGGTATCTGCACTTTCAGGAAAGTTTACAACAAACCCAAAAATTTGAGCACTGGCTACACTCATCATCTGCTCACCGATCCATGGTAAAGGCAAAAAAGATACAAAATCATCTGTTTCATATTTAGGATCTGCCTTAGCTAAACTGGTTGACATAAAAATCAAATTTTTATGGGTCAACATTGCAACTTTAGGTTTAGATGTGGTACCAGAAGTGGTACACATTACAGCGATATCTTCTTCTGTCACTTCACTTGATTTTTCGTGAAAAAACTTTTCTAATTCCTTTAAATCTAAATCAAAATTTATCGCATCTTCAAAATAAATCAAATCTTCAATATCAGCATACAAATACATCCCCCTGTCATCATAATAAACTATTTTTTTGATATTTTCACATTTATCCTTAATTTCTAATACTTTATCAACCTGCTCTTGATCTTCAGCAACAACTATTTTAGCTTCAGTTGTGTTTAAAAGATACTCGATCTCATCAGAAACTGAATCTTGGTAAATGCCTACTGGATAAGCTTTTAAAAGCTGTGCGGCAAATTCACAAATCAACCATTCTGGTTTATTGTCTCCAATAATAGCAACTGTATCACCACTTTTCACACCAATCGATTCCAAATAATGTGCAAATTTAACCACTTTTACAAAATAATCTTTCCAAGTTATCTCTTTCCATATCCCCAAATCTTTTTCTCTTAATGCAACTTTATCAGCTTTCCTTTTGTAATTTTCATAAAAGTAATCTAACAAACTTTTTTTCACAGCCATTTCTCTTCACCAAGATAAGCAGACAATACTCTTTCATTGTTTATAACTTCTGAAGGTGTGCCCTCACAAACCTTTTCGCCAAAATCTAAAGCCATTATCCTATGTGAAATATCCATTACTACATTCATATCATGCTCAATCAAAATAATCGTGGTATTTAGTTCTTCATTAATATCTAAGATATACCTTGCCATATCTTCTGTTTCTTCCATATTCATTCCAGCCATCGGCTCATCCAGAAGTAATAGCTTTGGCTCAAGGCATAAAGCTCTAGCAAGCTCTACCCTCTTTTGAAGACCATAAGAAAGCTCATAAACATATTTTTTCCTGACATGATTCAAATTTAAATAATCAATTACTTTCTCTACCACCTCTCTATGTCTAACTTCTTCATTTAAAGCTTTACCAAAATAAAAAATAGAAGAAAACAGACCATATTTAATATATATATGTCTCGAGAGCATTAGATTATCCAAAACTGTCATCCCTTTAAATAGTTCAAGATTTTGAAAAGTTCTAACCAGTCCAAGCCTAGATCTTTTATGAACGGATATTCTAGTGATATCTTCACCCTCAAATTTGATACTCCCCCTGTTTGGGAAATAAATACCGGATATTGTATTTAAAACACTCGTTTTACCAGCACCATTTGGACCAATAATTGAAAAAATCTCACCTTTATTAACAGTAAAACTAACCCCAGCTATAGCCATAATTCCGCCAAAGCTGAGATATATTCTTTTCACCTCTAACAAAACAAACCTCTTTAAAACAACTTTTTATTAAACTTAATTAATTTTAACTAAACAGAGAGACTAAGTCAACAGGATTTTCAAAATAACTAAACTTTATTTAAACTTATTAAACATAAATAAAATTTTTTACTATTAAAAAAGAAATTAAACAAAACTATTTGAGTTATGAATGTTAAATATTAATTTAACCTTTTGAAACTGTTGAAGTCCTGAGATTGCTTCGGCAACTTTTGTTGCCTCGCAATGACCAAAAATGCCGTCATTGCGAGCGTTAGCGAAGCAATCTGGGGTTTTTAAGCAATTATTATTCGACACTCACAATTAAAATATATTACATATTAGATTAACTTCTTGAAAATATTGTAAACTTGAGATTGCTTCGTAATAAAGCTCTTCGCAATGACAATAAGAAACTAATTAACACCTAATTTCCTTTTGTAAAAATCTACTTTGTGTGAGAGACTCTTAAATTCTGATTCAAATTTTTTTAATACTTGCTTAGCTTTTTCGAGTTTCTTAAGCCTTATTGCAGCATCTAAATAGGCATAATATAAATTGGGGTCATTGAAATTATAAAATTTTGTATCATCTAATATTTCAAACCCATTTGCAAAATCACCTCTTTTAATCAAAGCAAGCCCATAATAAGCCTTTATCTCCTCATCCATATTAAAGTTTTCATAAGCTTTTATAAAAGCTTCGCAGGCATCAGAGATCCTACCCATATTTAAATAAACTTTACCACTTGTCAATAACTGTTCAGCCAAAAAAATCTTTTTTGCATCAATTTTAAGTTTACTCTCTTCTTCCTGTTCATGTTTCACTAAGTAATCAAATGCCTCTTTAAGAGTTCTAAATATTTCTTCAGCTATAGTTTTTCTTTCTTTGTCTTCAAAAAGGTCAGGATGATATTTTTTAGACATTTCAACATATTTTTTCTTAACTTCATCAATATTATAATTATCTTTTTTTACTCCAAATATTTCAAACGGATTTTTGTTTTGTAAATCGTGCAATAAGTTTTTTAGCTCTTCAACTTTCAAAAGGTATCTCCCTGTAGGTTTCAAATATTCCAAATAAAATAATATTTTCAAAATATTTATTTCAAAAGTCGATAAATTTCTAAGACTAACAGGATCTATCGAATTTTCATCAAATTTATCAATTAAATTTTTTATTACTACATAATTATCAAATAGTTCTAAAATCTTTTCAGAATCAGTTGTTAACTCATAATATTGCCCCAAATCAAAATCTAAATTTAACTCTTTATCAACAGTTGTTAATGTAAGAGCAATCAAATAAAGAAGATTTATATTTATATTTATTTCATAACCAAAGAAATCATTAAAAGCAAAAATATTTGATATAGCTTTCGATTTTATAATTTCCCTAACCAACATATTACAATACATCTCTAAACTTTTTTCCAATTCATCAATCTTAAAAATATTTTCATTAATAAGTTTGTTAAACAAATATTCAAAATCATCAGTATTAAAACTTTTACCCAAAAATTTTTCTAAATAACTAATAACACTATATTTATCAGAAACTGAATACCCCATTACAAACTTACCTGATTTAAAGTACAAAATTGCTTTCATCTCATCAGTTATTGTTTCCAAAGAACCTGACATCTCATTTTTAATAATCTCCAACAGAACCAAAATTGTATCTTCAGGAAGTTCTTTGGTTTCTTTTTTCTTTATTTCTTTTAGTAAAACCACACCCATTTTATAAAGTTTTAACAAAATCAGCTTAAGCTCAATTTTTTCGATATTGCAAACTTTTCTTAAATCATCAAAACAAGGATGCTCACCTAACCTAGAAACAACATATCCATCTTTTGGAGTCAAGTATATTTTCTGATCAAGCAACTTAATATTATTAACTTTAAAGCATGCTTTTTCACCACCAAGCTTTTTCTCAAATGCATTATCTGTAAAAATTACAAGATTTTTGTAAAAATTTTTTATAGCTACACCTTTACCATACTTCTGATAAAGGTCTTTAATCAAGATATAAGAATCGTAAACTCTACCCTTTCCAAAGAGTTCTAAAGCAATCAAAAATTTTATAGATGGGTCATATGGATCTGACCTTGTTCCAATTTTTTCAATTTTCTTGTTCATAAACAGGTCATAAAGTTGTTTATATACATCGATATAATCACCACCTATAGTGTAAATAATCTCATGAACAGTTTTTTTACCATCAATAACATCTTTAAATTGCTCACTTATATTTGAATTGTCAGATATTTTTATAACATCACTCTCTTTCAAAACTTTTCTATAAAGCTCCAATTCGTCATGTCTTCTAATTGATTCAAATAAAACTTCTTCAACTTTAATCTTTACATAATATTTATATTTTTGTTCACCCTCTTCAAAATAGAAAAAACCCTGATCCCAATCCAACAAATATGTTGTAAGTTCTATCGTTTGTTGTTTTAATGCAAAAATCAAATCATCTTCAGTAATTGCGCCACTTTGAACTAATAGCTGTCCAAAAGGTATTTTGTTTTTGATTTGAAGCTTTAAAATGTTGGCCAGAGTTTTTTTATCCAATTTTTTAAATCTAATTAAGATACTCCCTAAAAGAAAATCAGGGATATTAGATGATACATTTATTATATCTCCTTTTAAAAAAAATACTTTTACTTCATGAATACCTCGTTGAAAAAAAACATAACCTGATCTCTGATTAGTAGCCACCCACTGATATATATCAGGTATTGACATAGATTTTAAATCGCCAATCAATTGAGAACTAAATGCCATTTAAAATCCTCAAAAGCTCATTAGTTATATTTCCATTTGTAGCTACAATATAATCATCAGAAAAATTATATACTTCTCCTCTTTTATTTAAAACTGCACCACCAGCTTCTTCTACAATAATCTTGCCAGCTACAATATCCCACGGTTTCAACCCAGTTTCATAATAACCATCAAAAACCCCTTTAGCGACATAACATAAATCAATGGCAGCTGAACCTGCTCTTCTAATGCCTCTACTACTTTTTAATACTTTTTCTAAAATATCCATTAATTCGTCTATATTTCTCTCAACAGATGAATATGGGAAACCCGTTGCAATAAGAGAATTTCTAATATCATTAGTATTTGAAACATTTATCATTTCATCATTTAAATAAGCACCTTTGCCACTTTCTGCATAAAATATTTCATTCAAAATAGGGTTAAATACTACACCAATTTTTCTATCATCTGAAATATAAGCAATCGACACTGCTACAAAAGGGAACCCATGGACAAAATTAGTTGTCCCATCAATTGGATCTACAAAAAATGCTTTATCAAAATTTAAATTTCCATCAAAAGATTCCTCAGCAACTATACTAACATCAGAAAAATTATCTGATAATTTTAATTTTATAAACTCTTCTACCTTTACATCTATATCAGTAACTAAATCTATTTTCCCTTTGTGATAAACATTAACATTTTGATAAAAATATTCTTTAATTATTTTACCCGCATCAAAAGCTAACTTCTTTAAAAAATCAATCATATTACACCATTATTTATTATAAAATATAGCCAACTCACTCATTCTCGAATAGCAACGCTTTAATTTTTTTTCAAAACAAGACTCCATCATCTCTCTTGAAAAAATATCTTCTAACCCATAATCTGACTTTATAAAAAGTTTTGTATTATAATAATAGCACACATCAACAAAATGTGTAAATCTTAATGCGCTATTTAGCATCGGAAAGGGTTTTAAATCTCTAATAAATATTGCTTCTACCTGCTCCGGAATAACATAAAATCTAAATGGATGTACCTTTTCTAACTGTTCCATAAGTTCTTCAAACTGAACAACACATTTTTTTCTATCACCTTTACAACTATATTCTCCGTAAGCAGTTTCAAAGGTCCTTTCATCAATATTCTTTTTCCACTCTCTATTTTTCTTTCTGTAATCTTCACCATCAATTTTAACTACCCTAAAGGTATCAGCAATTACCCCCATCTCTCTTTTAAATTCATCAGCTTGGAATCTATCTTTGCCCAAATCTGATGGCAATGTATTAGAAGTAGTTATTATCAAAGTGTTTTTATTTATTTCTTCAAAAAACTTAGCCATCATTCTAACTGTAGCAGGATCATCTATTTCAAACTCATCAATAAGCAACAAGTCATATTTTGAAAATATTTTTATACTTTCACTTATACCTAAGTAATTTATATAATAACACATTTCAGAAAAAGACATAAAAGCTTTTTTACATTTTGCTAAATTATAACAAGCAGCTAACAAATGTGTTTTACCTACACCATAACCGCCATCAAGGTATACATTTTTTATGTTTGAATTGTTATTATTGTTATTACTTTTTGAGAAAATATCAAAAAAAGATTTCTTTTTAGGCGAAACAGTATTTTTATTACCATTTAACTTATTTATTTTATTAAGAAGTAAATCTTTTACTTCAGATTGAGATTTGTACCTTTCATCAGGAAAATAGTTTTCAAAAGAACAAGAATTAAATTTTGGATGAGGTTTTAAATTTTTTAAACTATCTTCAACACTCACTTCAAATGAGATATCTCTAAATAACACTTCATTTTCAATACCAATCATCAATCACCCCATAATTATATATCTTTTGAAAATATTGCGTGTAAAATATTTTATATCATTGGAATCATTTTAATATTTTACAACATACTCCTTTTATTATAAAAATTAAAGTCACAATAACTTGTAAAAGTTAAAAAATCAACAGGGAACTGTTGAATAGAGTTGATGGTATTACATAATAATCTAACTTTTCATCACTATTAGATTGCTTCGCTAACGCTCGCAATGACAGCATTTTTGGGTCATTGCGACCCCGCCATTTCTTGGCAGATGTTGAGTTTATAATTTTTGGAAATAATTTTTTAGTTTATTAAATTTGATTTTCTTTAAAAAAGAAAAGGAGGTGGATACCCTCCTTCTTTATGCTGTTACTTTTTTTACTAACTTTTCGAATTCTTCTGGATTATTAATAGCCATTTCAGAAAGGACTTTTCTGTTGATTTCAATATTATTCTTCTTTAAAAGCCCTATAAACTTACTATAACTTAAACCATACTGTCTAACAGCTGCGTTTATTCTTACAATCCACAGCCTTCTAAAATCTCTTTTTCTTTGCTTCCTATCACGATAAGCATACACTAAAGCACGCTCTGCAGCTTCTCTACTTTTTCTGTAGACATTATTAGCTGCACCACGAAAACCTTTAGTAAGTTTTAACCATTTCTTTCTGCGTCTTCTCGTTTTAAATCCACCTTTTGCTCTTGGCACTTCTTCCTCCTTTTTTCACTATAAATAAGGTACTAATTTTTTGACGTTCTGGGCATCAGCTCCTTCCAGGATGCCAGGGTGGCGCAATGCGCGCTTTCTCTTTTTGGCCTTTGAGGAAAGGAGGTGCCTCAAGCCAGCCTTTTTGTACTTAACTTTTCCGCTGCCTGTAACTTTAAATCTCTTAGCAGCTCCCCTATGGGTTTTAACCTTTGGCATTCAAACCTCCTGATCTTTAATTGTGTTTTGGGGCAAGTACCATGACTTGCTGTCGACCCTGCATCTCTGGATGTTTTTCAACAACACAGAGATCTTCTAAGTCTCTTACAATCCTATTTAATACTTCAAGGCCTTGCTCTTGAAAGGCCATTTCTCTTCCTCTATAACGCATTACTACCTTTACTTTATCACCATCTTCTAAAAATCTTTTTACATGCTTTAACTTAACCTGATAATCATGTTCATCAATTTTTGGTCTAAATTTCATCTCTTTTACATCAATTTGATGTTGCCTTAGTTTCTTCCTTGCTTCTCGCTCTTTCTTGTTCTTTTCAAACTTATACTTACCATAGTCCATAACCTTACAAACGGGTGGCTTGGCATTTGGAGCCACTTCTACAAGATCATAACCTCTTTCTTCCGCAACCTTTAACGCTTCCTCAATTGAAACAACACCATATTGAGTACCATCTTCAAGTATCAATCTTACCTCTGGAGCGGTAATTTCTTCGTTTACCCTCTCCTTATTCTCTTCCTTCTTTATAAATCACCTCCATAAATTTGTACTTTTAGTTTTATCAAGTTCCTTTAATACACTAATATATTCATAAAAATCAAGATTATTTTTATTTTCTCCGTTTCTCAATCTGACAGAAACAGTCTTTGCTTCTACTTCGTTATTACCAATTATAATCATGTGAGGTATTTTTTGTAGTTGAGCTTCTCTTATTTTATAACCAATTTTTTCATTTCTACTATCAAACTCAACTCTAATACCTTCCTCTTTCAATTTTTTCTCAATCTCTTTGCAATATTCATATTGAGCATCAGACACATTTATGATTCTCACTTGAATAGGTGCCAACCATATTGGAAAAGCACCAGCATAATGCTCAATTAATACACCGAAAAATCTTTCTAAAGAACCGAGCAATGCCCTATGAACCATAAATGGTCTTTTCTCTTTACCATCTTTATCAATATATGTCATATCAAATCTTTCTGGCAAATTAAAATCAAACTGAATTGTGGTCATCTGCCATTCTCTACCAATAGCGTCCTTAATTTTCAAATCAATTTTTGGGCCATAAAAAGCACCACCACCTTCATCTATCTCAAAATCTATTCCAGAATCTTTTATTGCTCCCTCTAAAGATTGGGTAGCCTTTTCCCACATTGCATCATCGCCAACGCTTTTTTCTGGCCTTGTAGCAATATACCCTTTAATACTTTCAAAACCAAAGGCCTTCCACATTCTCAATGAAAAATTAAGAACTTCCTTAATTTCATCTATAATCTGTTCTTGAGTACAAATGATATGTGCATCATCTTGAGTAAATCCTCTAACCCTCAACAAGCCATGCAATACACCTGACCTTTCATATCTATACACAGTACCAAGCTCTGCCCAACGTAAAGGTAAATCCCTATAAGATCTAACTTTTGATTTATAAATCATTATATGAAAAGGGCAGTTCATCGGTTTTATAAAATACTCATTACCATCAATATCCATAGGTGAATACATATTCTCCTGATAAAAAGCTAAATGACCAGATGTCTCCCATAAAGTGGATTTTCCTATATGTGGGGTATAGAGCATTTCATAACCATTTTTAAAATGCTCTTCCTTCCAGAAAGCCTCAATTATTGACCTAATTCTTGCCCCTTTTGGAAACCAACAAATAAGCCCAGCTCCAATCTCATCAAATGTTGAAAAAAGTTCTAAATCTTTTCCTAGTTTTCTATGATCTCTCTTTTTAGCTTCTTCTAATCTTTTTAAATAATCATCAAGTTCGCTCTTCTTAAACCAGCTAGTTCCATAAATTCTTTGAAGCATTTTATTATTCTCATCACCGCGCCAATACGCACCAGCAACACTTAAAAGCTTGAAATGTTTTATCTTACCTGTGGATTCTAAATGTGGACCTCTACACAAATCAACAAATTCCCCTTGTTCATAAACAGAAACATATTCATCATCAATTTCATTGATAATCTCTATTTTATAATCTTCACCCTTATCTTTGAACAACTTTATGGCTTCTTCTTTTTTTAGCTCTTTTCTTCTTATAGGTAAATTTTCCTGCGCAATTTTTTTCATCTCTTCTTCAATCTTTTCTAAATCAGTCTCAGTAAAAGGGGTTTCTTTATCAAAATCGTAATAAAAACCATCCTCAATTACTGGCCCGATTGTCACTTTCACATCTTTAAACAGCCTTTGCACAGCTTGTGCCATAAGATGTGCAGTTGAATGTCTCAAAATTTCTAATGCCTCAGGATCCTTTTCGGTGATTATCCTAACTGTATCACCATCTGATAATTTATAATATATATCAACCAGGTTACCATTTACTTCTGCAGCTATAGCTTTTTTTGCGAGAGTATTACTTATCTTACTGGCAACCTCTTTAGCATCAGCATCATCACTAACTTCAATCACATTCCCATCAGGCAAATTAATCCTCATCACCATACCTCTTTTTCAAACTTTTTGGGTTTTGTTTATGGCACAATAAACCTAAATAATCAAGTTTTTTATTAAATTGATATTATAAAAAGAAAAGGGCTAAAAGCCCTTTTAAAAATCTATTGTTAATGCAACCTCAGCTTTTACTTCTTCTGGATAATCATTACCATCCACAGTCGCAGTATCTTGAGAAAAAGAAATACCAGCATCTAATCTAAATAAATATAAATTTATACCTAACCCAGCAGTATAGACATTACCAATATCACTTTCAGCTAAATTTTTATACATACCAGCACGTAAGTCTAAAAATTTAAAAATTGATATTTCAGCTCCTAAACCTAAATTTCTGGACTTGTAATCTCTTATATTTGTATCATTTTCTGTTAAATCTATATCTGCAGCTAGAGTTAACCAAGAAAAAGGTGTAATAGCAACACCAGCTCTAGCTGAAGGATCCAAATCATAATCACCACCATTTGGTTTATCAAATTTTGGTGTATTTAAATTTTTACCAACTATACCAAGCGTAATAAGATTATTAGGTTTAAACATTATCCCTAAATCCAAACCAAAAGCATTGGATTCTGTATAATCCTCATCTGCTTTCTCAAAAAGATCATTATCATTATCATCATCATATAAACTCACATATGTTTGATAATATCTACCCTTCATAAATTTAACATTTCCACCAATTGCCAACTTATTATTTATTGCATAACCATAACTGATTGGTATTTCATAATATATCAATCCTTCAAACTGAATCTTTGAAGTATTATTATCAAAGCTACCACCTGTTTGAGCTTCGGCAGCAATTTCAGCTACCTTATAAGCTGCATCTATTTCTTCTTGAGTTGGAGTTATATTGTTATCTCTTAATGCATCATCCAAGGCCTGAACATAACTTTGAGCTTTTGTACTATCCCAACCAGTAAGAGAAGAAATTTTCGCTATTAAATCATTAGCTTGCGATGAAGATAAAACATCATAATTATTATCACCTGATATATTAGCTAAACTATCAATTATATTATTATCGTTTGAATCAACAGCAATATTTTTCAAATCAATTATAGGTACTGCAGCTATATTTCCAAGGGCAAAAATACCAATACCAAAATGTTTAATCCTAGAAGCTAAAAATCCATTAGCTTTAAAAACAACTGCATCCTTATCTGTTATCTTATTCACGTTATTAATAATTTGGATATAATCATGTAGATTTTCTGCACTTAATACCCCATTTGAAATATCATTAGAAACCTTATCATAATCATAATCCAATATATCATCTATTTTATCACCTAAATCGTTGTGTACAGAATAACCAGCTCCAACACCTATACCCAAACCAAATTTTTTCTTTTCATACCTTTTAATATCCTTTTTAGAATAAAAACCAAATGCTGCCGGATTCCAATAAGCTGCAGTAGAATCATTAACCACAGCTACATAAGCTCCCCCCATTCCAAGAGCTCTTGGTCCAACAATCTGCCATTCTGCTGCATAAGAAAAAGTAACCATTAAAAATGTTAAAATGATAGAAAACAAGAACTTAAGCTTATTATTCATTTCACACCCCCTTTCTCAAATTATAACACAAAAATAAAAAAATTAAATTAAAAGGAGTTTATCGTCGGAAATTTCTTCACCGCGAACTTTACTGAACATATCAATCAAATCTTTCACTTCCAGATTTTCCCTTTCTTTGCCAGAAATATCTAAAACTATCTCACCTTTATCCATCATTATAGTTCTATTACCAAGTTTTAAAGCCTGTCTCATATTATGAGTTACCATCAATGCTGTTAAGTTATATTCATTAATAAAATATTCTGTTAATTCAATAATCTTTGTTGCAGTCTTAGGATCAAGAGCAGCCGTATGTTCATCCAATAAAAGAATTTTAGGCTTAACCAAAGTTGCCATCAATAATGTTAAAGATTGTCTTTGACCACCAGAAAGCAACCCTACCTTATCTTTTAACCTATTTTCAAGCCCTAACCCCAAAACTTTCAGTTTTTCTTTAAAAAACTCCCTATCCTTCGCCTTTACCCCTTTAGAAAACCATCTCTTTTGTCCACGTTTCTTAGCTATAGCTAAATTCTCTTCTATAGTTAAAGAAGCAGCTGTACCGCTTAAGGGGTCTTGAAAAACCTTCCCTATGTAATAAGCTCTTTTGTAATCGCTAATTTTTGTGACATCCTCTCCATCTATATAAATAGAGCCATTATCAGGGAAAATATAGCCAGCTATTAAATTTAAAAGCGTAGATTTGCCAGCCCCATTACTCCCAATAACGGTTATAAAATCTCCTTTATTTATCTTTAGTGAAATATCATTTATCGCAACATTTTCATTAACAGTGCCTTTATGAAAAACCTTAGTTACATTCTTTAACTCAATCATAATTTAATTCCTATTTTCTTCCTAATTCCTGGGAAAATTAAAGCAACAGTCACAATAATAGCTGTTATTAAATTTAAATCTGAAGGGCTCATCTGAAAAGACCCAATTCTAAAGCTTAATGCAATGGCAATTGCAAATCTATACAAAATAGAACCAATTATAACAGCTATTACAGCTCTCACAACTGTCCTATCTTCTAAAATAGCTTCACCTAAAATAACTGAAGCTAATCCTGCAACTATTGTCCCAATCCCCATATTAACATCAGCAGAACCTTGTGATTGGGCCACAAGAGCACCAGATAATGCAACCAAAGCATTAGAAGTAGCAACCCCAAAAAGTATCATCCTATCAGTATTAACACCTTGAGCTTTAACCATTTTCTGATTATCACCTGTGGCACGCATTGCAAGTCCCAAGTCAGTATGCAAAAACCATATTAACATTATTGCAATTACAATAAGAATTATAGAAAAAATAATCGGTGTTATGATATATTTTTCCACACCAAACATATTTTGAAATGGTGTAAAAATTGTATCATATCCTAATAATGCTACTGTCGGCTGCCCCATTATTCTTAAATTTACAGAATATAGAGCAATCATTGTTAATATACCTGCTAACAAATGCAAAATTTTCAGTTTAGTATTTAACAATGCTGTTACGCTCCCAGCTATACCACCAGCCAACATGGCAATAAAAACAGATACAAATGGATTTACCCCTTTGACAATTAGGGCTGCTGAAACAGCAGCCCCTAAAGGGAATGTCCCATCAACTGACAAATCAGGGAAATCTAAAACTCTAAAAGTTAGATAAACACCTAATGCCATTATAGCAAAAACAACACCTTGCTCTAAAGCTCCTAAAAAAGCGTAAAAACTCATCTTTTATTTAATCACCTTTGTAGCTTTTTTAATTAAAGATTCAGGTACTTTAACCCCCATTTTATCAGCAGCTTTTAAATTAATATATAGCTCCAAGTCCTTCAAAGTCTCAACAGGTGTTGTCGCTGGATTTGCCCCATGAATAATTTTATATACAATCTCACCCGTTTGAAGCCCCAATTTGTAATAATTCATACCCAACGATGCTAATGCACCTCTAACTACTGAATCAGTATCACCTGTTATAACTGGGATTTTATTGTCATAGGCAACCTGTAAAACAGACTCCAAAGCTGAAACAACTGTATTATCTGTTGGGATGTAGATACCATCAACTCTACCTACTAATGATTTAGCTGCCATAAGAACACCACTACTGTTTGTAACAGTAGCTTCTACAACATCCCAACCAAACTCTTTAGCATATTTTTTCGTAAACTTAACTAACGTTCTACTGTTTGCCTCACCTGCATTGTAAATAACGCCTAAATTTCTTATTTTAATTCCTAACTCATTAAAAAGGTTTAACTGCTCTCTAACAGGGCTCATATCGGTTGTACCAGTCACATTAGTCCCTGGCCTTTCAAGTGATTTCACCAATCTTGCACCAACTGGATCAGTAATCGCAGAAATTACTATAGGTATTTTCTTTGTAGCGTTTGCAACTGCTAATGCCGTAGGGGTAGCAATTGCAATAATAATATCTTTTTTGTCACCTACAAACTTTTTTGCAATTTGATTAGCAGTAGCAATATTTCCTTGAGCAATCTGAATATCGTATTCTATATTTTTCCCCTCTTCATAACCAAGCTCTTTCAATTTATCAATTATACCTTTTCTACATGCATCTAGTGCTGGATGCTCTACAATCTGAGTAATACCCACTTTGATAACTTTAGCATTAACAATATTTGGTATCATAAAAAACATAGCTATCATAATGATAGATATCAATCTTTTCATTTCTAACCCCCAAGTTATTATTTCAGGAGTTAACAATAGGTTATTATTTCAAAAATTTCAAGAGGAAAGGTTAAATAAAATTAAACGCTTTTAAAAAATTACTTGTTTTTCAAATAATTAAGTTTATTAAAAATTTATTATATAATCAATTAAAAAATATTTTTAGTTATCTTCTAAAACTTTATTGATCTCTTCTTTATGCTTTTCTATATGTTCTTCAATCTCTTCCCAAAGCCCATCAAAAAAATCAATTTCTTCAATAGCTTCCAATGAAAACTTTTTTTGATACATCATAAAATTGTCAGAAACTTGATTAAGCTTATTATTATCCATAGAACACCTCCATAGAAAATAATACAACATAATCTTTAGAAATAAAGGAAAAACAGTGATTTATTGTTCATTCATTGTTGATAAAATTAGATATTAATGAAACAACCTTTTCTATAGAATTTTTAGACATATTTATAAATAAATGATACAATAATGGATTGTTTATATCTTCTTTATAATAGTGATTTATAAAACTTTTCTTCCTTTTATCAATTGTTTTCACTTTTTCTGCTGCATCATCAATAGACCCCCCTTCCCTTTTAGATACCCATTTAACTCTATCTTCAAAATCAGCATAAAGTCTAAAATGATAAGCATTTGAATAATTTTGCAAAATACATTGAGAACCTCTTCCTAAAATTATTACCTTATCTTCATCAGCTAGCTTTTTTATTACACGCTCAACCATATTCTGAAAAATCTCACTATCAATGACGTGATCTACTGTAAATCTTTCTGTAAAAAGAGTATTTTCATCCTCGACAAAAGATTCTCTTTCAGCTTCTTCAACTTTCGTAAATATATCATTAAACATATCAAGATCAAAATATTTAGATAAAAAGGCTTTTAAGTCTGAATGCATCTCTTCATCATATTTTTCAACAATATGTTTAGGAACACCCGTTAAGATTGCAATATACTCTATTAACTCTTTATTTACATATCTATAACCTAAAACTTTGCTTAATCTTTCAGCTACGTACTCACCAGCACAACCATACTCCCTCGATATAGTTATTATAGCCATTTTAGTTCCCCCACTTTTTTAATACCCAAGTCATCTTCTAAATTTTTTATAAAATAGGTTAACCCTTTTTCGTATTCTGGATGCAAATAATCTCTTTCAATATCGAGCATTGGATAAAGGACAAAGCTTCTCTTAGTAAACTCTGGGTGAGGCACTTTTAAATTTCCCGATTTTATAATCTCTCCATTATAATCAATTATATCGATATCAATTATTCTCTCTTTCCACTTACCTATTTTCTTTCTACCCATTTGGTCTTCAATTTTTTTAACAATAAATAAAATGTTTTCTGGCTGTAAGTTCGTAAAAGAAACAGCTACTAAATTCAAATAATCTGGTTGATTGTCCCTTAAAAGAGATTTTGTTGAGTATATTGGAGATATCCTCTTTATAAAAATCATATTTTTTTCAAGGGACTTTAAAGCACTATAAATATTTTGTACTCTATCCCCTAAATTCGAGCCTAAACCTAAAATGACCTTAACCATTTAACTCTGACTCAATTGCCTCTCTTACAGCGACCAATAGCTCACCAGTTTTTTTATCCTGAGATGAAATTGGTGGTAATATCTTTATTTCAACCTTCTGAAAAGGGTTAATTTTTTTACTATCTTTTCTTAATACTTTATCAGTTCCTTTTATCACAAAAGGCAGTATATCAAGATTTGACCTTTTTGCTAAAATAAAACCACCCTGTTTAAATTCTTGTAATTTACCATCTTTAGATCTTGTGCCTTCAGGAAACATAAGAATAGAATCCCCTTCTTTTAATAACTTAGAAGCTGCTATAAGACTTTTTAAAGCTTCTCTAGGATTTTCTCTATTAACCGGTATAAAATCCATCCTTTTTAAAACCCAACCAAAAAATGGTAAACTAAATAGCTCCTTTTTAGCCATAAAAACTACTTTGTCTTTTAATGCAACAAAAACTAAAAAAATGTCAAAATAACTTAAATGATTCCCCATCACTATGTAGTTTTTCTTGAAATCAATATTTTCTAATCCGGAAACTTTGTACTTAGTAAAAGTACTTTTTAGACACCAAACTCCCCAGTAATAACCAAGCTTCCTATAAAAACTTCTATTACTAAATTTTATTCTAAAAATTTCAAACGGTGCACCAATAATTATAATCAAAGCGGTACAGATGTATAAGGCTAACCAACAATATAAACTAAGAATCACTTATTTTCTCCTTAATCGCCTCACTAATATCTGTAAGGATAGAGGCAAATAAAGGGTTATTAAATATACACTCTTTCATTTTATCCACATCAACTTTTAATTGAATCATTAAACCAAACACATTTATTAATTCTGAAGCACTTTTACCTAAGATATGAGCACCTATCACTCTATTACTTTTCTTATCAAAAATAACTTTAATAATCCCCTTTGAATAACCCAGTATTGCCGATTTTTCAACATCAGCATAATTGTACTTAACTACGCCATAATCATATTTTTGATTTTTAGCCTCAATCTCCGTTAAACCTATGCCAGCTATTTCAGGATCTGAATAGATAAGTTTTGGTATTATTACATTTTTATAACTTTTCTTACCACCCAATATATTTTCACACACTATTTCCGAAGATTTATATGACCAATTTACAAACATATTAAAGCCAGTCGCATCACCAATCACATAAACTGACTTATTTGTAGTTTGAAGATATCTGTTCAATTTGATATTTCCATCTTTTGTTAATTTAATCTGAGCATTTTCTAACTTTAAATTGTCGATATTAGGTTTTCTACCAATTGCTACAAAAATTTCATTTGTTTCAATTTGCTCGCCATTACATAAAAATATAATCGTTTTATTACCTATTTTTTCTATTTTGTCAGGGTAACAATTTTTTAAAACTTCTACCCCATCCTTTTTTATATTATCTTCAAACTTTTTAACTATAAAGTCATCGAAATCTTTTAATAATCTATCATTTTTTTCTATAATAATTACTTGTGAACCAAACCTTTTAAAAATCATTGCAATTTCTACACCGATATAGCCACCACCGATAATTGCAATCTTTTCAGGTATAGATTTTACATTAAGAAAATTCTCTAAACTTAAAAAGTTTATTTTGTTAGTGGTTTTTAGATTTATAGGATTTGATCCTGTGGCTATTATAAGATTTTCAAAAAAAAACTCTTTGCCATCTGCTAACACACTTTTTTCACTAGCAAATTCCGCTTCTGAATGGCAAATATCAATGTTTTGATGATTAGATATTTCATTAATAAAAGTTTTTGATAACTTATTCCTTATATTATCAATTTGTTTTTTTAATTTCTTCAAATCTATAGAAACATCTTTTGCATCAATATTTAAAAAATTTCTTATTTTGCTTTGAAAGATATCATACAAATAACTATAATACAAAACAGAATTGGATAAAACACTCCCCTTTTGTAAATAGCTTGCACCAATACTGGAATCTATAATTAACAACTTTTTCCCAAAATCAGCTAATCTCTTAGCTGAAGCTATACCAGCAGGACCAGCACCAAGAATAATTACATCATATTTATTCATTTATGTACCAATTTCCCATGAAGAGAGATACTCTTTTTGTTCCTCAGTTAATTCATCAATTGTTATACCCATTGTCTCTAATTTTGTAAAAGCAATATCATCCTCAATCTCTTTAGGTAACACATAAACTTTTTTATCTAATTTACCTTTGTTTTTCAAAACGTATTCAGAAGCCAAAGCTTGAGTAGCAAAACTCATATCCATAACATTTGCCGGATGCCCTTCGGCAGCGCCAAGATTTACCAATCTTCCTTCAGCCAATAAATACAATTTTCTACCATCTTTTAAAACATATTCATCTACAAAATTTCTAACATTTTTATTTATTTCTGTAGCCAAACTTTCTAATGCAGGGATATCTATTTCTACATCGAAATGCCCAGAATTACAAATATAACAACCATCTTTCATTACTTCAAAATGCTCTCTTCTCAAAACATGTATATCTCCAGTTACAGTACAAACAATATCAGCCTCTTTAACTGCATCAATCATTTTCATCACTCTAAAACCATCCATTGCTGCTTCTAACGCACGAATTGGGTTTACTTCTGTAACAATAACATTTGCTCCCATCCCCCTTGCTCTTTCTGCCAAACCTCTACCACACCATCCATAACCTGCTACAACAAAAACTTTCCCAGCTAAAAGCACATCTGTAGCTCTTATAATCCCATCCAATGTAGACTGCCCTGTACCATACCTATTGTCAAACATAAATTTTGTTTGAACATCATTTACAGCTATAACAGGAAATTTTAATACTCCATCTTTCTCCATAGCTTTTAATCTAATTACACCTGTGGTAGTCTCTTCCATACTACCTAAGATTTGTCCATGTAACTCAGGATAATTCTTTAAGATTTCGCTAACCAGATCAGCACCATCATCCATAGTAATATTTGGTGAATGCTCTATAGCGCTTTTTATATGTTTATAATAACTTTCGTTATCTTCACCTTTTATAGCAAAAACAGGTATTTCAAAATCCTTCACAAGTGATGCGGCTACATCATCTTGAGTAGATAGAGGATTAGATGCACATAAAACAACATCTGCTCCACCAGCTTTCAAAGTCCTAACTAAATTTGCTGTTTCAGCAGTAACATGCAAACAGCATGACATTTTAATGCTATCTAAAGGCTTTTCCTTTTCAAATCTATCTCTAATTTTTCTCAAAACAGGCATATCTTTATCAGCCCACAAAATCCTCTTTTTACCAATTTCTGCAAGTCCTATATCTTTTATATCAAAATCCATTTAAATCCCCCTTAATAGTTTAGGTTTAGGCTCCCAATTTTCCAGCTAGCTCTTTAAGCTCATCAGCTTTGTTTGTTTGCTCCCAGCTAAATTCTTTCCTACCAAAATGCCCATAAGCTGCAGTTTGTTTATAAATCGGTTTTCTCAAATCAAGAGCTTCTATAATACCTTTTGGAGTTAAATCAAAAACTTGTTTTACAATTTTTTCGATCTCTTCATCTGGGATTATACCTGTCCCAAAAGTGTTAACCATAATAGATACAGGATAAGCAACCCCTATTGCATAAGCAAGCTGTATCTCACACCTTCTTGCTAAACCTGCTGCAACTATATTTTTTGCTACCCATCTTGCTGCATAAGCTGCACTTCTATCCACTTTTGATGGATCTTTTCCACTAAAACATCCACCACCATGTCTTCCTACACCACCATAAGTGTCAACAATAATTTTTCTACCCGTAAGACCACAATCCCCCATAGGTCCACCTATTACAAATCTACCGGTAGGGTTTATATGATATGTCACATGCTCCTCATCAAGCAGCTCTTGAGGAACAACTGGCTTTATCACTTTCTCAATAACATCCTCTTTTAAATCTTTTAACTTAACATCTGGGGAGTGCTGAGTTGAAACAACTATAGTATCAATTTTTACAGGTTTAAACCCTTCATACTGTATCGTTACCTGCGATTTACCATCTGGTCTTAAATAATCTAATATACCTTGTTTCCTTACTACACTCAGTTGCTTACATATTTTATGAGCTAACATAATAGGTAAAGGCATCAGCTCCTCGGTTTCGTCACAAGCAAAACCAAACATTAACCCCTGATCACCAGCGCCACCAGTATCAACTCCCATAGCAATATCAGGTGATTGCTTATCTATTGTTGTTATTACGGCACAAGTTTCATAATCAAAACCATATTTTGCACGGGTATAACCTATCTCTTTTATTGTTTCCCTCACTAAACCAGGAATATCAACATAAGTTCTTGTGGTAATTTCTCCAGCTACAACTGCTAAACCAGTTGTAACCATAGTTTCACATGCTACCCTACTATATGGATCATCTTTTAACATAGCATCTAATATTGCATCGGAAATCTGATCAGCGACCTTATCTGGATGCCCCTCTGTCACAGATTCTGAAGTAAAAACATATTTTTTTCTTTCCATTCTAACTAACCCCTTTTTCTTTTTTATATTCCTTTATAATTTGATTCATTCTATCCTTACCTTTTAATTTAGTTAATTTTATCTCTTTAATTTTAATTTCAACTTCAGGAGGAAAATATTTTAAACTGTATAATGCTTCAAGATCTTGTTCTAACCTAATATGTTCTTCGAATAATTTTTTAAACTCTTCATTATTTTTTAATAATTCTTTAATTACGCTATCATTATTATTCAGCATATTTCACCCCTTAATTAATTTCATTAATTTAGCATGTCTGTTAAGTCCATAATAATGTTTTCTAAAATTATATTCTAAAAACCCAAAACTTGTGTATAATTTTATAGCTTTCTCATTATTTGATTCCACTTCTAAATAGTAATACAAAGCATCAGTATTATTCAATACAAAATCAAGCAACTTTCTTCCAACCCCTTTACCTTGGAAAGATTTTTTAACAGCTATATTTGCTATTTCTACCTCCTCTCCCAAATCCCAGTAGATAACAAACCCTATAATCTGCTCTTCTTCATATACATAAACATATGATGTTGAACTTTCCAATTCATTTTCAAAACTTTCTAATGACCATGGATCATCATACACTTCCACTTCAATATTGTAAATATCTTCCAAATCGTTATGCGTTGCTAGCCTTATCAAAGTTTATCTCTGCCTGAGATTTCCTCATATAAAAAGGATTATAACTTACTATAAATTGTTCAAAATTTTTATTCATTATAGAATAAGTCAAAGGTATCTCTAAATCAGAAAGGTTTATAGCTTCTTCACTTATTTCTTTGATATCTTTCACTAAATATTCACTAAAATTCATTGTAGAAAAATCATAGCTCCTAACTGCATACTCATTTAATCTTAACTTATATTTTAATGTAAACTTATCTTTTAAATAAAATTTGTTAATAACCAGTGCTGTAGCATCTAAAGAGGTTATTCCATAAAGACTCTTATCTTGAGATAATGCCAAACCTAATAATGTTGATACCCCAATTCTTATACCAGTAAAAGATCCAGGACCAGAAACAACATAAAAAACTTCTATATCGTTTATTGAAATGTTAATCTTTTTAAGAACAAAATCTAAATAATCCAACAGTTCTTCATTAAATCTGTTATATAATAAAGTAGTAGAGGAATGTAACAATTTATCCTCTTCATAAACAGCCATTGAAAGGTAATTTGAAGATGTATCTAAAAACAAAGCTCTCATTAATACTATTCTAATACATTCTTAAAATTAGTCAATACCGGTTGAACCAAAGCCACCTTCACCTCTATCAGTCTCTGTAACTTTATCAGTTAGTTCCAGTTCAGCTCTAATCACCTCTGATATTACCATTTGAGCGATTCTGTCACCTTTTCGCACAACAAACGGATTATCACTTAAATTTATCAGAATAACCTTTATTTCACCTCTATAGTCAGCATCTATTGTACCGGGTGTATTCAAAACTGTTATACCATGTTTTAGTGCTAAACCACTCCTTGGCCTAATCTGAGCTTCATAACCTAATGGAATCTCCAAATAAAGTCCTGTAGGCACAAGAGATATTTTTCCTGGATATACAGTTAGCTCTACAGCTGAACGCAAGTCTAATCCACTCGAACCAACCGACTGATAACTCGGCAACAAATCCTTATCTAGACATTTTACTTTTATTCTGACGCTTTTCATAGATATAAAAGAAAAGGGGAGATCCCCCTTTACACCAAATTTTTTCTACTTAATTTTATTCTACCCTGATCATCTTTACCAAGATATTCGACATCTAAAGAATCACCAACTTTTACATGGTCCCTTATATTCTCAATTCTCTCTTTGCTAAACTGAGAAACATGCAAAAGCCCTTCTACACCAGGGAATAGCTCTACAAAAGCACCATAATCAACAACTCTTTTGACTTTTGCGTTGTAGATTTTACCAACTGTCAACTCTTGAGTAACAGCTTCAATCATCTCAATGGCACTATCTATCGCTTCTTTATTATTACCAAAAATATGAAGCTCACCTTCTTCTAAAATATCTATTTTCACACCAGTTTTATCAATTATCGATTTAATAGTTTTTCCAGCTGGACCAATTAACAAACCAACTTTTTCTGGGTTTATCTTAACCTTAACAAATCTTGGAGCTTTAGGTGAAACTTCTTCTCTAGGTTTTGCTAAAACAGCTTTCATTTTTTGAAGTATAAATAATCTACCTTCTTTTGCCTGAGCAAGAGCTTTCTCTAAAATCTCTCTTTTTAACCCTTTTATTTTTATATCCATTTGTAGAGCTGTTATACCAGTTTCAGTACCAGTCACCTTAAAATCCATATCACCTAAATGATCTTCAATCCCCATAATATCACTTAATATTACATAATTATCATCACCTTCGTAAATAAGCCCCATTGCAATACCAGCTACAACATCCTTTATTGGAACACCCGCATCCATCAATGCTAAAGAACCACCACAAACCGTAGCCATAGAAGATGAGCCATTAGACTCAAGTATTTCAGAAACGACTCGAATTGTATAAGGGAATTCATCTTCACCTGGCAACATGGATGCAAGAGCTCTTTCTGCTAAAAAACCGTGTCCGATTTCTCTTCTACCTGGGGCTCTTAGAAAACCTATCTCACCTACTGAAAATGGTGGAAAATTATAATGCAACATAAATCTCTTATACGTTTCACCTTCTAAATCATCTAAAAGTTGACTATCAAACTTTGTCCCAAGAGTAGCGGTTACTAATGCCTGTGTTTCGCCTCTAGTAAAAAGAGCTGAACCATGGGCACATGGAAGCAAATCAACTTCGATATCTATTGGTCTTATTTCAGTATAAGTCCTTCCATCGACCCTTTTACCAGAATTCAATGTTATATCTCTAAAAACTTTCTTTTCTACTTCTTGATAAAGTTCATTATAGTAACCTTTATTCTCTTCAAACTCATCACCAAGTTCTTCTTTGAGTTTCTCAAAATACTCTTCTTTTACCTTATCTATCGCCTCATATTTTTCCAACTTACCAGGGATCAAAACAGCTTCTTTTAACTTATCACCTATCTCATCGTATAACTTATTTAAGTCATCTTCAGAAACAGAGAAATCCATATACTCAAATTTTTCTTTGCCAATCTCATCTCTCATCCTTTTTTGAACTTCAACTAACTTTTTAATAGCCTCATGACCAAATTCAAGAGCATTAACTACATCTTCTTCACTGCAGTTTTTCATCCCAGCTTCAACCATTACTATAGAATCTTCTGTACCAGCAACAACGATATTCATCTCTAAATCATCAAAAATAGCAGCAGAAGGATTAATTACATACTCACCATTAATTTTGCCAACCCTTACTGCACCAATTGGCCCTTCAAAAGGGATATCAGAAATCATCAACGCTGCACTTGCCGCATTTAAAGCTAAAATATCTGTAGAGTTAACCTGGTCGCTTGATACCACCGTTGCAATAATCTGCGTTTCATTTCTAAACCCTTCAGGGAAAAGTGGCCTTATAGGTCTATCAATTAATCTAGATATCAGTGTTTCCTTATCACTCGGCTTACCTTCTCTTTTTATAAATCCACCAGGGATTTTCCCAACAGCATAAAACTTCTCTATGTAGTTTACGGTTAGTGGGAAAAAGTCAAGGTTTTCGGATGCTTCTTTTGAAGCAACAGCTGTTACCAATACAACTGAGCCACCCTGTTTAATCCATATACTACCATTAGCTTGTTTTGCTTTCCATCCTGTTTCAAAAATTATAGGCTCACTATCTTCGGTTAACTTCACTTCATAATTAAATATTTTCTTTTCCATAAATTACTTCCTTAATCCAAGTGCCTCAATCAGATTTTTATACCTGTTAAAGTCTTTCTTTCTAAGATAGTCAAGAAGCTTCCTTCTTTGACCAACAAGCATCAAAAGCCCTCTTCTTGAATGATGATCTTTTGGATGCTGTTTAAAATGCTCAGTTAAATACTTAATCCTCTCAGTTAAAAGAGCTACCTGAACTTCAGGAGAACCAGTA
The DNA here is from genome assembly GCF_000010985.1 of Deferribacter desulfuricans SSM1. Lineage (NCBI taxonomy): Bacteria > Pseudomonadati > Deferribacterota > Deferribacteres > Deferribacterales > Deferribacteraceae > Deferribacter > Deferribacter desulfuricans. Next base: position 1,542,916 of record NC_013939.1, read on the forward strand.
TCCCCTTCATGTCTTTTGAATTTCTCAATAATCTCTTGTTTTTTTACTGAATCTAAAGCCATTACACACCTCCATTTTTAAACCTAAAGATTATATTTATATTTTTTAAAAACTCAACAAAAATTATACTCAAACTATAAAATTTCTTATAACACATGCTCAATCTTTAACGGATAAACAGAACCTTCAACTTTTTTTGCAATAGCAAAAATATTCCCTTTTATATCAGACATAAAATAATGATTATAATCTTGCGTAAGTGGAAATTTTAAATACATTGTCCTTCTAAGTTTCCCCCCATTTTTAGCAAGTTTTAAAAACTCATCTTTTACAACCGCTACTGGAAAATTTAAAACTTCTTTAATATCAAGCATAAAAGAGTAATCATCATTCTTAATCATTTCCTCAATTTGCTCAAGCTTATAGGATTGCTTTATATTAAACACACCACTTTTAGTCCTTAATAAATTAGTCATTGTAGCAAAACACCCAAGCCTATTACCTAGCTCATTTATAAAACTTCTTACATACGTACCTCTTGAGCACAATATTTTAATTACACAGTTTGGATAACTATAATCTATCAATTCTATATGATAAATAATTGAAATACGAGTACCAGCATCAAAATCTTTATTTTCTCTAGCTAATTTATAAGCTCTTTCACCATTTATTTTCACTGCTGAAAATTTTGGCACAGGAAGCTCTATATTACCAATCATCCCAGATAAAACATTATTTATTTCCTCTTTTAAGGGAATATTATCACTATTTTCATCAATAGTTTCACCAGTAATATCAAATGTATCTGTTTTAATCCCCAATCTTAGTTCAGCTATATACTCTTTTTCATTTTCATTTAAGTATTTGATAAGCTTAGTTGCTTTGTTCAAACACACAGGTAAAACACCTTCCGCAATCGGATCAAGCGTACCCGTATGGCCACACTTCTTCACATTTAAAATTTTTCTTAGTTTATCAATCGCTTTAAATGAGCTGATATTTTTTTCTTTATATAAGACTACAATGCCGTTAAGAATCATGAAGCTTTTTAATAATATTATCTATTTTTAAACCCTCATCAACTACATCATCAATATAAAATTCTAATGACGGAATCTTCTTCAGCCTTAAGGATTTTTTGATATTTTCTCGTAAAAACCCTTTACTTCTATTCAAACCCTTCAAAACATCATTTAAATCCATTTCCAAATCATAAGATCTAAAATATATTTTAGCTAAACTTAGATCATTACTTACCTTTACAGCAGTAATTATCACAGATTTAACTAAAGGGTCTTTAACTTCATAAATAATAAGTTTTGATAATTCTTCTCTAATTAACTCTGATACTCTTCTTGCTCTGTACCCTTTTTCCATCTATAAAATTTCCTCTCTTATACTTAAAATATTAATATAAGCAAAATTTTCAAAAAAATTCACAACCTTTTGTAAAATTTCATCCACAAAGTTTCTACTATCAGAAACAGTAACTACTGCTAACACACTTCTATTCCAAATATCTTTCTCACCAATTTCAGAAATAGAAACATTAAATTTATTTTTAATCTTAGTTTTTAAACTGTTTAAAACTCTCCTTTTCTCTTTTAAAGAAAAAGCATCAGGAATTTCTATTTCAAACACCAGAGAGCCTATTATACATGTATTATTTTTCATCACCACTGTTCACATCATCTAATGTTCTTTTCTCTTCCACAAGTTCATAAACTTCTAAAATATCCCCTTCTTTTATATCATTATATCTATCAATAGTTAAACCACATTCGTATCCTGCCACAACTTCTTTTACATCATCTTGGAATCTCTTCAATGTGCCAATTTTACCATCATAAACAACAACATTGTCCCTCAAAACTCTTACATTAGAATTCCTTGTAACTTTACCTTCTAACACATAGCACCCTGCTACTCTACCAACTTTTGAAATATTGAAGACTTTTCTAATTTCTACCTTACCAACAATGTTTTCTTTAGTTTCAGGAGTGAGCATACCTTCGATAGCTTTTTTCACATCCTCAATAGCATCATAAATAACAGAGTATAAATGTATTTCCACTTTTTCTCTTTCTGCAGCAGCTTTTGCTTTTGCATCCGGTCTAACATTAAAACCTATAATAATAGCATTTGATGCAGCAGCTAATAAAACATCTGATTCACTAATAGCTCCAACTCCATCGTGAATCACTTGTACCTTAACTTCAGGATTTGATAGTTTCAATAAAGATGATTTCAATGCTTCAACAGAACCCTGCACATCAGCTTTAATAATAATATTTAATTCCTGCAACTCACCTTCTTGAATCTTGCTAAATATATCAGTAAGACTAACCTTACTTTTCTCAAGCATCTCTTTTTCTCTTTTCTTCTCTTTACGCATATCGGCAATCTGCTTTGCAAGCTTCTCATTTGGAAGAACTATTAATTTTTCCCCAGCTTCAGGCACTTCAGAAAACCCCATCAACTCTACTGGAATAGATGGGCCAGCTTCTTTAACAGTCCTACCTATAAAGTTAAACATAGATCTCACTTTTCCGTACTGAGCTCCCACAACAAACACATCACCTTTTTTTAAAGTCCCATTTTGAACAATAACTGTTGCCACAGCACCTCTATGTTTATCTAACTTCGCTTCAATAACAACACACTCTGCAGGTCTCTTAGGATTGGCTTTCAACTCAAGCATTTCAGCTTCTAACAAAACTCTTTCCAATAACTCATCAATCCCTTGCCCTGTTTTTGCAGAAACCTCTTGAAACTGATGGCTTCCACCCCACTCTTCTGGAATAATTCCTAATTCAGCGAGTTGACTCTTAACATGTTCAGGATTAGCATTAGGTTTATCTATTTTATTTATAGCAACAACTATAGGTACTCCAGCTGCCTTTGAATGATCTATAGCTTCTTTAGTCTGAGGCATAACACCATCGTCTGCAGCCACAACCAATATAACAATATCGGTCACCTGAGCACCTCTTGCCCTTAAGGTTGTAAAAGCTTCGTGTCCAGGTGTATCTAAAAAGACAAGTTTCCCCTGAGGTAAATCAACTTCATAAGCTCCTATATGCTGAGTAATTCCACCTGCTTCCTTCTCAGCAATTTTAGTCCTTCTAATTTTATCCAATAAAGATGTTTTACCATGGTCAACATGTCCCATTACAGTAACAATCGGTGGTCTTGGTTTTAAATCTTCAGGTTTATCTTCATATTTAGGAATAAGATCGTCTTCAGTAACAACCTTTACAACTACTTCAATATCATACTCTGCACCAAGCAGCTGTGCCGTTTCTGCATCAATTGATTGATTTATATTAGCCATCACACCCATTTCAAACAATTTTTTCACAATCTCGTTAGCTTTAATACCCATAAGTCTAGCAAGCTCTGTAATTGCTACATTTTCACCAATTTCAATTTTTGAAGGTTTCACAGGTTGTTTAGGTCCTGATTTTTCTTCTTTTTCCTTCTTCTCTTCTTTTACTTCAGTTACTTCATCAGTTTTTTCTATCAATTCTTCTTCAACTACAGACTCACTTTTAATAATCTCTTCTTCAAGTTCTAACTCATCAAACCCTTCTAAAATATCTTTTTGAATGTTCTTAACCTTTTTAGCACCTTTTTTAGCTTTAGGTTTCTTAGTCTCTTTAACCTCTACAATTTCATCTTTATCTTTCCTTTTCTTTTTAACTGTTTCCTTATCTTTATCTATAATGAGTTCTTTAGTAAGTTCTTGTTTCTCTTCATCTCTTTTTATATCTTTATCTTTACCTTTCCCTTTGAAATCGGTCTTTTTCTTATCTTCACCTTTTTTATCATGAGAATATCTTTGAGTTTTTGGTTTATCTGCTCTAGGTTTATCCGTTTTTGGTCTACCACTTCTTTTCTTTTCTATTTTCTCTGCTTTTACCTCTTCACTTTTTACTTTTTCTAGCTTTTCATCTTTCTTATCCTCTTGAGTAGGTTTTTCTTTAATTTTAGAGATAGTTTCAACCTCAACGGATTTCTCTTCTACTTCAACTTTTTCTGCTTTTTCTACTTTATTTTCAGCCTGAACTTTTAACTCTTCAGGTTTTATAGCTTCTTTCTTTTCTACAACCTCTTTATCAACTTTCTCTGCAATCTCTTTTCTCTTTTCTGTTTCTTTTTTCTTTCTTAATTCATCAACTTTTTTTAAACTTTTTTCTAATTCCATCTTCTTCTTAAGTAGTTCTTCTTTTGACAATCTCTTCTTTTCCTTCTTACCTGCATCCTCTTTCAAAACAACTTCTTTAGGTTTGGGGTGTCTTTTTCTCCTCTCCAAAGCCTTTTTCAGAAACTCTTGTCTTTTTTCTGTTTGAAGCTTTTTAGGATCTAAACCCAGTAATGTTACCAATTTATCATCTAAAAAATTAAGTCTTTCTACTTCTTCAACACCATTATCTTTAAGTTTCGAATATACTTCATCAACAGTGATTCCCAGCTTTTCAGCAATTTCCTCAACTTTAAATTTCGCCATACAAAACACCCCTTACTAAATCCATTTTTTTAACTCTTTAATTTTCTCTAAAATATCTATCATAACTAATGC